>DASRZY010000119.1:0-3527 GCA_035685905.1 Syntrophales bacterium
CGCAATGATGGGAGGGGGCATGGGGCACGGCATGTAAATGCCGACTGTCCTTCATACTGTCCCGGGCATGACGTCAACAGGGGCAAGTGGCTTCACTTGCCCCTGTTTATTCTGCCGAAACTGCAGACATCAGCGGGGTGGCTCAGGCAAGCTATGAACCGCCGTTCATCTTGTATCCGGCTTTTGTCCAGGCTTGCACTCCGCCGTCCATGAACATCGCATGGCCGTACCCTCCGCTGAAATACTGTGCTGCCAGACCGACAGCGGCGCCGTCGCCTTCTCAGGCGCAATAAAAGATGATTTCCTGATCCCGGGGCAGTTTGGGAAGCCGTGCTTCAAACTCGCGCAGAGACATCGAGCCTTCCAATTGCACCTTCCTGCAGACCCGTTCGTCGCGGTAGGCACATACCAGGAGAGCCTTTCCGGATGCCACCCGCTCGTGGGCTTCCTCTGCGGATATCTCCATCTGCTCCGTCATCTCGGCGCCCCGGGATAGACGGTATCTTTGCCGCCGATGTAGGCGAAATATTTTTCGAGGCTCTGAAGGATCCTGTTTTCATTTTCCCGCGGATCCGCCGGGTGGCCGTTTTCCCCGAAGTAGCGTCTCATGGAATTCATGATGGACGATTCCAGGCGGTCCTTGCCGCTGCGGGCAGGGGATTCATCTTTTTTCAAAATGATCGAAATCAGCCCGTTTTCTTTTCGCACCTCGGCCCGGTCGGCATCAACGGAGTAGGGCAATTCGACGGAGTGGCTGAAATTCAGGGGGCTGCTCCGCGGCCGGCGCCGCCCGTTTTTTCCGCTCACCGGGCCTGGGTGCTGAAGCCCGCTGAATACGAGGCGCTTGCCCGTTATGCGGATCTGCAGGTCCTCGAGATCGATCCCCGGAAACACGGCATTGATGAAAAGGGCCTTCGGGCCGGCCCACAGGGTGACGCCCGGTTCTTCCTTCTCTATGGGGCGAACCGATGTTGTACCGCGCCGGTCAGATGACGGCAGGCGGATGGACTCGGTCCGGATAAACCCGGTTCTCTCTTCCCGGCTGCCAAGCGGGTCGAGTGCAGGGATTGGACGAGACATGGTGAAGACTCCTTTCTGAAAGCAGATTATTGACACCGGCGGAGGGCCGGCTGAAGGAGCCCCCCGACGGAGTCCCTGCATTCCTGCCCGCCTTGATCCGGATGGTCGGATGGAACGCAAGGACCTGAATCGGGGTTGGCTTTCAATGGAAGCACAATCCTACAGGATCGATTGTCATCTGACCATCGGAGGAGAACCTGTTGCAAGGTTCCAAATGCCTTAATCGCTATCAGGCAATGGCTGACACGGGCCGCCGGGAAGTCCCTGCCCGGAATCACCCGGTCCCGGACGGACGGCTGCAGAGGGCAGATCTTCGGGTCGGCGTGCGGCCGCGGTTGGCGATTCCGCTGCCGAAGACGGAGCCCGCCGGGGCGTGCAGGCAGTGCATCACGCCCCGGCAGGCTTCGATGGGACGGTCAAAACGGGAACGCAACAATGCGCTCCCCGGGCATGTGGATCCGGATGTACTCGACACGGATGCGACGGTCGGAGCCGGTGCGGAAATCGTACGAGACATGCGCGTCGCTAGAGTGCGCGTCGCACTGATGGGAGACGGTCAGCTTGATCCACACGGGGTCACGGGCCGCGACGCTCAGCGATTTCGACAGGACGACGTGATCGTCGACCCAATAGGCCGTGTTGATGTTCTGGGTATGCACGTCAAAGATTGTCTTGGTGACCTCGCCATCCCAGTAATATTGGAAAAGGTCGAATGAGAGCTTCATTTCCAGGTCTGCCCATGTCGAGGTGTACCAGTGGTCGTGCGCGTAGAGGGCCACGTCGCCTTCAAACTCCACGTGCGGCTCCACCGTCAATTCACCCGCTCTCGGCGGGAAGTAGGCAAACCACAACGTGCACGTGGCGGGCGGGGGTAAGGCGGATGCCTCCCATCCCCAGCCGTCGCCTGTCGCCTCGCCTTTCACGTTGATTTCCCCGAGAGCCAGGTTGAGCCCGCAGTCTTCCGTACTGCCCCAGCTGTCTTGAGCGGGGGGATAGAGCAACGTGTTGATCTCGAGCGGCGGCCGAAAGATGCCTTGATCGAGAAGAAGGCGATCCTTCTGACCCTGTTTTTTGGGCGGAGTTTCGATTTTTCGCAGCTCTTCAAACACCCGTTTCTGCTTTTTCAGCTCGTTTTTCCATTCCGCCTCCAGCGCGCCGACGTTGATTCCCGCCTTCTTGAGCGTCTCCTTGAATTGTTCGTCCGAGCCCCCTGCTTCTTTCAGGATTCGCCGTTGCCGCTGCCATTCTTTCTCCCGGTACTTCCACTGCGTCTCCTCGTCTTCGCGGAATGCCTTCAACTGGGCGCGAAAACGATCCAGGTTGGTTATCAGTTGATGTTGCATGGCGGACCTCCTTGGAGTGGTTGTTTAACGCCCGCCGATCCAGGCGGGGATGTTATGAAGCCATCATCAGGCAGGCAAGGAATCCGGGGCAGTGATCGATGAGCGTGAGCGACATGACGGCCAGCATGAACGCATTCTCGCAGCGGAAAAGGCGCGCGTGGTCTGCTTCGTGCCGGAGCAGCAGGAAGATCCCCCCGGAGACGAGCCACAGGGATGCAGCGAAAAGGCCGGCCTTTGCAACGGGCGATTGCAGCAGACCGGACAGACCCAGGAGAAGGGCGCTGATGGCAGTTGCCGAGAGCCACTGAAACGTCAGCCGTTCCAGCTGGTCCCTGCTGAACGCGTCCGTCAGGGAGGGGAGCCCCGCCTCCGTGTATTCCTTTCCATAGGTCAGAAGGTGCAGCCAGAAGTGGGGGACCTGCCACATGAAGAAGAAAAAGGCAAGGGAGGCCAGGCGCGGGTCTGAAAGGGTCCCGCCTCCGGCAGCCCACCCCATGACGGGCGGGATTGAGCCGACAAGGGCTCCGGGCACAACGGCAAAGGCGCTCAGTCTCTTGAGGCCGATGTAAACGACGTTATACCAGAGAACGGCAGCGGCTCCGAGAAGCGGCACCGCGGCATTGCCGGTGAAGAAGAGGAACCCTTCGCCGGAGAGGGTCAGCAAAAGGGAGAGTGCAAGGGCCCGCCCGGCGCGGATCTTCCCGGACGGGATGGGTCTTCTCGCCGTCCGGGTCATGCGGGCGTCGGCATCCCGTTCCAGGTACTGGTTGAGGGCGCAGGCCCCGCAGGAAAGCAGAAAGACCCCCGTGAGAAGTTCCGGCAACCTTTCCCATGCCGGTTCGGTCACGAGGAAAAAGCCCATCGCGGCCGACAGCGAAGAAAACAGAGAGATCCTCGCCTTGCAGAGGCATAGATAGATTCTGACCTTCTCTCTCAGCATCATTTCACCGATTCCAGGTAGGCAACGATCGTCTTCATCTCGTCTTCCGTCATGGGGACCTGGGGCATCACCGGGGGGTAGCCCTTGACGGCGGCCGCCCGGGGATCGAGGATGTGCGCCCGGATGAAGGCCTCGTCGACGGTGATCTCTTTTTCCTGTCCGCC
>DASRZY010000120.1:0-4486 GCA_035685905.1 Syntrophales bacterium
CTCTGCTGCCACTCCTTGGCCAGCGGTTTTGACTGTTGGGCGGCGACGGCATTCTCGACTGTCGGCTCCCATCCCCTCCCCTCGACGTTGAACAGGCGCCCCTTCGTGATCTCTGTGATGTAGTCCTGCGGGGACAGCCGCGTAAGGCGCTCGGTACGCTCCGTCATGAGCCGGACGCCCATGTAGGAACCTTCTCTTCTCTGCTGATCTGAAAAGTCGACATGGCTGACCATGACGACAGGCGACAGGTCGGCAAAAAGGGCGAACAAAATGGCAGCGATGAGAGAGGAGATCAGGAAGACCCGGCGCCACAGTTCCATGAATGAGATATCACCTTGATGGGTTCACGGCCGGCCGCAAACCGTTTGATAATCGATTACCTTCGCCTTCACTCGGCCCACGACACGCCCCAGGGGGATGATGGACGCCCATCCGGGGCCTTCGACGAGTTTGATGTGCGTGGCGTCTATGCCCACCTGGTTGAACGTGGGGTCCACGGACACCCATCCGCCCACGTCGCTTTCCGTCCAGGCGTGGTAGAGAAAGCCCGCTCCCTCCATGTAGACGATCCCGCCTACCAGCCGGGTCGGGATCCCCAGGGCCCTGGCAAGGGCCGCGTAGAGCATGGCATGGGCCTGGCACTCGCCTTTCTTCGTATGAAGGACTTCCAGGGCCGAGAAGCTGTCAATGGCCTCGTCCTTCACCTCGTCGGCCACCCACGCCGAGAGCTTTCGCACTTTCCCGAGCGGATCGGGGATTCCTCTCGTCACCTCCCGTGCCGTATTCACAATCTCGGGATGATCGCTCTCGATCTGGGCCGTGGGCAGGATGAAGCGATAGATGTCGACACTGTATTGCGGGCCGGATATCTTCGCGGGGACGCCGGGATTCCTGCGGATCCGGTAGACCGCGGACATCTTGTCGTCAGGGCCCAGTGCCGCTTCCTGACCGGGTCCCTGCAGCAGCGGCAGCTCCCCTGCGATCCCCGCAAGAATGATTTCCAGGTACGTCGCACCCCTGGGGCAGGCAAGGGGCTTTTCCGTCTTTACGAGGCTGAAGTCGAGGATGAGATCTTTCTTGTTGAGGCTCGCCTCCGAGAGGTAGCGGCGGGCCTCCGTCTCGCTTTCCCTGTAGGTGATCAGAACCCCTCCCATCCCGAGTTCGAAAACAACCTCCCCTTTTGTGTTGATCCAGGTCTCCACGTCGTGGCCCATCATGGATGTCTTGATCTTCCAGGAGGGTTCGATGCCGAGATCCCGGCTCCTCTCGAAGCCGGCAACGGTTTGCGATACGGCTGTTACCGACTGGGTCTGCGGGTCGTAGACGTCATACCGGTATTTCAGGCCGACGTTCATGCCCCGGAGCACGGGGTACAGATTGATCGCACCTGCCGGGTAGAGGGGCCCCGCAAGCTTCGTGTCCGCCGTCTTGACGTCATTGCCGGATTTCTGGACCGTTCGCAGGGCGCCATCACGGACAGTGCCCTCAATCAGGAACGTCTTTTCGTCCATCGTGATTTCATGGCGGAAGGAGAGGGACTCGAGATCGGGCTTGACGAGATCCTCGCTCTTCATGGAGATTCCCTTGCTGAGGCCCATAAACCGGATGCGAAGGTGTGCCTCCGATTCCAGGCGGAAGCCCCCCTGATCGGGCATGGGCATGATTTTCAAGTGGGTGAAACCGACTTTTTCGCCGTTGAAGACAATCCCCGCCCACAACTCCCGGTAGGGCAGATCGTTCAGGCTCTTGACGCGGAGGGGATCGGGGGGCGGCTTGATGGGGTCAAAATAAGAGGGGGCGCATGAAAAAAAGGCAAAAATGGACAGAAATAGAATAAAAATGGACAGGGTCCGTTGACGTAGATGCATCTTTCCACCCCCGGGTTTGCTCGGCTTCAATACATGCAAACTTCGCTCCCGGCAGCCCCCCCTGAAACATGAATGATGCGAAGCGCGGAAAATATAAGTGAGTACCGAAGGCCTGTCAATCTGGAAAAGGGAAAGGTCCACAGTCCAATTGTTTCAGATGGGATAAAACAACGGGGAAGATCTGCCCCATGACGCCTTCGAAACGAAGACTCGCTTTGCAGAGGCAATCGAGATCGATGCCTGTTTTCAGCCCCATCTCGTGAAGCATGCCGACCGTGTCTTCCGTGGCGATGTTGCCCTTGGCCCCCGTGATGAAAGGGCAGCCGCCAAGCCCGCCCATGGACGTGTCAAAGACCGATACCCCCTGTCTGAGCGCCGCGTAGACATTCGCCAGCCCCTGCCCGCGCGTGTTGTGCAGGTGAAGGGAAAGATCGGTATCGGCGGTCTCGTGTCGAACCCGAGTCAGCACCTCTTCCATCTGTACAGGATTCGCCAGGCCCGAGGAATCGGCGAGGCAGATCTCATCGGGCCCTCTCTTCATGAAAGCGCGGACGAGTTTCAGGACGCGTGTTACGGGCACATTGCCCTCATAGGCGCATCCGAAGGCGTTCATGACGCCTGCTCGTACCTTCATCCCGGCATCCCGTGCCAACCCTATGAGCCGGACAGCCTCTTTCAGAGCCTCGGAGACATTTTTGTTGCTGTTTTTCAGGCTGTGGGTATCGCTTGCCGAGACAAAAATCCCGACGTGGGGGACCCGGCAATGGATGGCCCTCTCGAGACCCCCTTCACTCAAGATGAGGGCTGAGTAAAGAACCCCCTTTTTGCGCTCGATCCGCTCCCAGAGCGCCTCTGCGTCAGCCATCTGGGGAACGAGCGACCGGTTCACGAAGGATGAGACCTCGATGCGCCGGACCCCGCAAGCGACCAGTTCCCGGATCAGGCGCAGTTTCTCCTCTGTCGGAACGAGCTTTCGCTCATTCTGAATCCCGTCGCGCAGAACGACCTCGTGGATCGATATCTTCCTGGGCCAGCCTTGCTTCATAGATAATCACCGGCGTAAACTTACCATACCTGATGAGAATTGGGAAATGGGTACTGGGACATGAAGCAAAAAAGCATCTTGTTCGTCCCTCGTCCCTTTTTCCAATGGGGCGCAGATAAAAGAATGCCGAACCGCCCAAGGGACAATTCGGCATTCTTTGTTACATCCTCAGGTGACGTTAGCCGAGAACCACGAGAACCTGGCTCGTGTTGACCTTGTCGCCTTCCTTTACCTTGATTTCCTTCACGGTGCCGTTCGAGGGGGCCACGATGGGGTTTTCCATCTTCATGGCCTCGAGAATGACGAGCTCCTCGTCTTCCTTCACGGCATCGCCCACCTTTACGATGATTTCCTTGATCGTCCCGGGCATGGGGGCTACTACATCTGCCATTTCGCTATCCTCCTGTTGTTTCAATAGATAAAAGTCGTCACGGTTCTCGAGGAACCGTGACGGGTTCTAGCAGAAAAAGCGTGGCAGGGGAAGAGGAAATCTTCCCCTGCCGCGGATTGTTCAACTACTTCCAGGCTGTGGGGCCCCACTTGTCGCCCAGCTTCACTTCGGCGGGCCACTCGGCGGGTACTCTCTGGCCGGGCTTCTCGCCGACTTTTTCGACGAGCTTCTTGAGGCCCGGACGGCCAAATTGAGGATTGCCGCCTTTCGCCGTCCGCCCGTTGTAAATGGCCTCGGAGCGGAGCCTGCGGCCGATCGTCTTTTCCATCTTGGTGCCGAGCCAAAGCATGCGGTCCACGTCGTAGCCGTGCTCGATGCCCAGTTCGTCGATCTGGACAAGCAGGTCTTCCAGGGTGACCAGCCCTACGAAACGGTGATCCTTGTAATAATACTCCCCTGTCCCCCGGATGGGTACGTCGTCCAGGAAGTTCGCCGGCTGGCCGCCCAGGCCGCCGAAGGTTCCCTCGAAACGGGAGATGCCCGCCTGCAGGGCCGCCAGCACAGACTGCGAGGCGATGCGCTTGGTCTCGTGCAGGTGGCACAGGTGCGCCTCGGGGTTCGGCATCGCATCCAGGATCATCGAGAAGTACCGGTACACATCCGCCCCGTTGGCCGAGCCGTCGTGATCCGCGTGCTCGATGTCGAAGGCGCCGATCGAGAACCAGCGCTTCGTGAACTCCACGGCGTCCTCCAGCTTGGTGGCGCCGCTGATGGGGCTGCCCCAGATCGTCGAGACGGTGCCGCACATCTTGATGCCGGCATCGGCTGCCTTCTTGATGCAGCGCTCGGCCTCTCTCCAGTACTGGGAGAGCGTCGTGCCGGAGTTGGCGAAGTGGTGCTCGGGGTCCGTCGAAACCATCATGAGGATGCGGTCGGGGCCGATCCCCTTCTTCTTCATCTCGATAGCGCGGTCCACGGCGGGCTCGCGGATCGTCACGTTGGTCATGGTGAGCTCGTCATACTTGATCTTGGCGCGCTCGCAGCGCTTCTTGAAGCCGTCGCTGCGCATCGCCGTCATGACCTGCTCGGCGTCCCTGAACTGGGGAATCCCCTCGGGGCTCCCGAGATTGGTCACTTCCAGTTCCTTACAGCCGGCCAGGATGCTCTCCTGTCCGTAGAAAA
>DASRZY010000121.1:0-37986 GCA_035685905.1 Syntrophales bacterium
AGGCCTCGCTCCTCAGGACTTCGGGCGCCTTGCATACCGACCTTTTTGAACAGCCTAAAAAAAGCCCTGCCTATCTCTGGGCAGGGCTTTTAAACTCTGACTCTTTGAATTTTATGCTTTCCGGTATTTCTTTGCCCCCTCGACGTACAGGTCGTTGCCCTTCGTGTCGTTGATGACCACGACGGGGAAGTCCTCCACCTCCATGCGCTGGATGGCCTCGGGGCCCAGGTCCTCATAGGCGACGGTCTCCGCCTTCTTGATGCTCCGGGCAAGAAGCGCCCCTGCGCCCCCCGTTGCCCCGAAATAGACGGCCTTGAATTTCTTCATGGCCTCGAGCACCTCTGCGCCGCGGTTCCCCTTGCCGATCATCCCCTTCAAACCCAGTTCCAAGAGCTTCGGGGCGTAGGCATCCATGCGGTAGCTTGTCGTAGGCCCCGCGGAGCCGATGGGCTTTCCCGGTTTGGCCGGCGCCGGCCCCACGTAGTAGATCACCTGGCCCCGGATGTCGATGGGCAGTTCTTTACCCGCCAGGATGAGGTCGAAGAGCCGCTTGTGAGCTGCATCCCTCCCCGAGTAGATGACTCCGGTGAGCAGCACCTTGTCTCCGATTTTCAACTTCTCCACATCTTCGTCGGTAAGCGGAGTTTTTAGCCTTATTTCAGACATCTTGATTTCCCTCTTCCCAGTTACCCATTACCCAATTACTAAATTACCGTCTCCTTGTGCCGCGTTGCATGGCACTGAACATTGACGGCAATGGGAAGGCTTGCAATGTGGCAGGGCTCCACCTCGAAGAAGACATCGAGGGATGTCGTATTGCCGCCATATCCCATGGGCCCGATCCCAAGCTTGTTGATACGCTCCAGGACGTCCACCTCCACGCTCGCCAGCTCCGGGTCCGGGTTGCGCTCGCCTATTTTTCTCATGAGGGCCTTCTTGGCCAGAATGGCCGAGCGCTCGAAGGTCCCGCCGATGCCAACGCCGATCACCGTGGGCGGGCATGGATTGGATCCGGCAGCCTCGATGCGCTTGACGATGAAATCCTTGATCCCCTCGAGCCCCGCCGACGGCGAGAGCATGTCCACGCGGCTCATGTTTTCCGCACCGCCGCCTTTCGGGACGACGACGATCCGGATTTTGTCGCCGGGGACGATATCGAGATGGATGACGGCGGGTGTGTTGTCCTTTGTGTTGGCCCGCGTGAAGGGGTGACAGGCCGATTTCCGGAGATAGCCTTCTCCGTAACCCCTTCTGACTCCCTCATTGATCGCCGCCTTCAGATCTCCCCCGACGACGTGGGCGTCCTGTCCGATTTCGACGAAGAGCACGGCAATTCCCGTGTCCTGGCAGATGGGGGACTGCTCGCCCCGGGCGATCCGGGCGTTCTCCTGCAACTCGCGGATGACCTCCCTGGCCACGGGGGATTCGTCCCTCGCGATGGCCCGCTCGAATGCCTCAAGGACGTCTTCGCCCAGGTTGCAGTTGGCATCAATGACGAGGTCGCGGACGGCCGAGGTAATTGCTGCTGCTTGTACTTCTCTCATGATGACTCCACAGGGCTGTCAACCGGTGGCTCATTGGCAAGAAAGCCACAAGCCGCAAGCCTCAAGGCTTATAGAAGAATATTTATTTTTTTGCCATTTTCAGGACTTCGGCCACGAGTTTCTCGATGCCCAGGGCCACCTTCGAGATCGTCGGGCCCAGCATGTAGGCCGGAGTCGTCACGATCCGGTTGGCCTCGTCGACGACAACCCCCTCGACAGGGGCCTCGATGTGCTTGCCGCCCATGGCCTCGATGGCGCCCGCCGCACCGGGGTCATTGCCGATGGTGAGCTTCGCATTTTCCGCGCCCAGGACCTTGGCAGCAATCACGGGGGCGATGCACATGAAGCCAATGGGCTTTTTCGCCGCGTGGATTTCCTTGATGAGCCTCGCCACCTCGGGGTTCACGATACAATCGGGGCCCTTCACGGCAAAGTCGCAGAGGTTCTTGGCGGCGCCGAAGCCGCCCGGGAAAATCAGGGCGTCCATGTCAGAGGCCTTCACATCCTTCATGTTCTTGATCTCGCCGCGGGCAATGCGCGAGGACTCGCAGAGCACATTTCTCGACTCTGTGCTGGGCTCCCCCTTTGTGTGGTCGATCACGTGCATCTGGTTGACGTCCGGCGCCATGCAGAGGATCTCCGCTCCCGCCCTGTCGAGAAAGTACAGGGTCAGCGTGGCCTCGTGGATTTCGGCACCATCGTAAACGCCGCAGCCTGATAATACGACACCGACCTTTGCCATATTCACAACCTCCTGCATGGTGTGGTCTTTTCACAAGGACGGGGGCTGCCCGGCAAAAAAGGATCATGACCGCAAACCCCGGGCAGCAATATAGTGGAACCCGCCGACGGGTGTCAACGAAAATGCAGCCCCAAAGAAAAAGCCCCGATCCAATGCGGGGCCTTTCCAATCGAGCGCGCCGAACTCTCACGGGGTCATTGTCTTCTTGGGATACTGATAGATCTCGTACTCCGTGGGGCCGCCGAGGAGCTTGTCGATCTTGCCCTGGATTTCCTTGCGCTCGTCGGTGGCGATCCACTTCTTCCAGAAATAATCCGAATCCCAGATGCTGATGACCAGGTAATCCTCGGGGTTCGCGGTGCCGTGCAGCGTCTCGCCGGAGATGTAGCCCGCTTGTTGCATCGCCGCAGTCCGCAACTCGGTAATCAGCTTCATGAGCTCCTCTTCCTTTTCCTTCGGGGCCTTTCTCTTGATCATGATTTTGATCATATTCTCTCCCTCCTTTCACCGGGCAGGCTGTTGAACTCGTCGTTCATGATCCGGCTGCATGGTTCCCGTTCACAGCGGTCCCGCTGCCGGGACCGGTTCGAAGGCGCCGCAAAAAAGATCAGAAGAGATGGAACCGGAAGAGGAGATGTCGATGCAGAATGAAGCAAAGGTTCTGCAAAGGAAAATGAAGTGAGGGGGGATGCGCTTTATTTCTTTGACCTGGACGGTGTGCGCTCCAGGTAGTCGCTGGGCTCCGCCTTGAAAAACCGCTTTTCGGGATAGTGGTAAATATCGTAGGTTGTCTTTCTCCCGAGAAGGGTGTCGATCTTGTCCTGGAGCGCCTTCCGGGGCGGGCTGGCGATCCAATTGTTCCAGTCCTCCAGGGAATCCCAGGTGCTGATGACGAGATACTCATCGGGATTGCTGACGTGTCGCATGGTCTCTCCCGAAATGTAGCCGGGCTGCTTCGATGCCATGCTCCGCAGTTCCGTGATGAGGGATACCAGGTCTTTCTCTTTTTCGGCCGGCACCCATCGTTTGATCATGACTCGAACGGCCATATCCGTCACCTCCTGCTGTGGAGACATCCTCCGGGATGCCTACATTATGAATACAACTGTAGGGCGGCGAGTTCAAGTGCAAAGATAGGGCAAAACGGGATTCTTGGCAGTGAGGGCTCAGGCCGGGATGGACTCGATGACTCTGCGTATCCCCTCCCCGGCGCCCAGCGGGATCGACAGATGCCCGGACGGCACGTCATAATCGCGGGGGTTGATGCGGATCAGGGTGGCCGTCCTGCCCCGGACTGCGGCCTCGGAGGTCATCCGTACGGTGGCCACGGCCTTGCCGGCACCCAGCTCGACCACGGCAAGGGCTCCCTCGCTGCGGGATAGCCTCTCGATCCATTGGTGGAGGCGGTCGCTCTGCAGCCGGGTGCGGTGCGGGATCCAGTCCCAGTCGTTGAACATGAGGACATTAGGCCTGGCGAGAGCCCCGCATCCCGGGCATCGCGGCAGCGGCTCCCGGGCCCTGAACTGCGTCTCATCGACATCCGGCTCCACCCCCCGGGCCTCCCAGATGTCCTGCGAACAGGGCCGGGAACACTGCAGATGGTGAATGGAGCCGTGACACTCCTCGATCCGGTTCTCGTCGAAGCCAGCGATCTGAAACTGGCCGTCGACATTGGATGTGAATACGAAATACCCTTCCCTCTTCTGCTTTCCGATTTCGAGCAGGAGTCCAAACCCCCTGTGCGGGACCGTGCGTCGGTAGAGGTTCAGACGATGGCCATAGAACCCCCACGCCAGGGACGGATCCCTCTGGAACCACTCGGGGTTGGCCATTTCCACGAAGGACACCCCCAGTTTCGCCATGGGCGGATAGGCCTTCCAGAACCCCTCGTTGCCGCGAAAATCGGGGAGCCCCGAGTCGACACCCATGCCGGCGCCGGCCGTCACGAGAAGTGCATCGGCTTTTTTCAGCAACTGAGCGGCTGCTCGCAGCCGACCATCGAGATCCATGTTTTTCCCTGGTTATTGGAATGCATGACGACAACGTCTGTCATCTGTCTAGGCAGGACAAGGACGGGCGGTCAGAGGATCATCCCCTTCCGTGCAGCTCGATATTGAGGGGACGACCCTCGGACATGCTCACGGCGGTCTCTTCGACCACGCGATACTCATTCTTGTTGTGCACCACCCCCTGGATGACAATCTTCTGACCGTCGTAGGTGACCGCCAGGGTGGGTACGTGAATTTTCTGGTTCGTCAGGATCCGGGCCTTGATCCGGGCCGCAACGGTTCGTCCTGCAAGAATATCCCACGTGTCGGGGGTGATTGCCTGGTCCCTTGTCCGTAGGGCATCGATGATGATCTTGGAGATCTGTTCGTAAGACTGGGTCGCTGCATTGAAGACCATGTCGTAGTTCTTGAGATCGAACCAGTCCTTCCCGTAAATGGCCTTGACATACCCCACCCGGGCCTTGTCCGTCCTTTTTACGATATCTTCGGCTGCCTTTTCGCCAAGCTCGGCCTTTTCCATAAGCCGCCTGACCCGGGTTTCGAAGGGTGCGGTGAGACGGACCTTCAGCACGAAGGGGAGATCCCGCAGGACAAAGCTCCCGCCCTGTCCGATGATGATCGCCTTGTCCCGCGAGGCGTGTTCATAGATGTACGCCTCCAGAAGGGCCACAAATCCGCGGTATTCCCAGTCATAGCGGTCCCACAGGGACGGTCTTTCCTGGTCGAGTTCGCGAAAGAGACGCTCCCAGCGCTCGCCTGCCGTCTTCATAAAGGCGATGCTCTGGTCTTTCCCGGCGCACTTGTACCCCAGGGCCTCGCCAATCTGGGTTGCGATCTCCTGGCCGCCGCTCCTGAAATCGAGTGATATTGCAAGTATGGCCATAACTATTCTTTCTAATCAATACGGTTCAACCGGCACGGAAATTACAAGACGGCACGAGCATCCGCACCGGCTGTTAGGGATGAACTGCCAGACGATCGATTTGCATGGAAAGGGTTACGGAAATGAGCAACAAATAACTCCGCCCCTCACGCCCTCCCGTTGCCGACTTCGGCAGACAACTGCCAGAAGGGGAAAACCGGCAAACACAGATGGGGTGGCCTTTGCGCGGTCCCTTCTTGTCACGTTGCATCATAGCGATCCCTGCATCCTTGTCAAGGAAAAAAAGCAGCTTTTTTCTAATCTAACCTGCCGGATATTCAGTCATTTTCCTTACGCACGGGGCACCGTCCGAACCTGTGTCCGAGCATCCCCCTTTCATCGTTATCAAGAAGGGTTGAATTCGGGGTGAATCGCGAAAATGTGGTGCTCACTCAGCCGCCGGAGGGGTCGCGCTGTCACCGCGGAAATACCGCCCCGGGGTCACTCCCAGCGTTCTACGAAACACGGACACAAAGGCACTCAGACTGTTGTAGCCCACGTCCAGTGCGATGTTGGTTACGGACTCCCCCTGCCCCAAAAGCCTCGTGGCCTCGAGAAGCCGCAGTTGCTGGCGCCATTGATGGAAACTCATGCCTGTCTCTGACCTGAACAACCGGGAGAGAGTGCGCCCCGATGCACCCACCCGGACGCCCCAATCTTCGACAGTCCTGCCATCAGCAGGTTGGACGCTGAGGAGATCGAAAATTTTTCTCAGCCGCGGATCCCGGGGAATCGGAAGGTCAAGGGGCACCGTGTCGCGGAACTCGAGGAGATCGACGATCAGCGCCATGGTCCGCCCGGCCAGGCTTCCCGGCTCATAGAATCGGGGCAGGGTCGTACTGAACACGATCAATTCCCGGAGCAAGGGGCAGACCGAGACAATCCGGCAGGCCGACGGCAAATTCCTCGCTGCATCGGGCTTGAGGTAAAGCGTCCGCATCGACAGATGTCCCGATGTGCGGATGCTGTGTTCCGTAAATGCCGGGATCCACATGGCGCGAAGCGGCGGCAGGACCCAGACACCGCTGCCGGTTGTCACCGTCATGACGCCGGTCGAAGCGTAGAGCAGTTGGGCCCGGGAATGCCAGTGAAACGGGATCACGTGTCCGTCCGGGTGGTCCAGGGCCAGGGCAATGACTGCCTGCGGAGCGTTCATGAGTTGCTTCTGACGCTCAGGAGATAATTTTCTTGTCCGATTCTCGACATTTTTTATCTTCATGGCGCAAGCAGGATAACGCGGCAACCGGGTAGAGTCAAGGAAGACTGCAGGGATGGGGTTCACTCATGAAAAATCGCTATGTCTGGCTTGCCGCCACGGGGCATCTGTTCACGGATCTCAACCAGGGAGCCGTGCCGGCACTCCTGCCCTTCTTCATCTCCGAATATCATCTCAGTTACGCTGCGGCCGCCGGCCTCGTCGCCGCCCTCAGCATCGCCTCGACCTTCATCCAGCCCCTTTTCGGGTTCTATGCCGACCGCCTGTCAAAGCCCTGGCTGATCCCGGCGGGCGTCGGGATGGCCGGCTGCGGCGTTGCCTTCAGCACCCTGCTGCCCGATTACTGGTTCGCCATCGCGATGATCGTCCTGAGCGGGATCGGGATTGCGGCGTTCCACCCCGAGGGGGCCCGCCTCGTTCACTACCATGCAGGCGAGAAAAAGGCGACGGCGATGAGTGTCTTTGCCGTGGGGGGCCAGACGGGGATCGCACTGGGCCCGATCATGGCCGCCGTCGTGGTCTCGGCCTGGGGCCTCAGGGGAACGGTTTTTCTGGCCATTCCCTTTCTCCTGATGGCTGCGTTCCTGGCCTTTCAGCTGACGGGCGAGGGCGGCGGGCCTGCTGGAGCGAAAGGTTCGGCCTCAGTCCAGGAGGGTGAAAAGAAAATGGATTTGTGGATTCCCTTCGCGATCCTGTCGGGCGTCGTCATCATCCGATCCATCATCTTTTACGGGTTGAACACCTTCATCCCGCTCTACTGGATCAACGTCTACCATCAATCCACAACGAGCGCCGGTACGGCCCTGTCCATCATGTTCGGCTCAGGGGTCGTGGGCACGTTGTGGGGCGGGCGCCTGGCCGACAGGTACGGTCATCGCCGGATCGTTCTCATCGGGTACATGGCTCTGACTCCCCTGCTCGTCCTTTTTGTTTATGTGCGGGATGTCATGGTGGCAACGGCATTGCTGGTTCCAATCGGTATCGTGCTGCTTTCGACCCTCAGCCCGCTCGTCGTGATGGGACAGAAGTTCCTGCCGAACCGGGTGGGCCTCGCTTCCGGCATCACACTGGGCGTGGCCATTTCCATCGGCGGGATCATCACCCCCCTTCTTGGACATATCGCGGACGGGCATGGCCTCCCGGCAGCGCTGACAATTCTGTCATTCCTCACGGCACCGGCCGTCCTGCTGACGCTGATGCTCCCACGACAACAGGCCAAGTGAGGAGAGAAGTCGAGAAGTTGACCCGTTGACAGGGTCGGGAGAAAGGCACCAGGCATAAGGATCCCAAGGCCATGACTGGCAGTTCCATGCCCATCCGTACGAATTTATCGCCATAATGTAACAAAAAGGTTGTGTTTTCTTCTGACAGATCAAGTTTCTCGAAAACGCGCCGATAATAAATGCAACGCAAAATTAACCGGTTGGATCGTTCGGTTCTTTATTTCGGCAGACGGTACGATCCTTGCTAATCTATTGACAAACGGAAGGCGGCGTGGCACTATTCCACGTTGAAAACAATCCGGAATTCGCTGACAGCGACGCGGGCCACATGACTTTCGTAAAGGGCCATTTCCTTCCAGGCCAATGCCCGCCAACGAAGACAGTCATTCGCTGGGATGCGAACCGGTACCGCGAGGTGTTCCATGGTGTACAGAAACGTTCTTTTCGTCCTTCGGGACCACTCATAGGGGAGTCATGACGTGCCGGGCATTTCGTCCCCGGCAAATCGAACCATTCAGCACGCATTCACGGATGCCTTGCCTGAAGGAGCGATAGACCGACTCCAGGACCTATGCCGCCCTGCCGATCATTCCGGTGATCAACGGCCGTTATTCGTTCCTTCACGCTGAAACCGTCAGCCCCCTTCACAGAGAACCTTCTCGAGAGAAGAGACCAAGGTGGTCCGTGGTCAGAAGCCAATCGGCTTGTGCGTGCTGTTGAGCTGCAATTGGAGGCTTCTGCGATGAAACTGAAAGACACACTGAAACGATTCATGAACCGCCTGCTGCATCCCTCGCTGCGGGAAAGTGAAATCATCAAGACCCTTTCGGGTCTCCCGGGCGTGAGGCCATTTCTGTACGAGTTCAAACTCGGCCCCCTGTTCCTGATCTCGGCATGGCTCTTTCTCTTCCACGCCAATTACACGGGTGCGGCTGAAGACTGGATCCTTTACTTCTTTGGAGGGTTTACCGTGGTGGGGGTCCTTTCGGTGCACAAGACCGTCATGCGGTTCCTCTACCGGATCGCCCAGTTCGACAAACCCGTGGAGGGTCAGGACCGTACCATTATGATCACTGCCGAGACGGTGACGCTGCTGGGCTTCCTGATGGCGGCCATGCTCTTCCTGAATGAGTTCCAGTCGACGGGATTCGGGATGTAGGGCTTCTTTGTTTGAAAAAGCAGACGCTGCGGTTCCGGCCGGGTGAAGCTACACAAAAATGTAACTTCGCCAGGTCGAACCGTGATTTCAGCACAATCTTGTGCACACTTCGTCCCGTTTCTGCCCTATCCTGAATCCTCCATCCGATTCCCAGCCGTTATGGCTGCGGACGCTCTCGGGGGTATTCTTTTTGATCAGGTCATCTCCCCATCTTCACTCAAGCAGTTCCGCACTTCTGCACTCAGGCACTATCTTTCATGTCGCACGGATTGATGCAACGATGGCGTCAAACTGTGGGCGCAGCCCGGGCAGGTTCTTTGGCCGACAGGTAAGGGTCATGATGACATAGCGGTCCGTCTTGAGCTGAATCAGGTACTGGGCGTGGGCCAGGGAAAGTTTTTCCACCTGGTATTCCATAAAGACAGCCGGCATGCGCTGTATCTTGACGACATTGCACGCGGTCATCTTCACCGGCTTGCCGTAAAGGGTGGTGAGTCGTTTTTCCGTTTCGGCACAGGCGGGGACAGCATCGCTCTGCTCGATGGCAATGCTTCCCCGGGCTGACTGGACATTGATGCTCTCAGTGAATGCTTCGTCGGATGTCTCGAGATTCACGAAGAGTTCAATGCCTCCCAAGCGGGACTTCTCCTTCAATGCCTTGATCCCTTCCGCGGTGAAGAGATCGCGGATTCGCGGGTTGTCTGTGCCAATCGGGTTCTCCTTGCCGCCGATTTCAAGCTGATTGACGGCAAGCCATTGTGAGGGAAGTGCGATGGTGAATCCGTGCTCGCTCCGGTAAACCGGCCCGCCTTCGGGTTGCTGTGCCGTGCAGGACAAGAGCAGGGCGAAAAGAATGAGCGTGGAGAGGCCGCGTGACGCGAGGCCGTAACGTTGCAACGGGCCGGGGAACGCCTTTCGTATTCTCATCGTTTATGCTCCTTCCCTTCGCATTACTTGTTGTTCCTGAATCCCTGGAATGCAAGGACAGCGAGGGCCGCAAGGATCAGTGCGCCTCCCCAGCCTTCCCAGAAGGACAGCCGCTCGCTCAATACGACATGAGCAAAGACAAGACCCACCACCGGCGTGGCCAGGGAGCCCAGGCCGGCAACACCGGCCGGCAGGACTTTCAGGACATAGAACCACATCAGGACAGCCACGGCGCTTGTCAGCACCACGTTGTAGAGCACGGCCGCTGCAAACCACGGGGTCCATTGGATTGGTCCCGAGGTAACGATCAGGCCTATGACCAAAACAAAAACGCCGCCGGACAGCGACTGCCATGCCGACAGCGACACCACCTCGAGATCACCCTGGCGGTCCATCCGTTTCGTGACCACGGCGCTTGCCGCCCAGGCAAGTCCGCTCAAGACGGCCAGCAGGCTCGGGAAGAGATCCCCGCGGTAGGTCCAGGGCTCCACGAGAAGGACGAGGCCCGCCAGCGCCAGGGCCATGGCAAGCCACTGTCCGCCGTGCGGGCGCTCTCCGAGCAGCGGCCATGCCATCAGGATCAACCAGAACGGCATCGCGTAGACCAGGATGGCCATCTTGCCTGCGCCCCCCTCGACGAGCGCCCATGTGGCAAAGCCCACGGAAAACGTCGTGCAGGTGATGCCCACCAGGAGAGTCATGGGTATGTTCCGAGGCCGCAGGGGGCGGCCCCGGGAAATCAGGACCCCCAGCAGGAGGATGCCTCCTCCGATGGTCCGGATGGCTGAAAAGTCGAAGGGCGGGGCATAACGCATCGCCTCCTTGACAAGGACCCAGTTGTAGCCCCAGATGAAAGACATGAGAATCAGCGCCAGGATCGCACGGGGCATGGGGCTCTTTTTCCCTTCCGCTTCCAAATTCCCGACAGGGGCCGCAAGGCTGAATCCAAGGCTGAAGGCGACAGGTTACAGGCGACAGGCCGAAAGCATACCCATGAGGATCACGCTCGTCCCTGCCCCCTCATCCCTGGTCCCTTGATCCATCAATGCAGCTCAAAATAAAAAAGGAGTTCAACCGTAAGGTCAACTCCTTTATTATTTCATATTGGTGGTCCCACCGGGAATCGAACCCGAGTTTCCGGCGTGAGAGGCCAGCGTCCTAACCGCTAGACGATGGGACCTTGGCTGGGGGACAAGGATTCGAACCTTGGTAGCAAGATCCAGAGTCTTGAGTCCTACCACTAGACGATCCCCCAGTATCGTCTCGGTCTGGAAGCTTGGAAAATTAAACGAATCCGGCTGGAAAGTCAAGACGAAAAAATCAGACTGTGCCTGCCCTGCCGGACCGATTCAGCCGCACTGCGGGTATTCTGCACTGAGCAAAAGGCTCATTTCATTCAAGATATGGCGTGGTTAACCCTGCGGCAGTGCAGCAAAATTAACTTGACAAAAGCGGGTTTTATCATTAACAGATACTCTTTCGCGAATGCTTCCCTCGAGAAGCCGAGAATCCATTCGCCAGGGACTCTCTTTGAAGATTCAAGTATCGCTCATTCCCGAGGAGGGACGACAGCTCCAGTACACGCTGGAAGGGGACTGGTACCGGGAATATCTGCAGAAGGGCGGGATCGATTTCCGTATCCACCCGACCCGCGTCGACGCAGAGATCCACAGGATTCTCGAGACGGTGACCCTCGATATCCGCGTGGAGACGGCCCTGGATCTGGAGTGCGGGCGATGTCTCGAGCCCTTCACGCTTCCCGTTCAAAGCGGCTTCCGTTACACGCTGGTCCCATCCCGCGACCCGGAGGCGCAGAAGGAGGAGCTCTCCGGCGAAGATGTCTCGTTCAGCTACTACCAGGATGATTTGATCGACCTCGATGCCCTGGTCTATGAGCAGATAGTGCTCCAGGTTCCCATGAAGCCGCTGTGCGCGGAAGACTGCCGGGGCCTGTGCCCGCGGTGCGGCTCCAACCTCAACGCGGCACCCTGTCAGTGCCGGCCAGAGGCCGTCGACAGCCGCCTGGAAGCCCTGAAAAAGTTCACTGTGAAGAAACAAAACTAACGGAGAAATACACGCTATGCCGAATCCAGTAAAGAGACACTCACGATCAAGACGGAACAGCAGACGGGGCCACGACTTCATCAGCCCGCCGGCCAATTCGGTCTGCCCCCAGTGCAACGAGCCCAAGCTGCCCCATCGCGCCTGCCTCAAATGCGGGACCTACAAGGGCAGGGAAGTGGTGAACCTCGAGAAGGGCGAATAATTTCCGCCCAAGGGATACTATGGCCAGGCTGGGCATCGTCTTTCCCGGACAGGGATCGCAGTACGTGGGGATGGGCCGGGAGCTTTTCCAGCAGTTCGCATCCGCCCGAGCCTGCTTCGAGGAGGCACAGGTCGTGCTCGGGGCAGACATCTCCCGTCTGTGCTTCGAGGGGCCGCGCGAGGCGCTCGATCTGACGATGAACACCCAGGTGGCGACCCTCACCCTGGAGATGGCCGCATGGAAGGTGCTCGAAGGGCAGGTTGCGCTTCACTCGCTGGCCATGGCAGGCCACAGCCTGGGTGAATACGGCGCCCTGTGCGCGGCGGGGGGCCTGACGTTCGCAGAGGCCCTTCAGATCATACAGGCCAGGGCCGCCTACCAGCAGGAGGCCGTCCCCCCGGGCCAGGGGGCAAACGCCGCCATCCAGGGCCTCAACCGGGATACCGTCGAGGCGATCTGCAGGGACGTAAACGCCGAGACGGGGCTCGTGAGCCCCTCTTGCTATAACGCCCCGGACCAGACCGTCGTGTCAGGTTACACGGCTCCGGTCGAGAAGGTCATGGAAAGGGCCCGCCAATCCGGGGCAAAGAGGGCCGTGAAGCTTCCACTGAGCGCCCCTTTTCACTGTGAGCTCCTCGAGGGGGCAGCCCGCCGGCTCGATGACGATTTCGAAAAGCTCACCTTCCGGGACTGCGCGATACCGGTCATCCCGAACTGCGATCCCGCGGCCCGCCACTCGGCCGCGACGTCGAGGGAGTTGCTCGTACGGCAGATCTACCGGCCCGTGCGCTGGATCGAGACGATCGAGCAGATGGCCCGCATGGGGGCTGACACGGTCATCGAGGTGGGCCCGAAGCGCGTGCTCTCGGTTCTCGCCCTGAGGATCAACAAGGGCCTGCGGGTGCTGAACGTGGAGAATCTCGAATCCCTGCAGAGGACGGTGGACGTCCTGTCGGGAAAGAGTTGAAGACATGACGCTCAAGGGCAAAGTGGCGCTTGTGACGGGAGGGGCCAGAGGGATCGGCCGGGCCGTGAGCGTGCGGCTCGCCGGTGAAGGGGCGTTCGTTTTCGTCAATTACGCCCGCAACGAACAGGCCGCCCGGGAAACGCTTCGTCTCATCGGCGAGGCGGGAGGCGAAGGGAAGGCCGTATGCTTCGACGTGGCGGACCACAAGGCCTCAACCGATGCGATCGCCTCGCTCATCAAGGAAAAAGGCCGGATCGACATCCTGGTGAACAATGCCGGCGAGTCCCGTGACGGGCTGCTGGTCCGCATGAAAGAGCAGGACTGGGACCGCGTCATCGGCACGAACCTGAAAGGGGCCTTCAACTGCTGCCGCGCCGTGTCCTACACGATGATGAAACAGCGCGGGGGCCGCATCATCAACGTCTCGTCGGTCGTCGCGCTGTCGGGCAATGCCGGCCAGGCCAACTACAGCGCCTCGAAGGCGGGCATCATCGGACTGACGAAATCACTGGCCCGGGAACTCGCGCCGCGCGGCATTTGCGTGAACGCCGTGGCCCCCGGCCTCATCATAACGGATATGACCTCCGCCATGACGGAGGAGCAGCGGGAGAAGGTCCTCGAGGAGATCCCCCTTTCCCGGCTGGGCACACCGGACGATGTGGCCGGTGTCGTGCTGTTCCTGGCCTCCGATGAGGCCGGATACATCACGGGACAGGTCGTCGGCGTCAACGGCGGCCTGTACATGTGACCGGGTCTGGGACCGACCCCCTTGAAACAAGAACGATCGATCGGAAACGGATTTGACACTTGAAGGAGGCCCATTGATGTCCATCGAGGAAAAGGTGATCGAGATTATCGTGGAACAGCTGGATGTAACCCGGGAGGAGTGTGTGCCCGAAGCATCTTTCATAGAGGACCTGGGGGCGGATTCGCTCGACCTCGTCGAGTTGATCATGGCGATGGAGGAGAACTTCGGCATCGAGATCTCCGACGAGGAGCTGCAGAAGATCCGAACCATCCTGGACGCCATCAACTTCATCAAGAAGAAAAAGGGCATGGCCAGCTAGGCGTCCCCGAGGGGTAGTTCTTTGGAGCGGCGTGTCGTCATCACCGGCATGGGGACTGTGAATCCCGTCGGCAACAATGTCGACGAGACCTGGGCGGCCCTGTGCGCAGGCCTGTCAGGCATCGGGCCCATCACGAAGTTCGACCCGGGCAACCAGGCCACGAAAATCGCCGGGGAGCTGAAGAAATTCAACCCGCTGCTCTACGTCGACAAGAAGGAACTGAGGCGGCTCGACGATTTCATCATCTATGCCCTGGCCTGCGCCGACATGGCCATGAAGGACTCGGGGCTCGTCATCGATGAGGCCAACGCCGAACGCGTGGGGACGATCATCGGTTCAGGCATCGGCGGGGTCAGGACGATCGAGAGGGAACACACCGTCCTCGAACAGAGCGGCCCCAGGAGAGTATCCCCTTTCACCATCCCGGCCGTCCTCCCCAATCTCGCTGCGGGGCAGGTTTCCATCCGACACAAGGCCAAGGGACCCATCAGCTGTCCCGTCACAGCCTGCGCCGCCGGCACGAGCGCCATCGGGGAAGCCTTCCGGGCAATCCAGGGCGGCTGGGCGGACACCATGATCGCGGGCGGGATCGAGGCAGCCATCACCCCTTTCGCAATTGCCGGTTTCAACGCCATGCGGGCGCTTTCAACCCGGAATGACGAACCGGCCAAGGCCAGCCGGCCTTTCGACCGGGACCGCGACGGTTTCGTCATGGGCGAGGGTGGCGGCATCCTTATCCTGGAGGAGTTGACGCTGGCGCGCAAGCGCGACGCAAGGGTCTACGCCGAATTGTGCGGGTACGGGTGCACGGCCGATGCCTATCACATGGCGGCGCCGCCTCCGGGTCACGAGGGGGCCGCGCGGAGTATGGAGATCGCGCTGAAGTCGTGCGGTATGGGGCCCTCCGAGGTCGGCTACATCAATGCCCACGGCACGGCGACGCCCCTCAACGATGTCTATGAGACGCAGGCCATCAAACGGGTCTTCGGGGCGCACAGCCGGAAACTGGCCGTCTCCTCCACAAAGTCCATGACGGGACACCTGCTGGGCGGAGCGGGCGGGCTCGAGGCCATCGTGGCTGTGAAGGCCGTCTGTGAAGGGGTGGCTCCGCCGACGATCAACCTGGACAACCCCGAGGAGGGCTGCGATCTCAACTACGTGGCGCACCGTGCAATGGAAATGAACATCGAGGCGGCACTGTCGAACACCTTCGGCTTCGGCGGGGTGAACGCCGTGCTGGTCTTCAAGAAATTCAGGGATTGAGGGGGGGCGGTGAGGATCATCATCGGTTCCGACCACGCCGGGTTTGCCCTCAAGGAGACCGTCAAGAGCTATCTCTCATCGGCCGGCTACCGCGTCTTCGACGCGGGGACGCACCGCGAGGAGTCCGTGGACTACCCCGACTATGGGGTTCTGACAACCGAGCGCGTTTCCTCGGGCGAATTCGAAAAGGGGATCCTCATCTGCGGCTCCGGCGTGGGAATGGCGATCGTGGCCAACAAGTTCCCCGGCATCCGGGCGGCACTCTGCCTCGACGAGGAGACGGCCAGGCTTTCCCGGCAGCACAACGATTCAAACATTCTCGTTCTGGCCGGGCGCAAGACGGAGCCCGCGGCGGCCGAGCGGATCATCAAGGCGTGGCTGGAGACCCCCTTCGAGGGAGGGCGCCATCAGGCTCGCTTGGACAAGATCCGCCAGATCGAGCAACGACTTTGCAAGTAAATCAGGAGGATAGGAGACGATGTCATTGTTAAAGAACGTGGACCCCGAGGTAGCAGCCGCCATCCTGGAGGAAACGAAGCGGCAGGCCGGGAAGCTGGAGCTCATCCCGTCGGAGAATTTCGTCGATGAGGCCGTTCTCGAGGCCCAGGGCTGCATCATGACGAACAAGTACGCCGAGGGGTACCCCGGCAAGAGATACTACCACGGCTGCGAGTTCGTCGACGTTGTCGAGGTGCTCGCCATCGAACGGGCCAAGAGACTCTTCGGCGCCGACCACGCAAACGTCCAGGCTCACTCGGGCACGCAGGCCAACATGGCCGTCTACTTCGCCGTTCTTCAGCCGGGCGACACGATCCTGGGCATGAATCTCGCTCACGGCGGGCATCTCTCCCACGGCAGCCCCGCCAATTTCTCGGGGCGCTTCTACAAGGTCGTCCACTACGGCGTGGACAAGACGACGGAACGAATTGACTTCAACGAGGTGGAGGACCAGGCAAAGAAGCACAAACCGAAGGTCATCGTCGTCGGGGCGAGCGCCTACCCCCGGGAGATCCCCTCCGAGCCTTTCCGGCAAATCGCCGATCAGGTGGGGGCCGTGGTGCTTTTCGACATCGCGCACATCGCGGGGCTCGTGGCGGCGGGGATTCACCCCAGTCCCGTACCCCTCTGCGAGTTTGTCACCACGACGACCCACAAGACGCTGCGGGGCCCCCGCGGCGGCATGGTCATGTGCAAGGCCGATTTTGCAAAGGTGCTCGACAGCCGCGTGTTTCCGGGAATGCAGGGCGGCCCTCTCATGCACATCATCGCCGCCAAGGCCGTGGCGTTAAAGGAGGCCCTGACGGAGGAGTTCAGGCAGTATCAGTCCCAGATCCAGAAAAACGCCCGCACCCTGGCGGAAACACTCATGGCAGAGGGGTTCCGGCTCGTCTCGGGAGGCACCGACAACCACCTCATGCTCATCGACGTGACCTCCATCGGGGTGACAGGCGCCGAGGGCGCCGATGCCCTGGACAGGGCGGGGATCACGGCCAACAAGAACATGATCCCCTTCGACACGCGGGGGCCCATGGTGACGAGCGGCATCCGCGTCGGCACCCCGGCCATCACGTCCCGCGGGATGAAGGAAGCGGAGATGAAGCTTGTGGGCCGGTTCATCTCGACGGTCCTCAAGGACCTCAAGAACGAGAGCACAATCGTGAAGGTCCGCAACGAGGTGAGCCAGCTCTGCGAGCGCTTCCCGCTGTATGCGGATCGCATCGCGAAGGGATAAAAACAGGGACCAGGGACCAGGGTATAGGGTCCAGGGAAGGTAGCAAGATTTTTCTATTCCCGATACCCGAGACCCTGTACCCGAGACCCTGCGTAACGGCCAGTTGCAAGGCTGAAGAACAGGCAGCAATCGCATGAAAGCCGATAAGGCAACCAAGCAAGGCATCCATCGTCCCAGCTGGGACGAGTACTTCATGGACATCGTGAGCCTCGTTTCACGCCGCTCCACGTGCCTGCGGCGCGGCGTGGGGGCCGTCCTCGTGAAGGACAAGCGGATCCTGACGACAGGCTACAACGGGGCACCGAGCGGGCTCAGGCACTGCCTGGAAGTGGGCTGCCTGCGAGAGGAGATGAAGATCTCCTCGGGTGAGCGCCACGAGCTTTGCCGCGGGCTTCATGCCGAGCAGAATGCCATCATCCAGGCTGCCGTCCATGGCGTGAGCATCAAGGGGGCGACCCTCTACTGCACAAACCATCCCTGCAGCATCTGCCTCAAGATGATCATCAACGCGGGGATTACGGACATCATCTACCGGGACGGCTACAGCGACGAGTTGGCAGCCCGCATGCTCGAAGAGTCGAGCATCAACGTGAGGAAACTATGAAGTGCCCCTTTTGCGCCGACACGGAAAACCGGGTCATCGACTCCCGGATCAGCAAGGAAGGCAATGCCATCCGCAGACGCCGCGAGTGCGCCTCCTGCGGCAAGCGCTTCACGACCTACGAGTTCGTCGAGGAAGTGCTCCCCATGGTTGTCAAGAAAGACGGCCGGCGCGAGGCCTTCGACCGCTCCAAGATCCTCACGGGGATCAAGAAAGCCTGCGAGAAGCGCCCCGTCAGCATCGACGACATCGAGGCCATTGTCGACCGCATCGAGCGGGCCTGCCAGGAATCGCAGCTCAAGGAGATCCCGTCGACGTTCGTCGGCGAGCGGGTCATGCACGAGCTGCACGACCTCGACAAGGTGGCCTACGTGCGGTTCGCCTCGGTGTACCGGCAGTTCCGCGACGCCAACGAGTTCCTCGACGAACTGAAGGACCTCTTGAAGTCAAAATAAAGCAGGGTCAAGGGTTCCGGGTCCAGGGTCCAGGGAACGAAACGGACCAGATAGACCAGACAGACGAGACAGACCAGAATGTTCACCGGCATCATCCAGGACAAGGGCGTGATCCGAAAATTGACCCGGAAGGGCGAAGACGCCCTGCTCGAGGTGCAGACGGCCCTGCCTGTCGGTGATGTGAAGATCGGCGACAGCATCTCCGTGAGCGGCGCCTGCCTCACGGTGACCGTCCTGGGGAAACAGAGCTTCACCTTCGACGTCTCCGCCGAGACGCTCTCGAAGACGACGCTCGGCAAACTCAAGACAGGCGACCCGGTCAACCTGGAAAAGGCCCTCCGGATGAGCGATTTCCTGGGCGGGCACCTGGTGCTGGGGCACGTGGACTGCGTGGGGCAGATCGTCGAGAGGACGGCGCGCGCGGGCTCGATCGCCTTCGGGATCACCCTGGATCCGGCCCTTGCGAAGTATGTTGTGGCCAAGGGATCCATCACCGTTGACGGGATCAGCCTCACGGTTAATTCGTGCGAAAGCAGCCGGTTTTATGTTAATATCATTCCCCACACGGCCGAGAACACAACGCTTGCAGGCAGGAAAGCGGGGGACGCGGTCAATATCGAAACAGACATCCTCGGCAAATACGTCGAGAAACTTTTGCACCCCGGCAGGGCAGTCGACATGGACTTCCTCCGGGAGCACGGGTTTTTGAAATAGAAGCAAGGCAAGAAGGTGGTACCATGGCAATCAGCACCATTCCAGAAGCAATCGAAGACATCCGAAACGGCAAGATGATCATCCTCGTCGATGACGAGGATCGGGAAAACGAGGGCGACCTCTGCATGGCCTCCGAGTTCGTGACCCCCGAAGCGATCAACTTCATGGCAAAATACGGTCGGGGCCTCATCTGCCTGACGCTCAACGAGACGCTGGCGGAACGGATCAACCTCAACCTCATGGTGAACGACAATCAATCGCGATTCAAAACGGCCTTCACGGTGTCCATCGAGGCAAGAAGGGGCGTCACGACAGGCATCTCGGCCTACGACCGCGCCACAACGATCCTCACGGCCATCGCGGACAATGTGAAGCCCGACGACATCGTGAGCCCCGGGCATGTGTTTCCCATCCTGGCCCGGAAGGGAGGTGTCCTGGTGCGTACGGGCCAGACGGAAGGCTCCGTGGACCTGTCGCGGCTTGCGGGTGTCAAGCCGAGCGGCGTGATCTGCGAGATCATGAAAGACGACGGCACCATGGCGAGGATGCCCGACCTCGAGATCTTCGCCCGGGAGCACGGCCTCAAGATCGTCACGATCGCCGATCTCATCAACTTCCGGATGAAGACGGAGTGCTTCGTCCGACGGGCTGCCACGGCAACGCTGCCCACCGCCTTCGGCGGGGACTTCAAGTTCATCGTCTACGAGAACGACGTGGACGAGATGAAGCACGTGGCCCTGGTGAAGGGCGAGATCAAGCCCGAAGACGCCGTGCTCGTCCGCGTGCACTCCGAGTGCATGACGGGGGATATCTTCGGCTCCATGCGCTGCGATTGCGGCGACCAGCTCCACACGGCCATGGAGATCATCAACGAGGCCGGCAAGGGCGTCATCGTCTACATGCACCAGGAGGGGCGGGGAATAGGACTTGTGAACAAGGTCAAAGCCTACGAGCTCCAGGAGCACGGACGCGACACCGTGGAGGCCAACATCGAGCTCGGGTTCAAGGAGGACCTGCGTGACTACGGCATCGGGGCCCAGATCCTGGTGGACCTCGGCGTGAAGAAAATCCGCATGCTCACCAACAACCCGAAGAAGATCGTCGGCCTTCAAGGCTACGGGATGACCATTGTTGAACGGCTCCCCATCGAGATCAAGCCCAACGAGGTGAACCTGCGGTATCTGCGGACGAAGAGGGAAAAGATGGGGCACATTTTGAAAGTATAGGGCATCGGGTATAGGGTCTCGGGTATAGGGAAAGAAAAGACAGAAAAGACCAAGAGGGGAACATGAAGAACATCACGGAAGGAAAGATTGTCGCCCAGGGGATGAAGTTCGCCATCGTGGCAAGCCGGTTCAACGACTTCATCAGCGGCAAGCTCATCGAGGGGGCATTCGACGCGCTGATCCGCGCGGGCGCCCGGGAACAGGACATTCGGCTGTTCAAGTGCCCCGGCGCCTTCGAGATCCCGCTGGTTGCCAAGAAGATTGCGAAGACGGGAAAATTCGACGCGGTGATCTGTCTTGGCGCTGTGATCCGCGGGGCCACGCCACACTTCGATTACGTCTCGGCCGAGGTCTCCAAGGGCGTCGCACAGGCGGCCCTCGAGACGGAGGTTCCGATCGTTTTTGGCGTACTGACAACAGACTCGATCGAGCAGGCAATCGAACGCGCCGGCACCAAGTCCGGAAACAAGGGATGGGATGCCGCCCTGGCGGCGATCGAGATGGTGGATCTGTTCAGAAAAATGTAAGGGAAGGTTCCAGGCAGTCCCCGGTCGGGCCGGAGCGGTTCGGTTCCGCAACCCCGGGAAAAACGTCTGGCGGGATACGGCATGCGCCTCAGAAGGAAGGCAAGGGAAATCGCCTTGCAGGTTCTTTATCAGCTGGACGTCCTGGGAATCGATCCAAAGGAAGCGATCGAGCTATTCTGGCGACACTTCAGCGCCCAATCGGAAGCCCGCCCATTCGCCTCGGAACTCGTCGAAGGAACATGGGCCCACAGGGATGAAATCGATCTTTTGATCAGCACGTGCTCGGAGAACTGGTCCCTCGAGCGCATGGCGAGAGTGGATCGGAATATCCTGCGGCTTGCCGTCTACGAGCTTCTCTACGGCCAGGGCATCCCCCCCAAGGTGGCCCTCAACGAGGCCATCGATCTCGGCAAAGAATTCGGCTCGGAAAACTCGGGTTCCTTCATCAACGGCATCCTGGATGCCCTGTACACGAAACTGCGAAACCATCATGCAGATCAAGGTGACAATGGAGAGCCTGGACCGGCTTCCTCATGAGTGCCTGGTGCTGGGCTTTTTCTCCGACGAGAGGCCCCCGAGGGGAAACGGCGGGTTTGCGGACTGGCGGCTCAACGGACTGATCTCGAGGCTGATCGCCGACGGGAAGATCCGCGGGGATTTCAAGGAGAGGGTTCTCATCGACACCCACTCGAGGATCCCGCCGCAGAAGATCGTTCTGTTCGGCCTGGGGAAACGCCGCGAGCTCAGCTACGAAACCCTCCAGGAGGCGGGAGCCCGCATGGCCGAGACGGCGGTGCGAATCCACTGCTACGATTTTGCCGTCGAGGTCCCCGGCGCGGGACGATCTCTTCTCGAAGTGGCCGAGATGACGACCGCCTTCACCACGGGGATGTTCGACTATCTTTCGGGAAATCTGGAGCATCTCAGCGCCGTCACCCCCTGCCTGCTCTCCGATGAGTCTTTCTTCCAAAAGACCCTTCTCGGAATCCACAAGCTGAGGCTAAACGTAAAAGACAAGGTCCAGATCGATATCCGGATAACACGCGAAGAGGAAGAAGCCTTGCCGCTATAAAGCCTCAAGCCCAAAATGAAATCCCCCTCAGTCGCTTCGTTTACGTATTCTGCACTCACCACAAAACACCAGCCACGTCTTCACTTCCGCTTGCGGCATTCGTCCCTACACCCTCCCTAGTCCCCTTTCTTATCCACGCCCGTATCACCCGTCGAGAACGTTGCGCGAACTCCAGTGCGGCTCCTGCGTAAATAGCATTGAAAGAAACGCGGTGCTGTGTTACGCATTTGGGCAGACTATCAACGGGAGAATACCATGGAGACCAGATACCGCCCCCACCAGATCGAGGAGAAGTGGCAGAAGCTCTGGGAAGACAACAAGATCTTCAAGGTCGCCGAGGAGGCATCCAGGAAAAAGTACTACCTCCTGGAGATGTTCCCCTATCCCTCGGGCCGCATCCACATGGGGCACGTGCGCAACTACACCATCGGCGATGTCGTCGCCCGCTACAAGCACATGAGAGGCTTCAATGTCCTGCATCCCATGGGCTGGGATTCCTTCGGCATGCCGGCCGAGAACGCCGCCATCGACCACGGCATTCACCCGGCCAAGTGGACCAACGAAAACATCGAGAACATGAAGACCCAGCTCAAACGCATGGGCTTCAGCTACGACTGGGATCGCGAGATCTCGACCTGCGAGCCTGCCTACTACAAGTGGGAGCAGCTCTTCTTCCTGTGGATGTATGAAAAGGGCCTCGTCTACAAGCGGGAATCGGCCGTCAACTGGTGCCCGAAGTGCCAGACGGTGCTTGCCAACGAGCAGGTCGAGGCCGGGCAATGCTGGCGGTGCGGCTCCGATGTCAAGGAGGAGCATCTCTCCCAGTGGTTCTTCCGGATCACCCAGTACGTGGATGAACTGCTGGACTATTGCGACAGGCTCACGGGATGGCCCGAGCGGGTCATCACCATGCAGAAGAACTGGATCGGGAAGAGTTACGGCCTGGAGATCACCTTCCCCATGGCCGACGGCAGCGAGCCCATCCGGGTTTTCACCACGAGGCAGGACACGATCTACGGGGCCACCTTCATGCTCGTGGCCGCCGAGCACCCGCTCGTCATGCAGCTTGCCAAGGGCAAGCCCATCGAAAAAGACGTCATGGAGTACGTGGAGAAGGTCAAGAAGCAGGACAAACTCATGCGGACCTCCGACTACTACGAAAAGGAGGGCGTCTTCCTCGATGCGTACTGCCTCAACCCGGTGACGGGCCGCAAGATGCCCATCTACGCCGCCAACTTCGTCCTGGCCGATTACGGGACAGGCTGCGTCATGGCCGTCCCCACCCACGACCAGCGCGACTTCGAGTTTGCCAAGAAGTACAAGCTGCCCCTGATCGTCGTCATCCAGGACCCGAAGAAGGCCCTCAACGTCGAGACCATGACGGAGGCCTACATCGATGAAGGGATCCTGATCAACTCGGGCCCCTTCGACGGGATGAAGAACACGTCGGCCATGGAGGCCATCGCGGCTCACTTCGAGTCCATCGGCAAAGGCAAGAAAACCATCCAGTACCGCCTGCGCGACTGGGGGATCTCCCGCCAGCGCTACTGGGGCGCCCCGATCCCCGTTGTCTACTGCCAGAAGTGCGGCACCATGCCGGTTGCGGAAAAAGACCTGCCCGTCGTGCTCCCGAAAGATGTAGAGTTTTCCGGCGAGGGAGGCTCGCCCCTGGCACGGATCGAATCCTTCGTCAACACCACCTGCCCGGGCTGTAACGGACCCGCCAGGCGCGAAACGGACACGATGGACACCTTTGTCGAGTCCTCCTGGTATTTCGACCGGTTCGCATCGCCCCACTGCGACGTAAAGCCCGGCCTCGACCGGAAGGCCGTGGATTACTGGCTCCCCGTGGACCAGTACATCGGCGGGATCGAACACGCCATCCTGCACCTGCTCTACTCGCGGTTCTTTACCAAGGTGCTCCGGGATTTCGGCGTTTTGGGCATTGACGAGCCCTTCACGAACCTTCTGACCCAGGGCATGGTCTGCAAGGAAACGACGAAGTGCCCCGAGCACGGCTTCCTCTATCCCTATGAGGTCGAGGAGAACAAGTGCAAGAAGTGCGGGAACCCCATAACAATCGGCAAAACGGAGAAAATGTCCAAATCGCTCAAGAACGTTATCGACCCGGATTATCTCATCGAGAAATACGGCTGCGACACGGCCCGCATGTTCTGCCTCTTCGCATCCCCTCCCGAAAAGGATCTGGAGTGGAGCGATCAGGGCGTGGAGGGTTCCTTCCGGTTCCTGGGCAGGGTCTGGCGGCTCGTCGTGGATTACCTCGAGGACATCGAGAGTGTTGCGCTCCCGACAGGGTCCGAGGAGCTTGACGAAGATTTCAAAAAGCTCCGCAGAAAGACGCATCAGACAATCCGAAAGGTGACGACGGACATCGAGGACCGATTCCGTTTCAACACGGCCATCAGCGCGATCATGGAACTGGTCAATCTCGTCTACCAGGTGCCGCGGCCGCCGAAGGAGAATGCTGCGGCGCTGGCCGCCATCAAGGAGGCCATCGAGACGGTTGTCGTCCTGCTGGCCCCCATCGTGCCCCACATTGCGGAAGAGCTCCGGGAGATGACGGGCCACAAAGGATCGCTCGCCGGCGTTCCCTGGCCTGCCTATGACCCCGCACTGACCCCGGAGGAGGAACTCACGATCGTCATCCAGGTCAACGGGAAGCTTCGCAGCCGCCTGACGGTGAGTGCCGACGAGTCGGAAGACAAGATCAAGGAATTGGCCCTGGCTGATGAAAAAACACAGAAATTCCTCGAAGGGGTGAAGGTCGTCAAGGTCATTACCGTGCCGAAGAAGCTGGTGAACATTGTCGTGAAATGACGACGGGGAAAAGGTGACAGGTGACAGGTAACAGGTCCGGGACAGAAAACAGAAAAACCCTCTCGCGAACGGCACAATCACTGACGGTTCTGCTGCTCATCGCCCTGCTGTCGATGCCCGCGGCGTGCGGGTACCGCTTCTCGCCCGGAGGGGAGTGGATCGACAGCCGCCTGAAGACCGTATTCGTGGACAATATGGTGAACACGACGAGCGAGCCCTTCGTCGAGATCTATCTCCGGAACGGCTTTGAGGACCAGTTCCGGAAAAGCAGCCGCTTCCGGCTTGCCAACAGCAAGGATACCGCCGATACGATCCTGCAAGGCACCATCCTGTCCCTTACCACCCCCCCTGTGGCCTACGACCGGAATGACAAGGCGACGCAGGGCAGAGCCGTCATGACGGTAACCCTCCTCTTCGAGGAGCGCGATAACAAGAAAAAAATCTGGGCGACCTCTAACTTTTCCGGAAATGAAACGTACCAGATCGATCAGGCAAATCCGAATGCGACCTCCGTCAGCAAAACGGCGGCGCTGCAGAAGCTCTCCAATGACATGGCCGAAAAGGCATTCAGAAATTTGATGTCGGGATTCTAAGACAAGGGTATCGGGTACAGGGTAAAGGGTATAGGGGGAAAAAAGAAAAAAGGCAAAGAAAGGCCCATGTGCGCGGTGACACGGCACATGGGCCTTATTTTACTAAAAAGCCAGCTAGGCCTTTTTGAGGGCGTTGACCTTCTTGGTCAGACGGGAGACTTTCCGGGAAGCGTTGTTCTTATGAAAGACGCCTTTGGAAGCGGCCTTTTTGATGACCTTGATTGCGCTTTTGAGTGCCAACTCAGAGCTTTCCGTTTCCTTGCCTTCGACGGCAGCCAGGAACTTCTTGATCTCGGTCTTCGTCTTTGACTTGACGGCCACATTGCGGACCTTGCGCTTCTTGTTCTGCCGGTCCCGTTTTTCCGCCGATGGATGGGTAGCCAAAAGAGTGTCCTCCTTGTTCATACAATTAGAAAGGTGTTTTAATACATAATCTTTCAGCTTCTGTCAAGCGTAAAAACCAGGGTTCAGGGTCAAGGGTTAAGGGACCAGGCAAGAAAATCGAAGAGGGGGCATCCCCTTTACCCTTGACCCTTGACCCTCTCTCATAAGACCCTCGCGAGTGTAAACACCCCGAGGGCGCCGAGCAAGACGAGCATGACCCGCCGATAGCCCTCCTCTTGGAACCTCCCGTATAGCATGGACCCGAACCAGGTGCCCGCAAGAAGGGTCGGGATGGAAACGAGGAAGTTGCGGATGACCCCATCCGTCGTAAGACCGCTTGCAGCATGGAAGACACCGATGAGCAGACCCGAGATGATGAAAAACCCCTGGAGGGTCACCTTGATCTGATCCTTGGTCCAGGCCTGAAGGGAGGTGTAGACGATCACCGAGGGGCCCGAGGCACTGATCGCGCCTCCCAGTCCGCCGGCAAAGAAGCCGAAAAGATAGGCCCAAAGACCGCTGACCTTGCCGACGGGCAGCCTGAAGAGCAAGCCGTAGATCGAGTACGCGACAAGGACCACTCCGAGGATGATCTGCACGTGCGCCGGATCCATCTGTTTCAGGAGATAGACCCCGACGGGGATCCCGGGCAGAGCCCCTGCGAGGAGCGGCATGATCTTTCCCCAATCCCAGTGGGTCCGGAGCTGCACGATGAGCAGCACCGAAAGGATCACTCCCATCAGGTTTACCAGGGGGATGGCCTCCCGGATGTCCAGAAAGAGCGCCATCAGCGGAAGAGACAACAGGACGGAGCCGAATCCGGATAGACCTTGGATGAAGCCGGCCAGAAAGGCGATTCCGGTCAGGTAGAAATAGATCTCCATTGCCTGTCTTCTCCACTGCCCGATTGCGGTTTAACGGCATGCCGACTGAATCGGCAGCATACTTCCTGGCGAAACGGATTGTTTTCGGATCGTCCTGTTTCTGGTAAGATCTGCGCCATCCTGAGAAAACATCAAAGGCCTGTCAAACGAGGATGCCATGTTGATTGCCGCTCATTACTATGTCCTTGCGAAAACCCGCTTCGGTGTGACCGCAATTGTCTGGTTCGCAGATAAAAATGATCCCCGGATCAGCCGGGTTTTTCTCCCCGCCCCCCGAGAGAAGGTCCTGCGGGAGATCAGAGTGATTTTTCCCACGGCTACAAAGAAATCCTGCACTGTCGTCAATACATTTACAATGAACCTTCAGGCCTCTTTGGAAGGAAGGACCGGTACCTTCGACACGTCCGTGCTGGACTTGAGTCATGTGCCACCCTTCCACAGAAAGGTGCTCCGGGCACTTCCGAGGATCTCGAAAGGGAGGGTCAGCACCTACGGCTCGATCGCAGATCAAAGCGGTGCCCCGGGCGGGGCCAGGGCTGCAGGCCAGGGCTGTGCGAACAATCCCTTCCCCATCATCTTCCCCTGTCACCGCGTCGTCCGGTCAGACGGCTCCCTGGGAGGCTTCGGCGGGGGGCTCAAACTCAAACGGGCCCTGCTGGAGATCGAAGGGGTGCGGTTTGATAAAAACGGGAAGGTGATGCCGGAACTCATCCTTCGATGAAGGGTATCGGGTTTCAGGTCTAGGGGAAAAAGTCTAAGGCGGGGCTTCCCTGTACCCTGTACCCTGTACCCTGTACCCTGTACCCTATAACTGATATCTAGACCCTGGTTTTCGGAGCCTGTTTCTGAATCTTTTGAACAGCCATGTTGTCCCGGTGGATCGCCTCATCGTAGTGCTTGTACCCGAGGACCTGCTCGATCTTTGACGACTTCAGCCCCTGGATCTTGTGAAGCTCCTGTGCACTGTAGTTGACGAGTCCCTTTGCAATAGCCTTCCCGTCGGGCGCGATGACAATGACGGGGTCGCCCACGACAAACTCCCCCTCCACTTTCTCGATGCCCGAAGGCAGGAGGCTCTTCCCATTCTCCACGATGGCTTTCCTGGCCCCGTCGTCGACGAAAAGTTTCCCCCGGGACCGCAGCGTGAAGGCGATCCAGTACTCGCGGCTCGAGAGGCACTCGGTCATGGGCGTAAACAGGGTTCCTACATCCTTGCCTGCGAATATCTCGCCCAGGATTCCTTTCTTCTTCCCCCGGGCAATGACGTAGGGTACTCCACAGGCAGTCACTTTCCGTGCGGCCAGGACCTTGCTTCGCATTCCCCCCATTCCGGTGGGGTCCGCCTCGGCAGTGGCCATGGATTCGATGTTGTCGGTGATCTCCCGCACGACGCCGATCAATTTGGCCTTCTTGACTCCCGGCGCCTTGGGATTGCGGTCATAGAGCCCGTCGGTGTTGGTCATGCTGATGACGAGGTCGGCCTCGGTGATGCTGGCGATGACGGCGGCGAGGTGGTCGTTGTCACCAAACTTGATCTCGTCGACGGCGACGGTGTCGTTTTCGTTGATGATGGGGATGACGTTCCACTCCATCAGGGTGGAAAGGGTGTTCTTCACGTTGATGAACCGCTTCCGGTCCGTCAGGTCGTCCATGGTGAGGAGGATCTGGGCTACGTTGATCTCATGCTTGCCAAAGGCGTTGGAATAGACGCGCATCACCCTGCCCTGCCCGATGGCCGCGCAGGCCTGCTTTTCAGGCATGCTCTTGAGCTTTCCGGAGAAGCCCATGCGGTGCTTGCCCGAGGCGATGGCGCCGGAGGTGACGATGACGATGTGATAGCCCGTCTTGATCAGCCCGGCCATCTCGTCGACAAGTTGCTGGATGATATCGCGGTCGAGGCCCTCACTGCCCGTGAGGACACCGGTCCCGATCTTGACGATGACCCGGCGGACGCCGGAGAGGATCTGTTTGCGCTCAGTGCTCATGTTCTTCCTGCGGGTTCGGCTTCAATTTTTTCACAACCGCCGCCATCAGGGCTTCGATGCCCTCTCCTGTAACTGCCGAAATTTTATAGACTTCTATCCCCTTCCCCTGGAAGAAGTCAATTTCTTTTTCCGCCCTTTCCCGCGTATCCGTCAGATCCATCTTCCCGATCGCCACGATCTGCGGCTTTTGCGCCAGGGCAGGGTTGTAGAGCTCCAGTTCCCGGTTGATCGTTTCAAAATTGTGCCAGCCGCTCACGGGGGGCTCTCCGGAGATGTCCAACAGGTGGATCAGGACGGTGGTCCGCTCCACGTGCTTTAAGAATTTGACTCCAAGCCCCACGCCCTTGTGGGCCCCCTCGATGAGGCCCGGGATGTCGGCGATAACGAAGGTCCCGAAGTCCTTGTACTTCACGACGCCCAGGTTCGGCGTGAGTGTTGTGAAGGGATAGTCGGCGATCTTGGGTCTCGCCGCCGAGACCCGGGAGATGAGCGTCGACTTGCCGGCGTTGGGAAACCCAATGACCCCCACGTCGGCCAGCAACTTCAACTCGAGCCGGATCCAGTGCTCTTCACCCTCCTCGCCCGGCTGGGCGAATCGGGGCGCCCGGTTCGTCGAGGTTTTAAAGAAGGCGTTCCCCTTGCCTCCCCGTCCCCCTTTTGCGACGATAAAGCGCTGGCCGTCCTCGACCAGATCGGCGAGCGTCTCCCCCGTCGCATCATCCTTGATCATTGTCCCAACCGGCACGGGGATGATGACATCGTCGGAGTTTCGACCCGTGCAGTCGCTCCCCTCGCCATGGCCGCCGTGGCGCGCCACGTGATGCTGCTGGAATTTGAGGTCGAGCAGGGTCCGGTGGCCGGCCGAGGCCACGACGATCACGTCGCCGCCCTTTCCGCCGTCGCCCCCGTTGGGACCGCCCTTCGGGACATACTTCTCCCGCCGGAAGCTCACGCAGCCGCGGCCCCCGTCGCCACCCTTTACATAGATTTTTGCCTCGTCGACGAATTTCATGCGGCTTCCAATAAAAAAGCCCTCGATGTGACCGAGGGCTTGGACAATCCCTTATCGCCGGTATCTGCGGCGGAATAAGCGCGGGGGAGACTAGGACGCGTATACACTGACCTTCTTGCGGTCCTTCCCGAAGCGCTCGTATGTCACGACGCCGTCAATCTTGGCGAAAATCGTATAGTCCTTGCCGATGCCGACATTGCGGCCCGGGTGGATCCTCGTGCCGACCTGGCGGATGATGATCGAGCCGGCGCTGACCGTCTCGCCGCCATAGGCCTTGACCCCTCTTCGCTGGGAGTTGCTGTCTCTGCCGTTACGTGTGCTGCCCTGTCCCTTTTTGTGTGCCATGATGCCGCTCCTTGCCTAAATGGAGATTTCCTTGATGCGAACCTGGGTCAGGGGCTGCCTGTGCCCCGTCTTCTTGAGGAAGCCCTTGCGGCGCTTCTTCTTGAAGATGATGATCTTGGGACCCTTGCCCTGGTGGACGATCTCGCCGACAACTTTGGCGCCTTCGACAACCGGGGTGCCCACGCGCGTCTGGTCCTCCTTCGATACGAGGAGCACCTCTTCGAACACGACGGCGTCGCCCTTCTGACCTTCGAGCTTTTCGACCTTCAGGACATCTCCTTCGGAGACCCTGTGCTGTTTTCCACCTGTTTTGATGACTGCGTACATATCCGGTTCCTTAAAAGGAAATTGAAAAGAGCAATTATATTGATAAATCGATGCTTGTCAACAACTTTTATCGGCCGGTCGTTCAGCTTTTTGTCAATCTTTTGAGTCATTTGATTTCTTATACCATTTTTCCACGGAATTTGCATACCTCCTCACCGGGGGAGTCCCCCTGAACTGTACGGGACGTCCCTGACAGCCGACGGAAAGGATTGGCAGGCATGGCAAAGATCCTCGTGGAACAGCTCAAGCCGGGCATGAAGCTGGCGCGGCCCCTCATGAACTCCTCCGGCATGGTCCTCATGGCCGAGGGGACCGAGCTCACGGAAGCGCGCATCTCGAAGATCGAGAACATGGGCGTGGACAGCGTATACACTGACGGCCCGTCAAAACCGGCCCGGCCCAAGGAAGAACTCCTGGCCTCACTGGACAGGCGCTTCGCCAGGGTGGAGGGCAACCCCCAGATGGCGCTCATCAAGAAGGCGGTCAGAGAACACATCGAGGCCATGTATGAGTAACCTTGACCCGAAGACACTTCGAACCCGGGTGGAAAACATCAGCACCGTCCCCACGGTCCCCAGCGTGCTGAAGCAATTGTCGACCATCATTGAGAATCCAAAGATATCTCTCAATGAAATCAGTCATTTCGTCTCAAAGGACCCGGCCCTCACCACAAAAATATTGCAAATGGTGAACTCGGCTCTCTATGGCTTCCCGGGCCGGATTTCATCGGTGAACCACGCCGTTATGCTCCTTGGCCTCAACGTCGTAAAGGGGCTGCTGTTAAGCGTTTCCGTCTTCGAGATCATGCACAAGGCCATGATGGGTCTCCGGGAGCATTCGATCGGGGTTGCCATCGCCTCGAAGGTCATCGCACAAAAAAAAGGCCTGAAGGAACCCGAGGAGGTCTTCGTGGCCGGGCTTCTGCACGACGTCGGCAAGGTCATCCTCATCCTCATGTACCCCGAAGAATACGACAGGGCCGTCAAAGAGTCCGAAGCATCGTCGATCGCCATTTTCGATGCCGAGCGCAATCATTTCTCCGAAACCCATGCCGCCGTGGCGGGCTGGCTGTCGGAAAAATGGCACTTCCCCAAGAAACTCTGCGATAGCCTGGCCAACCACCACCGGCCCCAGGTATCCACCCTGGCGCCGCTCGAGACGTCCATCGTTCACATGGCCGACATCCTCGTAAAGGCAAGGGGCATCGGTTTCTCGGGTGACAACCTCGTCCCGGAACTCAATCCCCAGGCCCATGAAATCCTTGGCTTGACCGAGGCGGATCTCCGGGAGGTCTTGAAAGAGCTGGAGGATTCCGTCGAGCAGACAGAGGAAGAGTTCAAGGCCTGAGAACTCCACACGCAGGCGACGCAGGCCCCCCAGCGGAAGAAAAGAGCACCGTACATGAAACATGTCGTGGTTGTCTCATCGGACATCGTCCTCACGAGCACCGTGGAAAAGCACCTCAAGGATACCAACCGGGTCCTGGTCTTCGGCAGCATTCAGTCGGCCATGGACTACATCTACAACTCCCCTCCCCCCGACCTGGTCATCGTGGAGGTCGATCACAACGACCCCGTTTCCGTGGAGCGGCTGAGCGAACTGAAGGAAGACCCCTATTTCAGCAACCTGCCCGTGCTCGCTGTTCTCGGAGAAGGCGCGGACTCTCTTCCACTGGATGAACTCAGGATAGAGGACTATCTCTGGCGAAAGGACCTGCATCGAGACATCCAGCGGCGGGCAAACCTCAACATCGTCCGATCGGAGCGGATCGTCGAGATCAACCCCCTCACCCGGCTCCCGGGGAACATCTCCATCAACCGCGCGATCCAGGAACGCCTCGACCGGAACGAGTCATTTGCGCTCGCCTATGCCGATCTCGACCAGTTCAAGCCGCTCAATGACCGCTACGGTTTCTCGCGGGGAGACGAAATCATCAAGATCAGCGCAAGGCTCATCCGAAGCATCGTGACGAGCAAGCAGCGCCAGCGGAGCTTTGTGGGTCACATCGGGGGCGACGACTTCGTCTACATCATGAATCCCGATCTCGTCGAGGCCGCCTCCCAGGAGCTGATCGACGTATTCGACCGGCTGATCCCCACATTCTACGACCCGCAGGACCAGGAACGGGGCTACATCACCTCCGTCGACCGCCAGGGCAACGAACGGACGTTCAAGTTTGTCGGTATCTCCATCGGGATCACCGACACGACCACGGGCCTCTTCGAGCACTTCGGCGAGATGACGGAAAGGGCTTCGGAAATGAAAAAATACGCAAAGCAGTTCCCGGGCAGCTGCTTCAGGTCGGACCGCAGGAAGACAGTGACCGGTGAGATAGAAGGGACAAGGGACTAGGGTGTAGGGACAAGCAACCCTGTCTTGAGCTTCTTACGCCTTCTATTTTTCTTTTCTGTCCTCGTCCCCCGTCCCTGGTCCCTCGTCCCTGATTTCGTTGGTCAGGATCGTTTCCGTCTTCACCAGCAGGCCCTGCTGAACCGTCTCGCGATTCAGCCCGAGGGCATGGGTGAGGATTTCGGCGGGCCGAACGGTCCTGCCTTCGCTGAACCGCAGCGCCATCTCCAGCACCCCCGTTTCGCGGTTGCAGGAGATCGCCTCCACGAAAGGCCGGACATCCGTCCGGGTCGTCTTATCCTTGCCTTCCCTTTCCACGATGAAGGATGCCTCCGCCAGGAACGCAGCGATGCGCTCTTCCAACCCCTCCGGAAAAGCACCTGGAGGCAGGGTTGCCCGGTAACGGAATCCCCTTACGATCTTGGCAATCGCCTGATCTCTGACCGTCAGGCAGCGGCTCCGTCGGACCTCGAGCCCTTCGGGCAGCCCTGCATTGATCTTCGCGCAGAGCTGGGTTGCATCGATGGGCCCGTACTCCACCTGGATGTCGGCGAATTCCTCCAGGCTCTCCATCCCCACGGCCGTGGCAAATGCGAAGGAGACCTTGGGGTGGGGATGAAAGCCCTCCGAGTATCGAATCGCAAGGCCGCTTCGGTTGATCGCCCGGGTGATGGCGGATGACACTTCGAGATGGGAGAGAAACCGGGCAGGCCCCGTTTTCGCAAAGGCGAGCCGCCATCGAGACAGATTGGGCGTGTCGGCGCTCGGGCCTGCGCTCCCCGCAGGGGACGCAACGGTTTCCGTGGCCTCGCGGGTGGCGATGATCCCGCCGGCGCAGACACCGCAGTTGCGGCAGCCTTCGATGCGGCAGTCGGGTGTCGCTTCGCCCCGCTGCGATTTTTCGTATTCGTCCAGGAGAAAATCCTTGTCGAGCCCCGTGTCGACAATCTCCCATGGCAGGGGCTCCGCGATCGCTCGTTCGCGCAGGACATCTTCGAACCCGATGCCCGTCTCGCCGAGGGCTTGCTCCCAGAGCTCGAACCGGAACCGGTCGCTCCAGCCGTCAAAGCGGGCGCCGCGCCTCCAGGCATTCTCCACCAGGTCCGCGAGCCGCTCATCACCCCTCGAGAAGAGCCCCTCCAGAAGGCTCATCCGGGCATCGTGCCACTTGAAGCTGATGTTCCGGTTCTTCAGCCGGCGCTTGAGATGAGCCTGCTTCGCCAGGGTCTCCTCGAGGCTGATCTGGCGGGCCCACTGGAAGGGCGTGTGGGGCTTGGGGACCATGGTCGAAAGGCCGACGGTGACCTGCCGGCCGCGCCCTTCCCGCATGACACGGTGCGCGAGATCTGCGATCCCCTCCAGGTCCTCCTCCTGCTCGCCGGGCAGGCCGATCATGAAGTAGAGCTTGATGGACTTCCAGCCCCCCTCGTAGACGCGCCGTGCCGTGGCGATCAGGTCTTCCCCGGTGTTTCCCTTGTTGATGATCGCCCGCAGGCGCGGGGTCCCGGCCTCGGGGGCAAGGGTAAAGCTTGTCTTGCGGACCTTGCGGATCTCCTCGATGAGCGACGGGCTCAGGGTCTCCACGCGAAGCGACGGAAGCCCCAGCGCAACCCGCCGTTCACAGTACCGGTCCATCAATTCCTTCAGGAGCGGCTCGATCCGTGAGTAGTCGCCGGAGCTCAGCGACAGAAGCGTGATCTCGTCGTACCCCGTGGCCGCGAGGGCCTCCTCGGCCATGGCGAGAATCGCTGACGGGTTGCGCTCCCTCACGGGCCGCCAGACCATCCCCGCCTGGCAGAACCGGCAGCCCCTCGTGCAGCCCCGGGCGATCTCGAGACTGATGCGGTCGTGGATCGTGTTCATCAGCGGCACGACGGGTTTTACGGGGAGCAGCCACCGGTCGAGATCGGGAATGATGCGCTTGCGGATCCTCATCCCATTTCGGAAAACGGAGGGGACAAAGACGCCGGCAACCCCCGAGAGCCGTTCGAGCACCTCTTTGCGCCTGAGCCCTCTGTGCCTGGACTGCAGGAGCACATCGGCGATCTCCGAGATCACCTCCTCGCCCTCCCCGATCACAACGGCATCGAAAAAAGGCGCCATGGGCAGCGGGTTGAAGACGCAGGGCCCGCCGGCAATCACAAAGGGGTCTCCTTCTCGGCGGTCACTCGAACGCAGAGGCACACCTCCCAACTCGAGCATGGTGAGGACGTTCGTATAGGAAAGCTCGTATTGCAGGGAAAAGCCGATGAGATCGAATTCCGACAGAGCTGCACCTGACTCGAGGCTTGACAGCGCAAGCCCGTTGGCCCGGAGTCTGGCTTCCATGTCCGGCCAGGGGGCATAGACGCGCTCGGCACAAATGTCAGGGTGGGAATTCAGGATGGCGTAGAGAATCTGCAGGCCCAGGTGGGACATGCCCACTTCGTAGGCATCGGGGAAGGCCAGGGCCACGCTCAGGCGGCAGGCGGATCGGTCCTTCTTCGCAGAGTTCACTTCGCCGCCGATGTAGCGGCTCGGCTTCTCGACGAGCGCGAGGAAGGTCTCCAGCAGTTTATGTTGGGGTCCGTGACAACTCATAGCATCCTTCGACAGGCTCAGGATGGCAGGCCCGAGGAACGAGGTGCGAGGACCGAGGAAGAAAGAACCTCGTGCCTCGATCCTCGATCCTACCCCCGGTCCTGATATTTCCAGGGATCTTGCAGTATTTCATGGTATTTCGAGAGGGCGAATCGTTTCGGAAAATGTTCCTTCGACACGTAGGGAAGAACGTCCTTCTTGTAGCTGGCCAGGAATTCACCGAACAAGGCCTCACGCTCCCCGGCGGCCACAAAAGTCCGCTCATTGCGGTACTCGTAGACCAGCGGCGAACCGAAGACCGACGCCGTTTTCCTGCAGGCTGACGGGTCCTCGAAATATTCCTGCTTCAATTCGACGGGGATCTTGACGACGAGAACGACGGTGGTCGTATCCGCGGCGATCATGCGCGATCCATCCCAGATTTCCGCCACAAGCCCGTTGGGTAGTTTGATCTCCTCGAACAGGGTCATGCTTGCTTCTCCTTCACCTTTGTCCTTGACCTCGGGGGCATTTACGCCTATATACCCGCCTGTAATGGCAGGGATTTTTCTCCCGATCGATTAATTTAGCATCCCGGTCCCAAAAGGCAAGCCAAGGGGATACCTTATGCGCGATCGGGAAATTTTGCAAGAAGGCTGTTACTGCTGCGAGGAACCCTCTTAGAGTGAGCGCGATGAAACCCAACGCCATCCTGCTGCTGACCTGCCCCGACCAGAAGGGGGTTGTCGCCTCGGTGTCGCACTTCATTTTTCACCACGGCGGCAACATCGTCCACGCTGCCCAGCACACGACGGAGCGCTCCAAGATCTTCTTCATGCGGATCGAGTGGGAGCTCGAGGGCTTCGACATCGCCCGGGGGAAGATCCTCGAGGCCTTCGATCCGCTGGCGAAGAAATTCAGCATGAAGTGCTCTCTCCACTTCTCCGACGTTCAGCCCCGGATGGCCCTCTTCGTCTCGAAACACATCCACTGTTTCCACGACATCATCCTGCGGCACAAGATGGGTGAGTTCAAATGCCAGATCCCGCTGGTCATCAGCAATCACCTCGATCTCAAGCCCGTGGCCGAACAGTTCGGCCTGAGCTACCTTCACGTCCCCATCACGGCCGACGACAAGGTGCGGCAGGAAGAGAAGGAGCTCGCCGAGCTCAAGCGCCTCAAGATCGATTGCATCGTCCTTGCCCGTTACATGCAGGTGCTCACGGACCGTTTCGTGGCCCGCTGGCCGAACCGGATCATCAACATCCACCACTCCTTCCTGCCGGCCTTCGCAGGGCGAAGCCCCTACCAGCAGGCCTACGACCGGGGCGTCAAGATCATCGGCGCCACGAGCCACTACGTGACGGAAACCCTCGATGACGGCCCCATCATCGCCCAGGACGTCATCAAGATCAGCCACCGCGACTCCGTCAGCGACATGGAGATGAAGGGGAAAGACCTCGAACGCATCGTGCTCGCCCGGGCAGTGAAACTCCACCTGGAGAACCGGATCCTCGTCCATGGCTCGAAAACCATTGTCTTTGAGTGACGGGCCCGAAAGCCCCTTCGTCCACCTCTGCCAGCCGGATGCGTCGAAGTCCTGCGGTGCCTGTTGCGGCCTCTACAACTACGCCGACTCGAGCCGCGAGGACCTGGCGGAGAGGCTGCGCAACCGGACCCGCCTTTTCCGCCAGACCGTCCGCAGCCCCGAAGACCTCTCTCGATTCTCCGAGAAAGTGAACGGCATGGAGGACGGACGGAAGCGCTACGCGGTCATCCACTGCTGCGAGTACGTGGGCTTCCTCGACGGGCAGGAAAAGCGGGTCGGCTGTCTCCTGCACCCCCTGCAGAACGCGGGGCGGGACATGCGGGATGCCTCCTTCTACGGGCGCGAGCTCTGCGACGGTCACTTCTGCCCGAGCTACAGCTACCTCTCGCGGGCCGAGAAGCTCGCCATTCTCGAAATCCTCGATGACTGGTACCTCTACGGCGTCTGTATCACCGACATCGACCTCGTGAAGGAGTTCTTCCGCCACGTGAGCGAAGCCGCGGGCGAGATGCCCGCTCCCCGGTGCTTCAGCCACCCTGTCCTCCGGGAGGCGGCGCGGCGCTTCTTCGATCTCAAACTTGCCTGGCCCTTCCGCTCCGATGCGGCAAACCGATTCGGGAAATACAGCTTCGACGGGACGGACTACTTTATCGATTCGATCGACTACGCGGCCCTCGGCTGCGAGAAATCACGCTTCGACCGGGTCTTCCTCAGCCTCCAGTCAACCTTCAAGAACCGGCGCGACGTGCAGAAAGCGGAGGAACTGATCCGGCAGCACCTCCGGGACGTCGTCGACCGATACAAAGAACTAGTTGATTATCATTGACAATTCCTTCTTCGTTGGCTAGTCTCAAAACCTGTTAAAGGAGGCGGTCGATGGAGAAGCTCAAGATGAAGGTTCTCTACTCCCGAGACGAGATCGGCAGGGTCGTCCGGAAGCTGGCGGAGCAGATATCCCGGGACTACCAGGGAAAAGATCTCGTCATTGTCTGCGTCCTCAAGGGTGCCTTCATGTTCATGGCCGACCTGGTGAGATGCCTGAAGGGGCCCTGCGTTATCGATTTCATCCGGCTGACCAGTTACGGGTCCGGCACGTCCACCTCGGGCACGGTCACCGTCACGAAGGACCTCGAAGCCTCCATCACCGGGAAAGACGTCCTCATCGTCGAAGATATCGTCGACACGGGCATCACGCTGGATTTCCTTTTCAAGAAATTGCAGGAACGCAATCCCGGCTCCCTCAGGGTCTGCACCCTGGTGGACAAAAAGCATCGCAGAAAGATCGAATTCAAGGCAGACTACGTGGGTTTCGACCTCGATGAGGGATTTATCCTGGGCTACGGCATAGACTTTGACGAAAAGGCAAGGTATCTGCCCGACATCTACGTCATGGAAGAATAGTGTGCTGTTGACCGGGGGCGCCTGGGAAAAATCACTACCCTGATCTCCCTCTCCCCAACGAGGGAGAGGGTCGGGGTGAGGGGGAATTATTCCGTTACTCAAGGTCCGGGCAATTTTTGAACAGTACA
>DASRZY010000122.1:0-8466 GCA_035685905.1 Syntrophales bacterium
TGCGTGTCCTGGCCAGCAGGGGAAGGAAGACAAGGAGAGGGCCGAGGAAGATCAGGTTGACAAAACGAGATACGCAGCGAAGGGGATCTTGTAGGTCTCTATGTCGGCGCCCTGGAACACGATGAGAAATGCAACGTTTGCGGCGAGGATGCTGCTCAAGCTGAAAGCAAGCGAGCCGAACCCGATCTGGGCAATGCCCAGGAAGCCGAGTCCCCCGGCCTGATCGGGGTGGGAAACGGACACCCGGAGGTTCAATCGGGACATGTCAAAGAGAAAGCCCGTCCAGATCACCAGTTTCCAGACCCATCGGTAGAACATGAACTGCAGAAGGGGGACAGCCGCCATGAGGTACCAGACGCCGGCCATCGACAACCGGATACCGCTCGCTGTCCGGATGATTTGCCAACTCGTTCCCTGTCCTGCATAAAATGCCGCGGTCACTGACCATGCGCCGAAAATGGCAATGCCCAGGATGATCAGCTCCGGCAGCCGTGCTTCCCTCCGGGTTTCGACCTTTTCAACGGCCGTGTCGAAGGCGGGGTAATCCTCCTCCCGCACGAGGCCCGACCGCACGAAGTGAAGGGCTGCAACGGTCAACCGGGGGCCGATGATCATTTCCGCGACAATGATCATCGGGAAGGCGACGAAAAACCTGGCGTACGTTGCAAAGTCCAGCAGGAAGGACTGCTCCGGCGTTTGCCCAAGGGCAAGCCCCTCGAGAAAGGAAAGAACGAGCAGCGGAACCCATGTCAGGGCCAGGAAGATGACAATTCTCCGGAGGATGGACGGCCCCTCTTTGATGACGCCAATCCTCTGCATGAGCCTGTATGCAGGCCCGCCCCTTTCGAAGTAAAGATGGGACTCGCTTGCCATTGCCGGGAGTGCCATTGTGAAACCCCTCCTTCATGATCGGTGGATCCGGCCGGGTATTGCCTCAGGCCTGCCTCCTCACTGAGAAGACGTGAGCCTGCCAGGGCGGCTCATCCAGGTATAGTCCGTGCGCCTGCAAGTCGTTGCCATCACGGTCGTATGCGGCATCCCCGATCAGGTCCTCGAGCCTCCATTGACCCCCGCCGAGGTCGGCAAAGGGCAGCCGGACACGGCACTGGCTCTGGTTGGGCGCATAGTTCACCGCAACCAGCAGCCGCTCTGCGCCGGGGCCTTCCCAGGCAAAGGCCAGGAAGCAATCCCAGGTCCAGTTGCCTTCCCAGGCGGGCGCGCATTCGAGCAATTGCCACCGGCACTCGCGAACGACCGGGCGGCGCAAAACGGTGAGCAGCCGGTCGTAGAACGCCTTCAGCCTGACGTCGACGGGTTCGGCAGGTCCTCGAACCAGGTGGGGCGAGATCCGTTTTCTTCGCCCCTCGAATTGGCCCTGGTGGAAGAACCGCAGCCCCGGGGACAGAAACGTTATGGCGGCCGCCGCCTCGTGTACTTCCGGAATGAACGTGGCCGCCGCCCGCGGCTCATCGTGGTTTTCCAGGAAGCGGGCGAGCCTGTCCTGGTAATCGAGTCCCGCGTGGAAATGCTCCCGCACCGGCCGGGCATGCCCTTCGCTCAGGCGGTCGTAGAGCCGCTTGTCATACGTGTAATCGAATCCCTGCTGCTGGAGCGTCCACTCCAGGTCCCAGTACGCTTCGGCCATGAAGCAGAAGTCCGGAACCCGCTCGCGCACCCGCTGCGTCGCCTTCGCCCAGAAGGGTTGAGACGGGATGCCCCAGGTCCGTCCGAAGACGTCCGGCAGGACCAGCATGGCCATATCGCAGCGCACGCCGTCACACTGCCCGGCAATCCTCGCCAGCTCCCCGATCATGGCTTCCTGCAGGGCCGGGTTCCCGTAATTGAGCTGAAGGGTGTCCGGCCAACCGGCAAAATAGGGATCGCGGCCGTAGGCCAGCAGCAGATCGCCGCCCTTCCGCCTGACCAGGGTATAGTTCTGCGGCGCCCGCGCCAGGTCCGACTCCGTCCCGGAGATGTAATACTCGGGGTGGTCCTCCACCCAGGGATGATCCAGGCCGGTGTGGTTGGGGACAAAATCGAGCATCAGCCGCAGACCCCTCGCACGGAGGCGATCGCGCAGACGCGCCAGGGCCGCATCTCCTCCCAGATCCCCATGCACCGTGTAGCCCGTGATCGCAAAGCCGGAGCCGGCGATGTCCTCTTCCCGCAGGTCGGGCAGGGTCTCCTGGAATTCACGTCGCCACTCCGGGTTCTCGCGCGAGACCCGCTGCCCCGCAAGGCCCGTCTGCCAGACGCTCAGGTACCAGGCCCAGTCAAACCCCATCTCGGCCAACCGGTCCAGGTCGGCATCGGGGATGTCATCGAGGGTGGCGGGCCGGCCCAGGCCGCGTGACAGCTCGGTCAACCGGACACGCGTGTTGATCTGATACAGCGAAGGGTAACGAGGTCCTGCCATGATTCTCCTCCTCTCAAAAATCACCTCCGGGTTTTCCAGCTCAGTTCACCCGGCCTCACCCGGGCGTTGCTCTCATCTCCCTCACCCCGCCTTTATGCGATGCCCCGATCGGCCGAAATCTGAAGGATCTACTTCTTTCCCGTCATGATCTTGAGCATGTCCTTCTCGGTGCTTCCGAGGATTATCTCCTTCGTCAGCAGACCCATTGCCTGGATGACCCGCGCGATGCAGCCGGTCCAGCCGGTCTGGTGGCTGGCGCCGATGCCCGATCCGTTATCGCCGTGGAAGTACTCGTAGAAAAGAACAAGGTCCCGCCAGTGCGGGTCGCTCTGGAACTTCTCCGCCGCGCCGTTCACCGGCCGCCGGCCGCTGCCGTCCCGCAGGAAGATGGAAATCAGCCGCTCGCTGAACTCCTTTGCAATCTCGAACAGCGTCAGGTGCTTCCCCGAGCCGGTGGGGCATTCCACGGTGAAGTCGTCGCCGAAGTAGGCGTAGAGGCGCAGCAGCGCGAGAAGCAGCAGGAAGTTGACGGGCATCCAGACCGGGCCCCTCCAGTTGGAATTGCCGCCGAACATGCCCGAATTCGAATCGCCCGGCAGGTAGTCGACGCGGGACTCCTGGCCGCCGTACTGGAAGACGAAGGGGTGCTCCCGGTGAGCCCGTGACAGGGAGCGGATGCCATGCGGGCTGAAGAACTCGTTTTCGTCCAGCATCCGGCTCAGGATCCGGCGCAGCTTCTCTTCATTCACGATCGAAAGCAGCTTCCGGCCGGCAACGCCCGGCGTCGCAGGTATGTGGATGTTCGCCGCAAGTTCCGGGTGGCGGGCCAGGAAGCCGCGGGCAAACACCTTGAACTTCGGCAGCCGCTCGAGAATATCCTCTTCGAAGACCGCCACCGCCGCCAGAGGCAGCAGCCCCACCACGGAGCGCACCTTAAGGCGCAGGGACTGGCCGTCGGGGAGGCGGAGCACGTCGTAGAAGAACCCGTCCTGCTCGTCCCACATCTCGTCCTTGTGCTCGCCAAGACGGTCCATGGCCCCCGCGATCCACATCGTGTGCTGGAAGAACTTGGAGACGAACTCCTCGTAGAGCGGTTCGTGAAGCGCCAGCTCGACGGCGATCCGCAGCATCTGCTGGCTGTAGAAGACCATCCAGGCCGTGCCGTCGGCCTGTTCCAGGTACCCCCCGGTCGGCAGCGGCGAGCTGCGGTCGAAGACCCCGATGTTGTCGAGCCCCAGGAACCCCCCCTCGAAGACGTTGTTGCCGCTCCGGTCCTTGCGGTTGACCCACCAGGTGAAATTGACCAGCAGCTTGGAGAAGGCGTACTTCAGGAACTCGATGTCCCCCTTGCCGTTGTTGCGCTCCTTGTCCATCAGGTAGATCTGCATCGTGGAGTAGGCGTGCACCGGCGGATTCACGTCGCCGAAGTTCCACTCGTAGGCCGGGAGCTGGCCGTTCGGGTGCAGGTAGTCGTTGCGCAGCATCAGGTCCAGCTGCTCCTTGGCAAAGTCGGGATCGACGATTGAAAGCGGCAGCATGTGGAAGGCCAGGTCCCAGGCGGCGTACCAGGGGTACTCCCACTTGTCCGGCATGGAGATGATGTCGTCGTTGATCATGTGGAACCACTCGCCGTTGCGCACCGAGTGGCGCTGCTCAGCCGTCACATGGTGTTCCTCCAGCCACTTGTCCACGTCGTAGTAGAAGTACTGCTTGGTCCAGAGCATGCCGGCGAGGGCCTGGCGCATGACGTTGACGCGGTCCGTGTCGGCCTTGATGGCCTTCGGGGTTACCGCCTCATAGAATTCATCCGCCTCGGCAAGCCGGGCATTGAACTGCTCGTCGAAATCGGCAAAGGCGCTGCCGCCCGCACCGGGGGCGGTGCGCGAGAGCCGAAGGCGGATTGTCTGCGAGGCGCCGGCCGGGATGGACAGTTGGTAGTGGGGGGCCGCCTTTGTACCTGTCTGAAGCGGATTTACTGCGTTCTGCCGGTTGTGGACGAGATAGCTGTCAAAGCCGTCCTTGACATAGGGACCGGCATTGGGACTGCCGAACAGGCGTTCATGATTGGTCTCGTTATCGGTGAAGAGCAGCGGGGCGTTCCCTTCGCAATAGAGGTAGTAATCGTCGAGGAATTGCTGGAACAGGGCATCGGTATGGTGGGCATGGATAATGCCCAGGCCGTCTTTTCTGATCCCGGCGAGCACCGGCTTCGATCCCCCGTCGGCCCATGACCATGTGTTTCGGAACCAGAGGGTCGGCAGCAGGTGCAGGGGCGCCGCATCCGGCCCCCGGTTGCAGACGGTGATCCTGATGAGCATATCCTCGGGAGCAGCCTTGGCATACTCGACAAAGACGTCGAAGTAACGGTCGCCATCGAACACGCCGGTGTCCAGCAGCTCGTACTCCGGCTCCTCGCGGCTGCGGCGGCGGTTCGTTTCCACCAGGTCACTGTAGGGATAGGCGGCCTGGGGATACTTGTAGAGATACTTCATGTAGGAGTGAGTCGGCGTCGAGTCGAGGTAGAAGTAGTACTCCTTGACATCCTCGCCGTGATTCCCCTCGCTGTTGCTCAGCCCGAACAGCCGCTCCTTCAGAATCGGATCTTTGCCGTTCCAGAGCGCCAGGGCAAAGCAGAGAACCTGGCGGTCGTCGCAGACCCCTCCAAGGCCGTCCTCCCCCCAGCGGTAAGCGCGGGAACGGGCCTGATCGTGGGTGAAATAATTCCAGGCGTCGCCATTTTTGCTGTAGTCTTCGCGAACCGTCCCCCACTGCCGCTCGCTCAGGTAGGGTCCCCACTTTTTCCACGGAATGTTCTGTCCCCGGGTCTCTTCAAGCCGGATTTGCTCAGAGGTCATGCAACGATCGTCCTTTCTTTGGCCAAAAGGAGGCCAGGCATGTATCGGGTATTCGTTTGCCCGGTTGGTGTTGACGGGTTTCGAACTTCACGGACAATGGCAGGGATTCTTACGTGGACTGTAAGGAAATATAGAATAAAGGACTTATGCCCGGAAGGCTATCAGGGATTGGAGCATTGGACACTTCGCAATACCTTAGAGTGCATTCACTCGTGTGACCGGCGCGCACTATTTCGCGGCAGGTACTGCTGCCGGCGCAACCTCGCGAGGCGGGGCAGCCACGATTCTGGCCCCGACGTCCTTCAGCAGACGCTGGAAATCGGGTGAGGCCATGATGGCCTTCCCCGCAGCGGCACGCAGGCGGTCGACGGCCTCGTCCGGCAGGTAGAATGACGTGGGCAGTTCGTTCAGGTAATCCAATTCCGCCTTGTCCTTCAGCGCGGCGAATGACACGTCGATGACATAGATCGTCACATCCGGCGTGCGCGTCGCAGCCGCCGCGGCAGGATCCTTGTCCGCGGCAAATGCCGGCGACTTCCGGATCAGTCGCATGGATTGCCAGCGGGCCTGCTTGTCCCTCAACAACTCCGTTGTCTCGTAGGAATAGTGATCGATCGGAACGCCTGCCGATTTCAGCAGAATCGATATCGTGCCCGGCGGGGATTCCGACTTGTCCCATCCCGTTTTCGGAGAGGACAGGGAATTGACGACAAAGACCACGATCCGGCGCAGGCGGTCGAGCGGTGTGGGCAGACCGACTGAATGCAGCGCTTCCATGATCTCCAGGCTGTCCAGCACGGCGCGCATGCCGAGGTTGTCCGATACACCCCCGTCCACGACATGGATGTATGGCCGGTTGACGCCGTCCGCGAACTCTGCCTCCTCCTTCAGGTGGCGGGTCGCGCGCGCAGCGGGCCGGGGCGGGTCGGTGGCATCGGCAAACGGCCGGATCCAGGGGGGCAGTTCGTAGCCGCAGGTGCCGCCGTAATTATTGAACGTAACGGGCGAGAGCACCACCGGCACTGCCGACGAGGCGGCAGCGGCACGGGAAAGATGCACCGCACTCAGATCCGAACAGAGCGCGTCGAACATCGGCTGCGTGAAAGGCAGACGGGATCCCGTCGTAATGTCTGTGGCCGACGCGACGATGAGCGGGCCTTTCCCGCGAGCAAGGTCGCCAAAGGTCGCGCCGTTGAACAAGATCTCGTCGTAAAAATCCTCCGCCATCTCCGAACGGCCATAGGTGCCCGACCACAGGGACGGCCAGTAGATCGGGTTGAAGGTGCGGAAGGTGAGTTCGCCCTGCACGTCGCGCTTCAGGAATCGCTTTTCGTAATCATCGAACAGTTTGTCACCGTAGAGGCCGTAGGCGAGCGCCGTAAAGCTTCCACCTGAGATGCCGGTGATCACGCTGATAAAATCAATCAGGCGTGCCTTGTTGCCTTCCGGCCCGGTGATTTCGGTATCCCGCAGGAACTCGAGGACGCCGTAGGAGAACGCTGCAGCGCGGGTGCCGCCGCCCGAAAAGGCCAGGACCACGATGTTTTCTCCGCTCGACGTAAACTGCGGGCGCGTAAGAGCTCGATAGCCGGTTTTCGGATCAACCTGGGTTATGGGCGGGTTGATTGGACGGTGGGCACAGCCAACGACCAGGAGGAGCGCCGCAAGGACAAGCAATGACGGCGCGCGCAGGCGAGTCATATATACGCCTGATCGGTTCATGAAGATCTCCTTTTTGCCTTTCCCCTTCCTTATAGCATCATAAATGGAGTTCGCAAAGGGTTAGGACATTGAGCAAGTGCTATTTTACCGAGTAGCCTTTTCCCTCGAGGCAGGCGCTCTTTGCCTTGAGATAATCCTGCTGCTTGGCGCTCTGCTGAGTCGATGCCTGCTGTTGTGCCGAGGCCTGCTGCTGCGCCTGCCTGCGGCTCTGCCCCCGGGGCAGCCGCGCCGCCGGCCGCTGCTCCGACTGCGGCACCCTTGCCCGCCTCGCCGTCGAGAGACCCTATCGCCGCGCCTGCCACGGCAACCGGCACCGCCCCGTGTACTCCCGAGCCGGGCTGTGCCCCCGCCGGCTGCGCGCAGGGGCCTGCGCCGCTGCTGTGGGATCGAATCGGGTTTGCTTCACCACCCAGCTGTGTCAATCCCACTCGTCTCTATTCTGCTGCTCGGCCGACTGCCCCTTTTTGCGGTTATACGAACTGCTGTTGAGCCATGGCGGCCATTGCGGGGTCAAATGATGTATTCTAATTCAGGTCGCTGTCCTTGTAGTACTTCGTCCCTTTCCCCGTGATCTCCGCGGCGAGGCCCGTGTCGGTGAGCTGATACATCCAGACGCCGGGCTCAACGGCGACAGCCCCGTTCAGGTCGATTCCCTGATCGCCGGCCTTGGCCGTGGCCGTGGTCTGCCCGCCGAACTCCCAGCCGGAGTTCACAAAATCATTCAAGGCCTTCTGTGTATCGAAGACAAAGATCACATGGAACTTCTTGACCCCCATTCCCAGGCCCGCCTGGACCTCGACCATCTTCATGTATGTCGCTTGCTTCGTTTTGTTGTCGACGGCCATGCCGCTTCCGGTCCCACCCCCGGCAACGAATATCTTCATGCCGAAATTGCTGAACACGGCGTAACCGGCCGCCCCCTCAACGGCTTTTTGGGCGGAGGGTTGCGCCGTGTAGAGTCTCGCCAGGGTGTCCTGCGACATTTTCTGCACTTCCTGTTGCTTCTCCGCTTTCGACGCACCCAATGCGGGCGCAGCGGCCAGGGCAATTGCGATGGATGCCAGTACTGCAAAGTACGTCCCTATCCTCTTGCGCTTCATTTTCACATCCTCCCATCCACAAGTCTGAAATACGGGTGAAGGACTATGGATCATGGACCCTGCGCTAGTCCTGTAAAAAGAGTGCCGGGTCCGGGCTCTTGCCGAGACCCGGCACTTCCATTTCGTTCGTTTGTCGCTTCTTCAATCTTCCCGATTCTATTTTTTCTTCGCTTTCTCGACGGAAATCGCCAGCGCCTCGGTGTAAGTGATCAGCAACTCATCGCCCACTTTCACCTTATCCAGGTTCTTGGGGTCCTGTACCTTCGCTATCACCGTATTGCCTTCCGGGCCCTTGAGGGTCAGGGTGCTCTTCTTCTTGTCAATGGCCATAACCGTGGCCGTCACCGTTGTCTGCTGGGCAGCCACTCCTCCG
>DASRZY010000123.1:0-24041 GCA_035685905.1 Syntrophales bacterium
GCACCGTTTCCTGAACCTCTTCAACCGGTTCTTCCGGCAGTTGCGCCACCGCTACGAGACCCTGCTGCATGCCACACTCGACAACCTCCCGGTCATTGCCGTATTCGCCGTCATCATCCTCGCCAGCAACTACTTCCTCTACGCGACGTCGAAAAGCGAGCTGGCGCCCCAGGAAGACCAGGGGCTCCTCATCACGCTCGTCACGGCAGCGCCCAACGCCACGCTGCAGCAGACCCAGCTCTACACCCGTGAGGTCTACCAGATCATGGCCGGGTACCCGGAGACCAACCACGTGTTCCAGTTGGACGGGCTGGGCGGCCTCAATACGGGCATCGCCGGGATGGTGCTGAAACCGTGGGACGAGCGAAAGCGCACACAGATGCAATTGCAGATGCCCCTCCAGATGCAGCTCGGCGGGATCTCCGGCGTGCGGGCCGTCGCATTCCAGCGCGCCTCGCTGCCCGGCGGCGGCAGGGGCCTGCCCGTGCAGTTCGTGATCGGGACGACAGAGCCCTTCGGCCAGCTCAACGACGTCCAGCAGGCGCTGATGGGAAAGGCCATGGAGACGGGCATGTTTGCCTTCCTGGACTCGGATCTCAAGATCGACAAGCCCCAGGCCACCGTGGAGATCGATCGCGACAAGGCGGCGCTGCTGGGTCTCACGATGCGGGACATCGGGGCTGCCCTGGGCTCCATGCTCGGGGGCGGCTACATCAACTACTTCGACATCTCCGGCCGCTCCTACAAGGTCATCCCGCAGGTCATGCAGCGCGACCGTCTCAACGCCCCGCGCCTTTTGGACTACTACATCACCACCGCAAGCGGAGCCAGCGTGCCGGTCTCGTCCGTCGCGAGCATCCAGTCCAAGGTCGCACCGGAATCGCTCAACCACTTCCAGCAGCTCAACGCGGCGACGATTTCAGCGGTGACGATGTCCGGCGTCACGCTCGGAGAGGCGCTGGAGACGCTGAAAACACTCGCCGCGGACATCCTGCCTGCGGGCTACAGCATCGACTACGCGGGCCAGTCGCGACAGTACGTCCAGGAGACCCGGGCCTTCGTCGTGACGTTTTTCTTTGCCCTGATCATCATCTTCCTGTCGCTGGCGGCCCTGTTCGAGAGCTTCCGGGACCCGGTCATCGTGCTGATCAGCGTGCCCATGTCGATCTGCGGGGCGATGATCTTCATCAGCCTGGGCATCGGCAAGGCCAGCCTGAACATCTACACGGAGGTGGGCCTGGTGACACTGATCGGACTGATCAGCAAGCACGGCATCCTCATCGTGCAGTTCGCCAACGACCTGCAGCGCGAAGGCAAGGCAAAGCGGGAGTCCATCGAGGCGGCGGCAGCCATCCGCCTGCGCCCGATCCTGATGACCACGGCGGCCATGGTGCTCGGGGTCGTGCCGCTCGTCCTGGCCACCGGAGCCGGCGCCGAGGGACGCTTCAACATGGGACTGGTGATCATGACGGGCATCTCCATCGGCACCCTCTTCACCCTCTTCGTCGTGCCGGCCATGTACATGCTGCTCGCCACGGATCACGCGAAACAACGAGCGGCTCCCGACTGATTCATCTCCAATGCAGCCTGATCGTGCCCTGCGTCTTTTCCTGATGGGGCAATAAGGCATTCGGTCGGCCTGAATCAGTTTCCCGCTGACGGCATTCCCCTTTATTTTCTGTATACTGGTTTTCAGTGAGGAGAGTAGGAACACGGCAGTATCCGCAATGCATTCATGCCCTATCCGTTCCAGACACGATACTCCCGCGATTTCTCCGCAGGCAACCCTATCGATCAGAATTCAGGAAGGAGGAGAACATGAACAAAAAAATAGTAATGCTGCTCGCCGTTGCCGTCGGCCTTGCCCTGGTATCGGGCTGTGCAACGATGCCCCCCGCCCCGGCAAAGGACCTCAACCCGATGCTGCGCTCCGGCGAGCGGGTCCAGAAGACGAACAATTTCGAGGTGATCCTGGACAGCTCGGCCTCCATGGAAGCCCCTCACGGGTGGATCCAGACCTGTGTGTCCGACCAGACCCCCGGCACCTCCCAGGCCCCCCTCGCAATGCAGACGAACAAGCGGGACTATGAGGTGTTTCTCGCACAGCTCTTCAACGACACGATCCCCGACCTGAAGCTGACCGCCGGGCTTCGCGATTTTGCAGGCGAGCACTGGATGGGAAGGGATGTCGAAACGAAGCTGTGGTACGGCATGGCCCCCTGGATGAAGAAGGATTACAGCAAGGCCATAGGGGCGATCAAGACCTACGGAGTGGAGAGCCCGCTCGACAAGGCCCTCGACGCCGCAACAGTCGACCTCAAGCCCCTGGCGGGCAAGTCGGCCGTCATCGTCTTCTCCGACGGTCTCGACATGCCCAAGGCGCCGGCCTCCGCCCAGGCGATGAAGGCCGCCATGGGGGACAACGTATGCATCTGGGCCGTTCAGATCGGCAAGGAACCCGCAGGCAAGGCCTTGCTGGAGCAGGTTGTGAAAGCGGGCCAATGCGGCGCCCTTGTGAATGCCTCCGAAATCGAGTCGCCGGAGGGAATGGCCGGCTTCGTCGAGAGGGTCTTCCTCGGCCCGCCCGCCATGGCCGCCGCGGGACCGGCCCCTGTATTTCCACCGTCGGCCCTTCCCCCGGGGATCCCCGGCAAACTCGATACGATCTACTTCGATTTCGACAAGTACAACATCAAGCCCGAGTTCAAGGACGCCATGAAGAAGAACGCCGACTGGCTCCAGGCGAACAAGGACTACAACGTCCGGATCGAGGGCAATTGCGACGAGCGGGGCACCAACGAGTACAACATGGCCCTGGGTCAGCGCAGGGCCGATGCGGCGATGAAGTCCCTCATGTCGCTGGGAATCGGCAAGGACCGGATCAGCACCGTGAGCTACGGCGAAGAGAAGCCCGTCTGCACGGAGCAGACCGAGGATTGCTGGTCCAGGAACAGAAGGGATGACTTTGTCGTCGTGAAGCCGTAAAAAATCTGAGTTGAAGGCCGAGGGCGCGGCGCCGGGCATGCCCCGGTTCCGCGCCTCTCCCGGCCTGTGAGTGCACGGAGACCGACCGTTCACCGTCATCCGGGCTCTGCCCTGCGCGCGAGCGGTCTGTTTCCAGGAGGCTCGAGACGCCCATGGAAAAGGGGCTTCTGGTTCTGGAGTCCGTGCTCCTCGTTGCCACCGTCATCCTGCTGGTTTACGGCATCTACGAGGGAAAGCGCAGAGACGCCCTGCTCAGGGAAGTCGGGAGGGCCACCAAGGTACTGACGAGGCAGGAATACTTCCTGTCCATCATGGATGCGATGATGGATGCCAGGCGCGAGATCATCGGGTGCATCACCGGCAGGCCCCCCTCCGGCGACGATGCAAAGATGGCAAAGCACATCATCGACGCGATCGAGAAAATGACCCGGAAGGGCGTGAGCATCAAGTACCTTCTGCCCAAGTTTCCGGACCGGCTGCAGATCGGCGTTCAGTACGCGAAGGCGGGGGCGGAGGTCCGCTTCAGCAGCTGCCTCATGGTCCACAACATCCGCTACATCGTCGTCGACGAGAGGACCGTGGTGCTGGGCATCCCGGAAAGCGTCGGCGAGAAGGAAGCCACCCGGAAGGGATACGCGTTCCCCTCCGAAGGACTGGCCGCCATCCTGAGGGAATATTTCTTCGGCTGCGACAAGCAGGTGAGCCTGAACGAATATCTTCACGAAGTCATCGAGCACAGCGGCGCGACCCTCGAGCACCTGGCCAGGGAGTTCCACCTGGACGAATCGGATCTGAAGAATCTGCTCCAATAACAACGGCGCCCCTGGACAGTTAGAAAAAGGAGGGGAACGACGATGATACTCGAGAGGAGAAAGGTTCAGACATTTGCAGTCATTGCAGCTCTATTGTTCTCGCTCGGCGCGGGCGCGGCGGATGACCAGACTCCCAAACTGATGAACAGGATCGAGCCGCTGCCGCGAGATCTGGAAATTCAACTGGCGCTGAGCGCGCTGCCGCGACACCTCAGAGACAAGGCAACCGTGTATATTTTGAACCCCGACAAAGGCTTCGAAGTTGCCCGCGAGGGTACGAATGGATTCCACGCTTTTGTTGCCCGGACCGGCGACGATGCGTTCAGAGGCTCCTGGGCCTTTACGAAATACAGAGATGATATTCTCTACCCGATTTCCTTTGATCAAGCGGGCGCCAAGCAACAGATGAGGGTTTTCTTTGACGCAGCACAGATGCAGGCCAAGGGGACTCCTCCCGGCGAACTGAAGAAAATCATCAAAGACCGATACAAATCGGGATACTACAAAGCGCCTGAACGAGCCGGTATCTCGTACATGCTGTCTCCAATCCTGAGAACGTACTATAACCCGGAACAAAGCGGGGAGGAAAGCGACAGTGTCCCCACCATAAACTATCCACACGTCATGTACTATGCCCCCAATGTATCCAATGAAGAAATAGGCGGCGGGAAACTCGGTGGCATGTATCCTTTTGTTATCATGCCCGGCCCCCATGGATACTTCATCCAGCCTATCGACCTGACGGAACGAGCAGCGATTAATAAAGAGTACGAAGGGATGCTCGCACGACTTTGCAAAATCAAAAAAGTGTGGTGTTTGGAGATGAATAAGCCATAGCGTCCGCAATTCCTGGCCATACGATGAAAGGAGGGGAACCATGCCTGATATTCTTCACAGGGTTGGAATCAGGTCCGCGCCCAAAAAGGTTTTTGAGGCGCTTTCCACTATTGATGGCATTTCTCATTGGTGGGTTGTGGGTACCAAGGGGAACGCCAGGCAAGGTGGAATGATTCACTTCGGGTTCGCCGACATGAGAGTTGTGGAATCAAAGCACAACAAGCTGGTGATATGGAAATGCGTGAAGGGGCCGAAGGAGTGGCTGGACACAGATCTCACCTTTCAATTGAAGGCCGAAAAGGATCAGACGTTTGTCCTGTTCACGCACGCCAACTGGAAGAAACCCTCAGAATTTATGCACCATTGCAGCACCAAATGGGCTACATTTCTTTTAAGTTTGCGGGATTGGGTGGAAAGGGCAGAAGGTCGTCCCGCTCCTTATGATGTCAAAATCAGCGTTGGTGATTAAACATCATTAGATTGAGAAAAGGCCTAACAGAACCACGCAATGCAGCAGACGCGGATAAGCCGCGCTGCTGAGCTTCCTGTCAGCACCCTACTCGTATTTCCCCTCCCGCGTCTTTCCCCCGAACACCCGGTAATTGTAGATGTTGTACGTCAGGATGATGGGGAACAGGATCGCGACCGCGACGAGCATGAAGGCCAGCGTTGCAGGGTGGGCCGAGGCCTCGCGGATCGTGATGTGGCCCGTGATCCCGGGGATGATGACCGGGTAGATGCCCGCCGAAAGGCCCACGAACGCCAGCACGACAAACAGGGCGCTCCAGAGAAGGGGGGCGAGGCTGTCGCTGCGCGAGAGACTTCGGCGGTACAATGAAAAGGCCAGCAGGGCGAGGAGCGGGAAGACGGCGACATAGAAGAGCGTGGAAGGGTGAACCCATCTCTCCCGGATGTAGGGAAACCGCAGCACGTTCCACACGAAGATCGCCGCTCCCAGCACGAGGGTCGCTGCAGAGGCCCGGCGCGCCGTGCGATAACTTCCGGCCTGGAGATCCCCTTCCGTTTTCAGGATGAGATAGTTTGCCCCGAGCATGACGTAGCAGGCCAGCAGGGTCAGCGCGGCAAGGACCGCAAAGGGGCTCAGCCAGTCCCACATGCCGCCGACGAAACGCAGCTGCACAATGTCCAGCCCGCCGAACAGGGCGCCTGCGGCAAATCCCTGGGCGAGGGCCGTGACGAGACTGCCCAGGCCGAAGGCCGGGCCCCAGAAGGCTTTGAAGCGGTCGTGCCCGGAGAGCTCGATGGCGAGCCCCCTGAAGATGAGCCCGAAGAGCATGATGACGATCGGCACGTACAGCGACGAGAGCAGCAGGCTGTAGAAGATGGGGAAGGCCCCGAAGGCCATCCCGCCGAGAAGGACAAGCCAGGTCTGGTTGCTCGCCCAGACCGCCTTCAGGCTGCCGGCCATGATGCTGCGCTCCTGCCCGCTTCGGCAAAAGAGCGAGAGGATCCCCACGCCGAGATCGTAGCCGTCGGCAACCACGTAATACAGAAGCAGCGTGCCAATGATCACGAGCCAGATGTCGGGAAGATAGGGGCTGATCGTGTCCATCAGGCCGCCCCCTGTCGTAATGAATCCGCCTGCGTTTCAGCCATGCCGCCCTTTTCCGCTTCGAGGCCGGGTCCCTTGACGATCAGGTACCGGCCCACGACAAAGAAGACGACCAGGAGCATCAGGTAGACCGCGATGAAGGCGGCAAGCGATGCGGTGACGGCCCCGGCGGGAATCGGGCTTGCCGCATCGCCCGTGCGCAGAACGCCGTAGATGATCCAGGGCTGTCGCCCGACCTCCCGCACGATCCATCCCGTCTCCATGGCCGCAAGGCTTGCGGGCCAGGCCAGCATCCACGAGAGCAGAAGCCATTTCTCCCCCGGCGCCGCATCGACGCTCAGCCCTCCCCTCTTCCATTTCCAGATCGTCCAGAGCATGAGGAACACGAAGGCTGTGCCGAGGGCGACCATGACGCGGAAGGCATAGAAGTTGACGGCGATCGGCGGGTAGTCCTCCGGGGGGAAGTCCCGCAGGCCCTTCACCTCGCCGGTGAGCGTGTGCGTCGTCAGAACGCTCAGCAGGCCGGGGATCGACACCTCCCAGAGATTTTCCCGGGCCGCCGTGTCGGGCCAGGCGACGATCAGGAAGGGGGCGCCGGCTCCGGGCGGATTGGTCTTCCAGTGCGACTCCATGGCGGCCAGCTTGACAGGCTGGATCTCGGCAATGGAGCGGCCCAGTCCGTCGCCGATGAAGACCTGGAGCGGCGCCGTGACCAGGGCTGCAAGGAGGGCCAGCTTGAAAGAGATCAGGAAGAATGCCGTGTGCTTTTTATTGTAGATGTACCAGGCGCTCACGGCCCCGACCATGAACGCGGTGATCTCCAGGCAGGCAAACCACATGTGGGTCACGCTCCAGGGCATGTCGATGTTGAACATGGCCTCCCGATAGCTCGTGACCACGAAGCGCCCGTTGTCGAAGTGCCCGCCGGCCGGCACCTGCATCCACGAATTCGCGACGAGGATCCAGAAGGCCGAGAGCGATGCCCCGAGGGCGACCATGCACGTGGCGAACAGATGCACTTTTTTCGGCACCCGGTCCCAGCCGAACAGCATGATGCCCAGAAACGTCGCTTCGAGCATGAATGCCATGGCCCCCTCGAACCCCAACACGTTTCCGAAGAAGTCGCCGCCCGCCACGGAGAAGACGCTCCAATTCGTGCCGAACTGGAATTCCATGGGGATGCCCGTGACGACGCCGAGGGCCGTGAACAGCACGAAGAGCCTGCCCCAGAACCGGGCGTGGATGTAGTAGTTCCGATCGCCTGTCCTGATCCACAGTGCTTCCAGCGCAACCAGGAACAGGCTGAGGCCTATGGTGACAACGGGCCAGAGCATGTGAAACATGATCGTGACGGCAAACTGCAGCCGCGAGAGCAGCACGGTATCCGGGAATCCATTCACCTCTGGGGCCTCCTCGTGCCGGGCTGTCCATCCCTGTGATCAACAGGGAACGGGTCGATCGTCGATACGAAGCCGGGGAATTGAATCGATTCAATAGTACGGCAGGAATGCCGGACAGGGCCATCAGGGATTCACGCAGAACAACGGCGAAAAGTATGATTTCCGGGTCAGGATTCGGATGAGCCGGTTTCGAGATTCAATTCCGGCCAGACCGGCGAAGCGGCTTCATCCATATGCCCTGCATCCCCTAGGGTTTTTGGAAGCGGAATATCCGTGTTTTCCCAATGGGACTTTTCCAGATGAGAGAGATAATGAACCTCACAGGTACGATTTCGTTCCGCCGCAGCCTCCCCTTTTCACCTGCAGCCGAAATCGACCGAGCCACCCAGCCGTTCGTCGAGGCAGCCTCATGAAGCACGAAAACGGTCAAGGACGCCCCGCATCGCAAGAACCAGCCGCGGCTGTGGCGACGGGTGTGGCCGGATCGGTTCCATCTGCCGTCCATATCACAGCCGCCGGCATCCCGATCGACTTCCATTCCGCCGAGTTCAATCGCATCGACGATCTCAGTGATTGTACCGGAAACGTCCGATCGTTCGAGCCCCTCGGCGATGTCGTCACCGCCGACATGCGCCACCAGATGGAACTCCGGCGCGAAAGGGAAGGTGCCGAAGCGTCTGCGAACGGGGAAGCGACTCCCCTGAAAAGCGATGAGCGTCAGGACGCCCGGAAGGGAGCCGGCAGGCCGACGGGCCCGGAAGAAATGACTGACGTTATGCCGGAGCATACGCCGTCACTGACCATCGTCTCCAACGGGCGGACCCTGATCATCGATACGGATGCCCGGCGTGCCGGAGAATGCAGTGCCCGCCTCGGCGAGCAGGGGCTGGAGTGCACCGTGGTGCTGACAAAAGCCGGGCAAGAAGATGGTTCCACACCCGGGCGGTCCTTTTGGGGGCCGCTGCAGGCCGATGGCCTGTCGGTCTCCGGCGCCTTCGGAGGGTTTACCGCCGAGGTGATTGTCGAGGGGGATCGGAGGCCGCTGACGGAAGGACTCGACAACAAGACGGCCACGTTCGACCTGGTTCTCGATCTTCAGACCAGGCCCTCCTATGCCGGAGAGCTTCTGCCCATGGGGTATTACGCGCCGGGGCGGGATCCCTCGGGCCTCGACAGAGCCCTGGCGGAGATGCCGGAGATGCGGGGGCAGTTTGTCAGGCCGCAATTCACCGGCTTCCTGGATGCCCGCTGCATCCACGGCCTCTCGCGAAACCGGGACTGCCGCCGCTGCCTGGAGATCTGCCCCTTCGGCGCCATCCAGTCGGCGGATCGGAAAATCATCGTCAATCCCTACCTCTGCCAGGGGTGCGGCGCCTGTGCGCTTGCGTGCCCGACGGGTGCCATCCGGCTGCTGGAGCCGTCCCGCGAAGAGCTGCTGGAGACGATGCGTCAGGCCGTCCTGGAGGGATGGGCCGATCGAGGGCTGGCCCCGATCGTGGTCATCTCGGATTCGGATACGGATACGGCTGCCGATAACGGTTTCACCCCCTGCAGGGTGGAGCATGTCGGCCATGCCGGTCTGGAACTGATCCTTGCCGCCATCGCCTTCGGCGCGGGCCGTGTCATCGTGGCCTGCAATCCGCAAAATCCGGCAGGCATCCGGAATGAGGTGGGACGGCAGGTGCAGATGGCCGACGCCGTCCTGAAGGGGCTCGGCATGCCGGGCAACACCGCCCTTCTTGCCGGCAGTGTCAACGGGGGTGCCGAAGAGGCCTCCTCCAATGCATTTCTCCCGCCCGTTCCGGAGGAACTGTCCGGCGCGCCGGACGGCCGGGCGAGTGTGCGGCGGATCGTTCAGCACCTCTACGATCAATCCGGCGCAAAACAGCCGGGGCTCGAGATGCCGGAGGGTACCCCCTTCGGGGCCGTCGCCGTCGATCCCGCCTCGTGCACGCTGTGCATGGCCTGCGCTGCGGCCTGCCCCTCCGGGGCCCTGTCGGCGGGCCGCGATGCGCCGCGGCTTTCCTTCATCGAGAGCCGGTGCCACCAGTGCGGGCTCTGCAGGGATGCCTGCCCCGAAAAGGCGATCCGGCTTGCGCCGCGGATCCTCTGCGACCCCGCCGCCGTTGATGGCCCCGCCGTGCTGCGGAAGGCCGAACCTCTCCGGTGCGTCGTTTGCGGTGTGCCCTTTGCGACGCAGGCCATGATCGACCGAATGCAGGACAAGCTCGCGGGCCACTGGATGTACACCGGCGAGCGGCAACTGCGCCGCCTGCGCATGTGCCGCACCTGCCGCACGCGCGACGCCCTGGAATCCAAGGATGTGAATGCATGGAACCGGTGACGAAAAACAGCGACGCACCTGCAGGGTTTGCCCCCTATGCGGACATCCGCACGGACGGCTATATCATGCTGGCATCCCTCCTGGGACGGCCGCCTTCGGAGGATCTGCGGGCCATCCTGCAAAACCTGCAATGGGACGAAGCCGTACCGGAGCAGCTGGATCGTGCGCTGGCAGCCCTTCGCCGGGCCGGCCGTGACTATCCGCTTGCCGCCATGAAAGAGGAATTCGACAGGCTGTTCGTGGGGCTGGGATGCGGCGAGATGATACCCTACGCATCGTGGTACCGGGAAAACAGGATCCAGTCGATGCCGCTCGTGTCCCTGCGCACCGACCTCGTCCGCCTGGGGATTGTGAGACAATCGGACAGCCATGACACCGAGGATCACGCCGCCGCGCTCTGTGAAGTCATGGCAATCATCTCCCAGGACTCGAATGGCTGCAGCTACCGGTCGCAGGCGGACTTTTTTCAGCATCATCTTGCGTCCTGGATGGGGAGTTTTTTCCAGGATCTGCAATCCGCAAAAAGTGCGGGATTTTACCGGAACGTCGGCCTGTTCGGCTCGTCTTTCCTGGAAGCCGAGTGCCGATACCTGCGATGTCACCTCAACCCGATCCCGAATAAGAAAAGAAGGAGGAAAGCGCGATGCAATGGGAACTTTCCGGCAACCGGAGGATGTTTCTGAAAGGTGCGGCAATCATCGGCGGGCTGGCCCTGCTGCTTGGCCGGAACCGGCCGGCGGCGGCCGAACCGGAGCCTTCCCTGCCGCAGAAGCAACCCTCGAAGGGATACCACGTAACGGAGCACGTTAAAAAATATTACGAAACGGCAAGGCCATAACCATCGATTGCCTGCAAATGGAGGGATGGATCCATGACACCATTCAATAAAAAACGGCTGCATCGGGTATCCTCTGAACCCGCCTCCCCGAAGGACATCACCCGGCGCTCCTTTCTCGTCCGGGGCGGCGTGGCTCTCGGGAGCGGAGCCCTGCTTGGATTGCTGCCGCTGGGGTGCATGCGGCAGGCCACGACGGAGGAGAAGCGCAATTTCCCGCAGCCGGGAGTGAAAACGGAGTACCGGCGGACGATCTGCACCCATTGCTCCGTCGGGTGCGGCATCATCGCCGAGCTGCAGAACGGCGTGTGGGTCGGCCAGGAGCCGGACTATGATTCGCCCCTCAATCTCGGCGCCCACTGCTGCAAAGGGGCCGCGGCCCGAAGCCACGGCTTCGGCGAGAAGCGCGTGAAGTTTCCCATGAAGCTCGTGAACGGCGCCTGGACGCGCCTCACCTGGGACCAGGCCATCAACGAGATCGGAGACAAGCTCCTGAAGATCCGGGCGGAGTCGGGACCGGATGCGCTCTTTTTCTGCGGGTCCTCCAAGGCAAGCAACGAGGGGGCTTACCTGCAGGGGAAACTCGCCGCATTCTGGGGCACCAACAACGTGGACAACCAGGCGCGGATCTGCCACTCCACGACCGTCGACGGCGTGGCCAACACCTGGGGCTACGGCGCCATGACGAATTCCTACAACGACATGCGGAACAGCAAGGCCATGCTGTTTCTCGGCAGCAACGCGGCCGAGGCACACCCCGTGGCCATGCAGCACATCCTGCGCGCCAAGGAGGGCGGCTCCAAGATGATCGTCGTGGACCCGCGCTTCACCCGCACGGCCGCCCATGCTGACATCTACGCCCGGATCCGCTCCGGCACCGACATCCCCTTCATCTACGGCCTGCTCTGGCATGTCTTCAAGAACGGGTGGGACGACAAGGACTACATTGCCAAGCGGGTTTACGCCATGGACGACATCCGCAAGGAAGTGGAAAAATGGCCCCCCGAAGAAGTGGAAAACGTCACGGGCATCCCGAAGGACAAGGTCTTCGAGATCGCCCAGACCATGGCCATGAACCGGCCCAGCACCATCGTCTGGTGCATGGGCGTCACCCAGCATCACATGGCCAGCCACACCGTCCGGCTGTTCTGCATTTTGCAACTGGCCCTGGGCAACATCGGGATGGCGGGCGGCGGCGCCAATATCTTCCGCGGCCATGACAACGTCCAGGGGGCAACGGACGTGGGGCCCAACTGCCACACCCTCTCGTGCTATTACGGCCTTGCCGAAGGGTCCTGGAAGCACTGGGCGCGCGTCTGGGGCGTGGACTACGAGTGGGTCAAGGCCCGCTTCGACATGAGCGCGCAGTACGACTCCGGCGGCGGCAAGATGGCCTACACCATGAACATGCCGGGAATCCCCGTTTCGCGCTGGATCGACGGCGTCATGGAGGACAAGGCCAATCTCTCGCAGAAGGACAACCTCCGCGCGGTGATTTTCCAGGGGCATGCCTGCAACAGCCAGACGCGCGGGACGCAGATGAAGAAGGCCCTCGAGAAGCTGGACATGCTCGTGATCTCCGATCCCTTCCCGACGCACATGGCCGTGATGAGCGATCGCAAGAACGACACCTACCTGCTGCCCACGGCCACCCAGTACGAGACCTGCGGCTGCTGCACGGCGTCGAACCGTTCCCTGCAGTGGCGAGAGAAGATCATTGAGCCGCTCTACGAGTCCCTGCCGGACCATGTCATTCTGTACAAGCTGGCCAGGAAACTGGGATTCGCCGACGAGATGTTCAAGAACATCAAGGTCACCAAGGACGAGCCGCTCATCGAAGACGTCCTGCGGGAGATCAACCGCGGCGCCTGGACGATCGGCTACACGGGACAGAGCCCGGAGCGCCTCAAGCTCCACGCCCAGCACCGCAGGACATTCAACACCCTCACGCTGAAGGCCGAAAGCGGCCCCTGCAAGGGCGACTACTACGGTCTGCCCTGGCCCTGCTGGGGCAAGCCCGAGATGAAGCACCCGGGCACACCGCTCCTCTACGACCCCAGCAAGCCGGTGGCGGAAGGCGGCCTCGTCTTCCGGGCCGCCTGGGGAACGGACTACAACGGGAAAAGCCTCCTGGCCAGCGGCGTCTATGCAAAAGGCTCGGAGCTCAAGGACGGCTACCCCGAATTCACCTCCGACATCCTCAAGAAACTCGGCTGGTGGGACGACCTGACGCCGGACGAGAAGAAAGAGGCCGAGGGAAAGAACTGGAAGACCGACCTCTCCGGCGGCATCCAGCGCGTGGTCATCAAGCACGGGTGCGCTCCCTTCGGCAACGGCCGGGCACGCTGCAACGTCTGGACCTACCCCGACCCGATCCCCGTCCACCGCGAGCCGCTGTATACGCCGCGCTTTGACCTGGTGAAAAAATACCCCACCTATGCCGACCGCAAGGCATACTATCGCCTGCCCACTCGCTACCAGTCGATCCAGTCGGTCAACCACAGCGCAAACTACCCGCTCATCTTCACCAGCGGCCGCCTGACCGAATACGAGGGCGGCGGGGAGGAACAACGATCCGAGGCGTGGCTTGCCAAGCTGCAGCAGGAAATGTTTGCGGAAATCAACCCGAGAGACGCCGCCAACGCCGGCATCCGCAACGGCCAGTGGATCTGGCTCGAGGGCGCCGAGGGCGGCAAGATCAAGGTGCACGCCATGGTCACCGAGCGGGTGGGCCCCGGGACGGTCTGGACGCCCTTCCATTTCGGCGGCTGGTTCGAAGGAAAGGACCTCTATGAGAAGTACCCGGAGGGAACGGCGCCGTTCATCCGCGGAGAGGCCTGCAACACGGCGACCACCTACGGCTACGATTCCGTGACCATGATGCAGGAAACGAAAGCGACGCTTTGCCGCATCACGCCGGCATAAAAGGAGGCGAACATGGCCAGGATGAAATTTCTCTGCGACACCGAGCGCTGCATCGAGTGCAACGGCTGCGTGACGGCCTGCAACAACGAGCACGACGTGCCCTGGGGCATCAACCGCAGGCACGTGATCACCATGAACGACGGGGTTTCGGGCGAAAAGTCGATTTCCGTGGCCTGCATGCATTGCACCGATGCGCCCTGCGCGGCCGTATGCCCCGTGGACTGCTTCTACTTCACCCCCGACGGCATCGTCCTGCACGACAAGAGCCTCTGCATCGGCTGCGGCTATTGCTTCTATGCCTGCCCGTTCGGGGCCCCCCAGTTCCCAGAGATGAACTCCTTCGGAGCCCGCGGAAAGATGGACAAGTGCACCTTCTGCGCCGGCGGCCCCCTGCCGGACAACTCGGTCGAGGAGTATCAGCTCTACGGAAGCAACCGGATCGCCGAGGGCAAGCTGCCGCTGTGCGCCGAGATGTGCGCGACAAACGCCCTGCTGGGCGGGGACGGCAACGTCGTCTCCGAGATCTACATCCAGCGCATCACCCAGCGCGGAGGCCGGCCCCAGACATGGGGGTGGGCCACGGCCTATGATTTCGGCAAGGAGAAGAAGCCATGAAACGCATGATCGGGCTGTTGACGGTATCCATTGTGTCGGCCGTGCTTCTGGCGGGGCTGGCCGGATGTTCCATGGAGCCCCGTTCCGCAACCATGCATGAGCCCGGGGTGTACAAGGGCGAGAAAGATCAGGTGCTCGCGCTGCAGAATCAGCAGGTCCTGATCGATCGCCTCAAGCTCGTGCAGACCGATCGATGAAAAAGGAGGCTGTCATGTCAACGCGAACCGCAAAACGGGCCGTTGGCTTCCTCGTATTGGGCACGCTGCTTGTCATCCTGTCGAGCGGCATCCTCATCTGGCAGGCCGGCAGCGCCGATGTCAGCAACCCGCGGGCCAACTTCTGGCGCGCGGTGAGGGACGGGGTCCCGGGCTACACCTCAGTGAGCACACCGGGCCATCACGTCCTGATCCTGAACAGCGGGGAGAACTGGCGCGAGATTCGAAACGAGATCCTCATCCGGTTTTCCCCCTGGCTGCTGATCGCGGCTCTCGCGGTCATGGGCGCGTTCTACTGGCGCGTCGGCCCCGACAGGCTGGAGGAGCACACAGGCGAGAAAGTACAGCGCTATGCAACGTGGGAGAGGGCCATGCACTGGTACACGGCAGGGCTGTTCGTCATCATGGCCGTCACGGGGCTCTGCCTTCTCCTGGGCCGGGTCCTGCTCATCCCTCTCGTGGGGCACCCGATCGTCTCGGGGGCCCTGCAGGCCTCCAAGGTGCTCCACAACTACTGCGGGCCGCTGCTGCTCGTGGGGTTTGCGCTGATCTTCGTGTCCTGGGTGCGCTACAACATCCCCCGGAAGTACGACTTGGACTGGTTCAAGGGGATGGGCGGCTTTCTCAGGGGACCGAGGCCCCACATCGGCAGGGTCAACGCGGGCGAGAAGGGATGGTTCTGGATCGTGTTCCTCTTCGGGATCATCGTGGGGATCACGGGCGTCATCCTGGATTTCCCCATCTGGGGGCAGAGCCGCTACACCATGCAGGTCTCCCACGTGATCCACGCCACGGTGGCGGTGCTCTTCGTCACGATCTCCTTCGGCCACATCTACATGGGGACCATCGGCGTCGAGGGGGCCTTCGAAGGCATGTGGACGGGGTATGTGGACAAGGGCTGGGCCCGACAGCACAGCGATCTCTGGTACGAGGAGGTCATGCGCAAAAAAGGGGAACACCCGGAACCATCGGTGTCAGAACAATAAAAGCACAATCCGGCAGCCGCGAGTATGACCGGGGATGATCCATGGATCGGCAATCGGCGGGCAGGGATGGGAAATTCCCTGCCCTTTTCTTATGGACGTCCCCGTTTCCACCCACCCGCCAACCGGGAGGAAACTATGACTCATCGTATCGATGAATTGATCCAGAAGATCAGGGAACTCGAAGAAGAGATGGAGATCGAGTTCAAGACCAGGAGGGAGGAGTTCCAGTTCGTCATCGAGGAGAAGCGGGTCCGCTTTGCCGAAGAGGTGGCAAGGCAGCAGCGGCGGCTCAAGACGGGCCTGTACCGCTACATCAGCCGGGCGCACCCGCTCAACATCCTGACGGCGCCGGTGATCTACTCCGGGTTTGTCCCCTTCCTGCTGCTCGACCTGTTCCTCTGGGTCTATCAGAGAGCCTGCTTTCCGATCTACGGGATCCCCCGGGTCAGGCGCTCGGAGTTCCTCGTCTTCGACCGCACCGACCTGCCCTACCTCAATGCCGTGGAGCGGTTCAACTGCTTCTACTGCTCCTACGCCAACGGCCTGGCCGGCTACGTGCGCGAGATCGCTGCGCGCACGGAGCAGTACTGGTGCCCCATCAAGCATGCACGCCGAATCCGCGCCGCCCACGACCGCTACCCGCGCTTTTTCGAGTACGGCGACGCCGAGAGCTATCGAAAGGGGCTGGAGCGCCTGAGGAAGGAATACGAGGAGAAAGGAAGATAGTGGTGGAGCATGTAATGCCTCGAAGAGATAGGGGCATCGCCAGATATATCTATATATCCTGCAGTTAGACTCTCTTCCCCGGGCCGATGGTACAGGATGAACAAAGCGTTGTCGGCTGGGTCGCTCTTTGCTGCGGTCACGACATCGGCCCCTATAAGTTACATAATTACCCATTGACGAACTTTTGTAAAACTGCTCTCATAACCGCAGCGGACGTAAGTTACTGTCGCTTCACAACATTCCGGGTCAGCCTCTCCTCTGAAGCGCTTCGAAGAACAAAAGCATAATCGTTAATAGAAACATCGATACGTCACGGAAGAAGGCGCTGCCACGATGAAAAAGCCCATGCTTACGACAGAAAAGCTCCGCAGGCAGGCCGAAGACAAAATAGCCACGCTGCGCCAGAGGGATCTGCTCCGGTATCTTCCGCAGTACGAGGAGAAGCGTTTAGTCCACGAGCTCCAGGTTCACCAGATCGAGCTCGAGATGCAGAACGAGCAGATGAGGGACATCCAGACGCAACTCGAGGAGTCCAGGGGCCGCTACAAGGAACTTTACGATTTTGCACCTGTCGGGTATGTCACGCTGGACAAGTTCGGGTTGATCCACGAGGCGAATCTCACGGCTGGAACCCTGTTGAACGTTTCCCGGGCAGCGCTGATCGGCAGGCAAATCCAGTCTTTCATGGACCGGGAGAGTGCCGATGCGCTGCACATTTTCTTCCGGAAACCTCTGATGCCCGGGGTAAAAGAGATTTTGGACTGCAGGCTTTGCCCGGCGGAGGGGACGGTTCTCGACATCTCCCTGAACGTGAGCGGCGAGTTTGACCCGTCGGACAGGCTGGTTGGGTATCGCGTCATCCTGATGGATGTGAGCAGGCTGAAGATGATGGAGCGGCAGGCTCGAGAGACCGGGCAGAACCGGCATGAATTGATGATTGCCAACAGCCGGGACGTAGTTCTGTTCATGCGATGCAATGACGGCCGTATCCTGGAAGCCAACGCCGCCGCTGCGACGGCCTACGGCCACAGCCGCGAGGAACTTCTGGCGCTGACGATCCACGACCTGCGCGCAGCAGACACGAAAGGCCTGACTGCCGATCAACTGGCCCAGGCCTCTGACCGGGGCATCCTCTTCGAGACCGTTCACCGTCGCAAGGACGGCACTACATTCCCCGTGGAAGTAAGCTCTCAGGGCGTGACCATCGACGGCACGCGCGCTCTCATCAGCGTCATTCGCGATATTAGCGAGCGCCGGGGCACCGAGGCGCAGATCCTCAGCCTCGCCCGATACCCCGAGGAAAACCCGAACCCTGTCCTGCGCGTCAGTGACGAGGGCGCCCTGCGTTACGCCAACCAGCCTGCACGTGCGATGATGGAGACAATGGGCTGGCGGGAGGGACTGCCCCTGCCCGAGTCGTTTCTCACACCCATCCGGGACGTCCTGAAAGAAGGCCGCGACCGGGAGATTGAGCTGACCTGCCGGCAGGGAAACACCTGGTCCCTCACCCTGCTGCCCAATGTCGGCGAGAGCCATGTCACGCTCTATGCCCGCGACATCACACCGCAAAAGCAGGCCGAGAGGACGCTGCGCAAAAGCGAGGAACGCGTCAGGGAAAAACTGGACATCATCCTTTCGCCCGGAGGAGACATTGGGAAACTCAAGCTTGCCGACATCATCGATGCCCGGGCGCTTCAGGAACTCATGGTTCACCACTACGAAGTTGCTCATTTCCCGGCTGCGATCATTGATATTCAAGGCAAGGTTCTGGTTGGAGTGGGTTGGCAGGACATCTGCACGAGATTCCACCGGGTTCATCCCGACGCCTGCAAACACTGTATTGAAAGCGATACGCAACTCTCCGCAGGAATTCCACCGGGCGAGTTCAGGCTGTACAAATGCAAGAACAACATGTGGGACATCGCGACACCGATCATGGTGGGCGGGCAGCACGTCGGAAATGTATTCTCGGGGCAGTTTTTCTTTGAAGACGAGACGTTGGACTATGAGATTTTCCGGTCACAGGCCCGGGAGTATGGCTTCGATGAAGAGGAGTACATCGCCGCGCTGGAAACCGTTCCGCGTGTGAGCAAGAAATCCCTGAACGCGTGCATGGCTTTCTTCGCTGAGCTGGCCGACATGATTTCACAACTGAGCTACAGCAACATCAAGCTTGCCAAGACGATGGCAGAGCGCGAAGCGCTCACGGGCTCGCTCAGCGAAAGCGAGGAGCGATTCCGGCAGTTGGCCGATGCCATGCCGCAATTGATGTGGACGGCCACCCCGGACGGCCGGGTGGATTACTTCAACCGGCGACTGAGGGAATTTCGTTGCATCCGGCAACTGACACCGGTGATTCACCCGGAGGATTTGCCGCGGACCCTGACGGCCTGGCAGCGTGGCATCCAGTCCGGGAGGGCCTACGAGATCGAGCATCGCCTGCAGCGGGCGGACGGCAGTTTCCGGTGGTACCTGACTCGCGCCGTGCCGATACTCGATGACGCGGGCGGCGTGATCGAGTGGCTGGGCACATCGACCGACGTGGACGACCGCAAGCAAGCCGAGCAGGTCATGCAGCGATCCAGGGATGATCTGGAGGAAAAGGTTCGTGAGCGCACAACGGAATTGCTGTTGCTCATGGAGGATCTCGAGAAGAGCCGCGATGATCTGCGCAATCTGGCCTCTGAACTGGTCGTGGCTGAAGAACGGGAACGAAAGAGGATTGGAGTGACCCTTCACGACGGGATTGCCCAGACGCTGGCAGCGGCCCGGATGCGGATTGACCTGCTTCGACGCGTGGACGTTGACGACGAGCACCGGGAGGCGCTCGACCAGGCCAAGGAGCTTCTCTCCGGTTCCATCCGGGATACACGGGCCCTGATGATGGACCTCAGCAACCCGGTACTCTACGACATGGGGCTTCGTGCAGCCGTGGAGGATCTGGCTGAGCCGATCAAGGACCGGCACGGTATTCAGGTGAAGTGCTCATTCGAGGGAAATCTGAGCTCTCTCAGCCAGGACCTGAATGTGATGGTCTTCCAGGTCGTGAGGGAGCTTCTGCAAAACGTCATCAAACACAGCGGGGCCCAAGGCGCGAATATCCGGATCATCGAGGACAAGAACTCCATCAAGACAATCGTTGCGGACGATGGAGAGGGTTTTACCGCCAGAGACAACCCCTCTCCCGACTTTATGGAAGGCGGGTTTGGTCTCTTCAGTATCCGCGAGAGGGTGCAGTCCTACAGCGGAAGCATCCGGATCAAGTCCAGGCCGGGCATAGGATCGGAAGTGACCGTTGTGCTGCCGAAGACGGCGGCAGGCAAGACAGCATCACGGAAAGCCAAAAAGAAGAGATCGTGAATATCCGACTTCATAAAAAGCATTCGTGAAAGAAAATCCCCAGCCGCTGCGGCTGGGGATTACTTTATCGTGCGGTACCGAAAAACCGTTATGCAGTGCTCGAGCTGCCTCTTGCCTCTTTTCTGGTCAGCAGCATCATTCCGCAGATCCGGCATCCCCGGAGCCGGCGGCCCTGCGGATGGCGCCGGACAGCTCGTCGAAATCGGATCCCTTCAGGATATATCCCAGGGCCCCGGCTCGTCTCATGCCCGACATGAAGCCGTCGTCGGAATACATGGAGAGAGCCAGGATCTTCGTGCCGGGCATCTCGGCGAGGATCCGGCGCGTGGCCTCGACCCCGTCCATGACCGGCATCTTCACATCCATGAGGATGATGTCGGGGCGCAGCTCGCGGGTCCTTGCGATCGCTTCCTGCCCGTTTTCCGCCTCGCCGACGACCATCATGTCTTTCTGAAGATTGATCAGCGTCTTGAGCCCGTCGCGGTACATCTTGTGATCATCGACAATCAGGACCTTTGATTTCATGTTTTCCGTCTTCTCCTGCCCCTGGGCGAGGCTGTTTCCCCGTCCAGCGTTTTTTCCGTGTCTCCCAGCCCCGTGGGCAGCACGACCGTGACCACGGTCCCCTGTCCCGGCGCCGAATCGATCAGCATGTTGCCGTGGAACGATTTCACCCTCTCGCGGATGCTGAAGAGCCCGAAACCGCCTTCGCGCCTGGGCAATCCGACTTCGCCCATTTCGAATCCCCGCCCGTCATCGGCAACGATCGCCCTGACGGCTGTATCTTCCGCGATGACCCGGACGCTCACGTTCCGGGCCTGGCTGTGCTTTGAAACGTTGTGCAGAAGCTCGCGGACCGCCTGGTAGATCATGACGGTGAGTTCCTGCCCCAGGTTCCCGAATTCCCCGGCCACGTCGTGCGAAACGGCAAGGCCGTAGCTGGCCGATGTCTGCTCCGCGAGGTTCTGCACGGCTGCCGCCAGTCCCATCTCGTAGAGAATGGGGCTGCTGATGTCGGTCATCAGGGACCGCGTCTCCCGGATGGACTGCATGAGCAGCTCGCGGGCCTCGTCGACCACTTCACCCGATTCCACGCCATCCGTCACTTTCCTCAGCAGATCCAGGCGCATCTTCGCGGCTGCCAGCGTCTGGGCCACTTCGTCGTGGAGGGTCACGGCGATCCTCTTGCGCTCCCGCTCCTCCGCCATGACCAGCTCCGAGGCCAGCTTTCGCAGGTCGTCCCGGCCCTTCTCGAGCTCTTCCAGGAGCAGCATCAGCTCCGTCGTCCGCTCACGGACTTTCTCTTCCAGCTCGTCCTTCGATCGGAGCAGCGCCTCTCTGGCCGCCTTGCGCTCCGTGATGTCTTCTGCCATCCCCAGGGCGTTGACGATGTTCCCCTTTTCGTCGTGCAGGGCGCTCACACCGATTTCGGACCAGATGACCCGACCGCCCTTCCCGAGGAACCGCTTCTCCAACCGGAATCCGCCCAGGCGCCCTTCCTTCAACTCCATGGCCTTCGCCCACTCGATCTCGCGGTCCTCGGAATGTGTCAGGTCAAGGATATTGAGTCCGACCAGCTCCCGTTCCTCGTATCCCAGCATGCGGCAGAAGCTCGGGTTGACTTCCAGGATCCGGCCCTCGAAATCGCAAATCACAATTCCCGAGAACGACTGTTCGAAGGCCCCCCGGAACCGCTCTTCGCTCTCGCGGAGCACCTCGAGTATCTTCTTCCTGTCCGTGACGTCGTAATTGATCCCGATGATGGAAAGAGGCTGCCCGGATTCGGCGCGAATCACGCGCCCGACTGCCGCCAGCCAGTGCAGCTGCCCGCCGCTGCGAACGATGCGGAACTCCCGCATGAACAGGGAGCCGCGCGCAATGACTTCTCCCAGGGCGTCGCGCAGACCCGGCGCGTCTTCGGGATGCACGCAGCGGAAGAACTCCTCTGCATCGGCAACCCCGTCGCCGACGGGCAATCCCATCAGCTCGTACTCCTTGGAATTCCAGATCATGCGGTTGGTCTGCAGATCCCAGGCCCACATCCCCATGCCGCCGGCCTCCAGCGCCAGCTGCAGGCGCTGGTTCGACTCGACGATCTCCTGCTTTGCCTGGATGCGTTGCATGGCGACGGCGACCTGGTCGGCCACGATCCGCATCAACTCGATTTCTTCGGGGGTGAAGCGTGACCGGGTTTTCGTGCCGAAGGACAGTGTCCCGATGAGACGGTCCCTTGCCTTCAGCGGGTGGCAGCAGTAGGCCCGTATGCCGTAGGATTTGACCAGCTCGGTCCGGGCATCTGGCGTGTGGAAGATGTCCTCGGCGACGATCCGGGCCCCGTCCCGGGCGACACAGCCGCAGACGGCCACGCCGTAGTCCAGCCACTCGAGCTTTCGGACCTCCTCTTCGGGGATGCCGGCGCAGGCGTTCAGCCTCAGCCTGCCCGCCCGCTCGTCGACCATGAAGTTGAAGAAGGCCTGGCAGTCCAGGTGTTCCATGACGTCCCGGCAAAGCTCCTCGACCAGGCCCTGGGGATCGTCCGTGGCCAGCAGCCGCCCGGCGGTGCCCGAGAGCAGGCGGAACCGCGCCTCACTCGTCTGCAGCGCATCTTCGACCTGCATCATGTCATGGATGTCGGTGGCGTTGCCAAACCACTTCAGGATCTTTCCCTTCTCGTCAAGAATCGCCCGGGCGCGCGCCAGGAACCAGCGATACGACCCATCTGCAGCTCGAAGACGCTGCCTGACTTCATAGGGCCGACCGGTGCGGCGGCTTTCCCTAATGGTCCGAACGCTCCGTTCGAGGTCCTCGGGATGCACCGCCTTGATCCAGCCTTTGCCCATCGCCTCGCCAGCTGACAATCCGGCATAGTCCAGTCCGCGTTCGTTGACGTAGTCCATGGATCCGTTCGGCAGGGCGGTGAAGAGGATTTCAGGTACAGTTTCGGCCATTTCCCGAAAACGGCTCTCGCTCTCCCGCAGCGCATCTTGAGCACGGCTGAGCTCGGTGATGTCCAGGAATGCCCCGACGGCGCCTCGCGGCCGGCCCTGCTCGTCCAGCAGCGGCGACGCGTTGCTGAAGAGTCTGATCGTGCTCCCGTCCTCCCGCACCACGTCCATGATCTGGCCGGAAACATTCTCTCCCCGGGCGGCCCGCTGCATGGGCAGCTCGTCGACGGCCAGCTCGCGCCCACCCATCGAGGTACGGTATCGGGCCGGGGCCGGATCGGCACCGGACCGCGTGGACAGTTCACTGCCGCGCGGCATCCCGAGCATCTGTTCGTTGGCCGGATTGCCGCGAATGTGGCGGCCTTCCGGATCTTCCGTGATGGCAAGCCCGATGGGCGCGGTGTGAAACACCGCTTCCATCTCCTGGAGCCTGTGTTCCAGCTCTCGGTTGAGCCGGGCAATCTCTTCTTCGCCAAGCTTGCGCTCGGTGATGTCCGTGAGATTGACCAGGCACCCGATGATTTTGTGGTTGTCCCCATAGAGAGGCCCCGCGTTGATGATCAGGGAATAGCCCTTCCCGTCCGGGTTTTGGTAGCTCACCTCCAGATCTTTCACGACTTTACCGGACTGGGGGATCTCCGCGGAGAATGTTTCGGACCCCGACATCCTGAGAGGGAAAAGCCTGTCGAAGGGCTGCATCAGGGGATTGCCCCCGTAGATCTCGTGGAGCCGGCGGCTTGCGAAGAGGATCCGGCCGTTGACGCATACGGCGACCCCTTCCAGGCTCTGCTCGAGGATATACCGCGAGAGTCTTTCGGCCGCGACGATTTCCTCGTAGCGCCTGGTTTCCGTCAGGTCCGTCACGACGAGGGCGAGGGCCTTCGTACCGCTGATATCGATGGGGGTAGCGGAGATCTGAACGGGGATCCCGGCAGCGGATTGATTGCCAAGCCGGATCTCCGCTTTCAGGCCGTCGTAACCGGCCTGACGGATGAACCCGTTCCATATCGGGCGATCTGATGTCTGCACAAAATCGTGAAAGGGCCGGCCTACGACGGCCGAAGGGGACGCCCCGGTCATCTGCCCGAATTGACGGTTGGCGTAGAGGATCGTGCCGTCCGTGAGGACCGTGACGGCGCCCTCGTTCATGGACTCGACCATCGTGTGATAGGCGTGATCGGCCCCTTCGAGGGTGTAGACCCGGTCGCCCGCCGGCCCGGAGGTGACGATGGCGTCCACGGCGCCGCTGCGGATGGCTTCCAGGGTGTCTTCCAGCTCCTGGAGGCGGGCCCGCAGCTCTTCGTTTTCGACGGTCAGTTGCTGTTTCGTTTTGGCTTTGGCCATGGGTTCATCCCGTCAGGGCAGCTACCCTATGAAAGACCCTTTCCTTGATCTTCCTCTCCCTATTGAGACCCTTTCCTCTGTTCTCCTCCCCCGGTGGGAGGAGGAAGTGGAGGAGGGGGAAATTCCCTTCTCCTTCACG
>DASRZY010000124.1:0-21625 GCA_035685905.1 Syntrophales bacterium
ACAGCCTTAAGAAACAGATCCCCCTTTGCGTAAGGAAGCAAGGGGGGATTTTGCTGTCTACTGTATGCTGTTTGCTGTCGGCTTCGTATAGCCGCTTCGCGGCTATACGATGGTGGCTTTGTAGAACTTCACCAGGTAATCAAACCCCGACCACATGGAAAGCACGAGCGCGACGTAGATGAAGGCCCTGCCGATGGTGCTGGGGTCGATCCCGTAGATGGGGTAGTGGATGATGAGCGCCGAAACGGCTATGATCTGGCAGAAGGTCTTGTATTTGCCCAAGTCGCTTGCCTCAATGACGTGACCTTCAGCGGCGGCCATGCTCCTGAGGCCGTCGACGGCAAAGTCCCGCATGACCATGAGCGCAACGACCCAGGCCGGGATCCGGCCGATGGGAATGAGAAGGATCATGGCCGCGCTCATGATGATCTTGTCGGCGATGGGGTCCAGCAGCTTGCCCATGCGGGTCACGATGTTGTAGCGTCTGGCCACGTACCCGTCGAGGAGATCCGTCAGGGCCGCCAGGATGAAGAGAATCGCGATGGCAAGGCTCAACGCCTCCCCCGGCTCCAGCAGGACCAGGAACAGCACCGGGAGGATCCCGATACGCAACACCGTTATGGCGTTGGGCAGATTGATGATCCGCCGGTTTTCGTCGCGGATCGGCAACCGGTCAAAGTATTTTTTCAGGATGTCGATGAGTATCACCGCACGTTCCATCGCGATACCGATTATTTCGGGACCTTCTTCCAGTCCGCAAGAAATTTCTCGATCCCCGCGTCCGTAAGGGGATGCTTCGCCAGCTGGGCAATTACGTTGAATGGGATCGTGGCGATGTCGGCGCCGAGCATGGCCGCCTCGAGGACGTGCATGGGGTGACGCACGCTTGCCACGATGACCTCCGTTGAAAAGCCGTAGTTGTCGAAGATGCTGAGGATCTGCTTCACCAGTTCCATGCCGTTCTGGGCCACATCGTCGAGCCTGCCCACGAAGGGGCTGACGTAGGCTGCGCCCGCCTTGGCCGCCATCAGGGCCTGGACGGGAGAAAAGACGAGCGTCTGGTTCACATCGATGCCCTCGCCGGAAAGGACCTTCGTCGCCTTGAGCCCCTCCGTCGTGAGCGGGACCTTGATGACGACGTTCGCACCCAGATCGACGAGCTTTTTCGCCTCGGCCACCATTCCGGCCGCATCCAGGCTCACCACCTCGAGGCTCACCGGACCGGGCACGGCTTCCAGGATCTCCTTCACCACGTCATCAAAAGGCCTCTTCTCTTTTGCCACCAGGCTGGGGTTCGTCGTCACCCCGTCGCACATGCCCAGGCTGAGGGCCTCTTTAATCTCTTTAATATTGGCCGAGTCGATAAAAAACTTCATGCAGCCTCCAGGTACCGGAATCGATCAGAGTTTCCCGCCTGAAACGACGGGGTTGCAATTGGCAGGGGGATCAGCCGGAGACGTGCCCGCCTTTTTCCCGAAATTTTTTGTAACACTCTTTACTGCAGAAATAAAGCGTTTTTCCGTCGACATCCACCCTGAACGCCTCGCTGAGCGGGACATACGTGTGGCAGTTGGGGTCTTCCACGAGATCCTCCCCCCTGATCCTCCTCTCGTCTCCCCGGCGGCCCTTGATGCGGTCCGGGGGGAAGAGGAACCTCTTGATAAGGAGGTACGCCAGGATGAGGGCGATGCCGATGACGATGATACGATACATGTTGTGCCGCCTGCCGGGAAGCTCTTCCCGGTACCTTTCTACCAGTCTGCTTCGATTCGCTCGACGACAAGGCTATCCTCGAGCCGGTCGAGCAGGCCCTTCATCGACACGCCATAGCGCGGATGGATGACGTAGGGCGCAATCTCGTTGATCGGCACAAGGACGAACCTCCGCTTGTGCATCTCCGGGTGGGGGATGACGAGATCCCCCGTCTCGATGATCTCCTGACCGTAAAGCAAGATGTCGATGTCGATCGTCCTCGGGCCCCATTTTTCGGTCCTCACGCGGCCCAGGGTCTGTTCGACCCACTGGAGGGCCTTGAGAAGATGCGGAGCCGTGAAGGCCGTCCGGACTTCCAGGACGCCGTTGACAAACCAGTCCTGGCGTTTGTCTCCGACAGGCTCCGTCCTGTACAGGGACGACCGGCGGAGCACCTGCGTGCTTTTCAGAGACGCGATCTCGCGCAGTGCCGTACGGCAGTTCTCTATCGGGTCGCCTAAATTCGAACCTATCCCGAGATATGAGATGACGGGTACAGTCATTTCCCGTCTCCGTGCTCACTTACGTAGTCTTTGATAGCCTACAGTCAACAGTCTACAGCATACAGCCAAAGGAAAAAGGGGGAAAATCATAAGCGACTCTTTGCTGTCGGCTGTTGGCTGCCGGCTGTCGGCTTTTGCCGGATCAGGCAAATTCCTTTTCAATCCTGGCCATGGCCTCTTTGAGACGCGCGTCGGGAACTGTCAGGGAGATCCGAATGAAGCCTTCGCCGTACTTCCCGTAAGCGGGGCCCGCGGCGACGACGACGGCCGTCTTCTCGAAGAGCCGGTCCGTGAATTCCAGTGAGGTCATCCCCTTGGGCACGGGGACCCACAGGTAGAAGGTCCCCTTCGGGGCCTTGAAATCGATTCCGATCTTCTTCAGGGTCCCGAGGACCAGCTCCCGGCGCTTTCGGTAGATCTCGAGCATCCGGGCGATGTTCTCATTTTCGCTCTTCAGGGCCTTGATGCCGGCAAACTGCACGGCGTTGAAGATGCCCGAATCGGTGTTCTCCTTGACCTTGCTGATCGCTGCGATAATCCGGGGGTTCCCCATGGCCATGCCGATGCGCCAGCCCGTCATGTTGTAGGGCTTGGACAGAGAATTGAGCTCCACCGCAATGTCCTTTGCCCCGTCGACGCAGAGGAAGCTCAGGCGCTCCTGTCCCTCGAAGACCACCTCGCTGTAGGGGTTGTCGTAGCAGATGGCGATGTCGTTTTTCATCGCAAAGGCGACGGCCTTTTTGAAGAACTCCCGGGAGCCGCAGGCCCCCGTCGGGTTGTTGGGGTAGTTGAGGAACATGGCCTTCGCCCGCTTCACGATGTCCGCAGGGATGTCCTCAAAGATGGGAAAATACTCGTTCTCGGGGAGCATCGGCATGTGGTAGGGCTCGCAGTTGCCCATGAGGATGCTCGCCCGGTAGGCCGGGTAGCCCGGGTCCGTCATAAGAACGATGTCGCCGGGGTTCGTGCAGGCAAAGATAAAGTGATGGCATCCTTCCTTGGACCCGATGAGCCCCAGGATCTCGTCTGCCGGGTTCAGGGTGACGCCGTAACGCTCCTTGTACCATACCGCCACGGCCTCCCGGAAGGCGAACATGCCTTTTTCCTCGTCCGTGGGGTAGCGGTGGTTCTCGGGGATCTTTGCGGTGCGGCAAAGCTCGTCGATGACCCCGTTCGGGGTGGGCTCCACGGGGTCGCCGATGGCCAGGCTGATGACGTCCACGCCGTCGGCCTTCGCCTTGTTGATCTTCTTGCGCAGCTCCATGAAGAGATAGGGGGGGATCTTCGACAACCGGTCAGCAATCTGCACGTATTTTCTCCTCCCGTGAGTGATGTGTGGCGAACAAGGAGCGAGGATCGAGGTTCAAGGCTCGAGGATTTCTGTTTTGTTCCTCGGTCCTCGTTCCTCGGACCTCGTGCCTCTCGGATTGAAAAAGTCTACTTTTTCAATCCGAGTACGTCCTGCATGTCGTAGAAGCCGTTGGGCTGGTTGACGATCCACTTTGCGGCGCGGACGGCGCCCTTGGCAAAGTTGTCGCGGCTGTGGGCCCGGTGGATGAACTCGAGCCGCTCGCCCAGCCCGCCGTAAATGATCCAGTGCTCGCCGACGATGTCGCCTGCACGGATCGTCTGGATGCCGATCTCGGACTTGGTGCGCGCCCCGATCATGCCCTTGCGCTCGTAGACGGCCTCCTTGTCCAGGTCCCGCTTGAGGCCGGCGGCGATGATCTGGGCCATCTTCATGGCCGTACCGCTGGGCGCGTCCTTCTTCAGGTTGTGATGGGCCTCGATGATCTCGATGTCGAAGTCCTCGCCGATGATGCCGGTGACATACTCGAGCACCTTGAACATGACGTTGACGCCCACGCTCATGTTGGGGGCCAGCATGCACCGAGTCTTTGCGGCCATCTCCTTGATCTTCGCCATCTGGTCCGCGGAAAATCCCGTTGTCCCGATGACGATGGCCTTCTTGTTTTCCGCCGCGATCCGGAGATGCTCCACGGAGGCCTCGTGATATGTGAAGTCGATGACGACGTCGCCTTTCCCGATGACCGCTTCGAGACTTGCAGAGATCGGAACGCCTTTCTTGCCAAGCCCCAGGGTCTCCCCGACATCCTGACCGATGACGGGATGACCGGCCTTCTCGACGGCGGCCGCGATTTCGATGCCGTCCGTCATGTTGATGATGGACGCAATCCTGCCGCCCATCTTCCCGCCTGCCCCCATTACGATTGCCTTGACCATAGCGACACTCCCTTTTTATCCTTTGGCCTTTATCCTTCAGCCTTGCACCTTCTTTATAAAAATGAAGCCCGCTTTTCAGACGGGCTCCATTCTCGAACGAGGCAGTTCCTTATTTGATGAGCCCGTATGCCTGCATCTGCTTTTTCAGCTTCTCGTAGTTGGCATCGGACATCTTTGCGAGGGGGAGCCTGACTTCATACTCGATCTTACCCATCAGGTTCAGGGCCGCCTTGACGGGTACGGGGTTGACCTCGATAAAGAGGGAGGCCACCATGGGTGTCATCTTGTAGTGAAGCTCTTTCGCCTTCTTCATGTCACCGGCATTGAAGGCATCGACCAGGGCCGATACATCGGCGGGGGCGATATTGGCGATGACGGAGATGATGCCGTGTCCGCCCAGGCACATCAGGGGATAGGTGAACCAGTCATCGCCGGAAACCACGATGAAATTCGGGCCGCAGGCCGTCATGATCTCCTGCATCTGCTGCAGGGACCCTGCTGCTTCCTTCACGCCGACGATATTCTTGATCTTGGCAAGCCTCGCCATCGTATCGGGAGTCATGTTGACGCCCGTGCGGCTGGGGATATTGTACATGATGATCGGAATCGGAACCTTTTCTGCAATGTACTTGTAGTGCTGGTACAGGCCCTCCTGGGTCGGCCGGTTGTAATAGGGATTGACCATCAACACGGCGTCGGCGCCCACTTCGTGGGCATGCTTTGTCAGGCGAAGGGCTTCTTCCGTGCTGTTGGATCCCGTACCGGCGATAACGGGGACCCTCTTCTTGACGGCATCCACGGTAATCTCAATGACGCGGTCATGCTCCTCGTGGGACAGTACCGGGGACTCGCCCGTAGTTCCGCAGGGAACGATGCCATCGATTCCATTGGAGATCTGGAATTCGATGAGTTCCCGAAGGGCCCTCTCATCCACCTTTCCGTTCTTGAAAGGTGTCACGATGGCGACAATGGCGCCTTTGAACATTGCTCCCATAACAGCCTCCTTCACTCCTTCTACTTGGTTGAACTGTATGCCTCGTCCCAGAGGAAGCCCTGGTACACCACCGTCGTGCCCCCTTCCAGGTAAACTTTTTCGAACCCCTGGTTTGTCTTTTCAAAGTAAATCTTCAATGTCTCTTCGCTCTTTACCAGAACATCCACGGGGCTGTCAACGAGTCCTGTCCACGAGGCGACAAGGGCGGCTGCCACGGCCCCCGTCCCGCAGGCCAGCGTCTCGTCCTCCACGCCGCGCTCGTACGTCCGCACCTTGATCCGGTGCCGGTTGATCACGCGGGCAAAATTGGCGTTTGTCCCTGCGGGCTGATACTCCTGATGGTGCCGGATCATCCTGCCGATGTTGACGACGTCGTGGCCGTCGAGGTCGGTGACGAAGGCCACCACGTGCGGCACCCCCGTGTTGATGCTGTTGACCGGCGTCGCCGTTCCGTCGATGGCTATGGTGTAGGCCTTGCGAATGTCCTTCGGGTCCGTCAGGCGCAGCTTGACGATGTCGCCCGTGACCTGTGCATCGATGATCCCGGCCCGGGTCTCGAAGGACATCGTTTCGGGGGCGATCCCCTTGATGACGGCAAAGCGCGCCGCACAGCGGCCCCCGTTCCCGCACATCTCCACCTCGCTGCCGTCGGCATTGAAGAAACGCCAGCGGAAGTGGGCCTTGTCGGAGTTCTCGATGACAATGAGCCCGTCAGCCCCCACGGCGACATGCGGCCGGCAGGCGGTCTTCACGAACTCGTCGATCTTCCCGACGTCCCTCAGGACATTGTCGCGGTTGTCGATAAGGATGAAGTCGTTTCCGCTTCCCTGGATTTTGAAGAATTCAATCATCTGAAACTCCGTCAAATCCCCCTTTAATCCCCCTTTACAAAAGGGGGAAAGAGGGGGATTTTATTTCAAAAAGGAAGGGACTTTTTCCCCTTTCACCAGCGTCTTGTAGTCCTCGCGCTTGCGGATGACGTGGAACTTTTTCCCCTTCACGAGGACCTCGGCAATCCGCGGCCGGGAGTTGTAGTTCGAGGACATGGAGAACCCGTATGCCCCGGCGCTCATGACGGCAACAAGGTCGCCGCGCTCGAACTTCGGGATCATCCGCCCCTTGGCAAGAAAGTCGCCCGACTCGCAGATCGGTCCCACCACGTCGGCAAGGAAACTACCCCGGTCCCGGAGGTTCACGGGCTGGATCTGGTGATACGACCCGTAAATGCTCGGCCGGACGAGGTCGTTCATCCCCGCGTCGACGATGACAAAGTTCTTCTCACCGTTGCCCTTCGTGTAGAGGACCTTCGTGACCAGGATCCCCGCGTTGCCCACGATCACACGCCCCGGCTCGAAGATGAAGGTCACGTCGAGGTCCCGGACCGATTTGATGACGGCGCGCGCGTATTCTTCGGGGTGGGGCGGCATCTCTTCATGATAGGTGATCCCGAGGCCCCCGCCGAGGTCAAGATAACGGATCCCGATCCCCTCCGCCCTCAGCTGATCGATCAGTTTTTTCAACCGCTCCAGGGCATCGATGAAGGGGGAGATCTGCGTGACCTGGGAGCCGATGTGGCAGTCGACGCCCACGATCTCCACGTTCGGCAGCGTCCTGGCCCGCCGGTACTCGTCGAGGGATTTCTCGATGTCGATCCCGAACTTGTTCGACTTGAGACCCGTCGATATGTGGGGATGCGTCTTGGCATCCACGTCGGGGTTGATTCGCAGCGCAATCCGGGCCTTCTTTCCCAGCAGGCCCGCCCGCTCGTTGATGACGCCCAGCTCCTCGGGGGACTCCACATTGAACATGAGGATGTCCGACTGGAGCGCAAAGTCGATCTCGTCGATCCGCTTGCCCACCCCCGAGTAGACGATCTTCCCGGGATCCGCCCCGACCTTGAGGGCCCTGTACAGCTCTCCGCCGGAGACGATGTCGACGCCGCCCCCCTCGTTCACGAAGATCCGCATGATGGCAAGGTTCGAGTTTGCCTTGGCGGCAAAGCAGATGATGTGAGGGATGCCCCGCAGGGCGCCGTCGAAGACGCGAAAATGCTGCAGCAGCGTCCTGTGGCTGTACAGGTAGAACGGGGTGCCGACCTTCTCGGCGATCGCCTCGACGGGAACGTCCTCGCACCAGAGCTTGTCGTCGAGGTAATTGAAATAGTTCATTCTTTATTTACCCGGGGTTCCTGCGGCCGGTTTCTCCGGCTGCTCAGAACTTGTGTCCGTCTTCGGTTGCTGTGGCTGCCCCGCACTCGTGCCTGTCCCGGGCTGCTGGGGCTGTTCCGTACCGGCACCCGCCTTCGGCTGTTGCACTTGCTCTGCGCCCGTCCCCGCCTTGGGTTGTTGCGGCTGCTCTGCACTCGTGCCCGCCTTCGGCAGCGGCGCCGGGGGGATGGGATCCCCCTTCTTCCCGCATGCCGGGAAAAGGAAAAAAAGATGGAGGATTATAATGATGAGAACGGCTTTCGTAAAGAGAGAAGATTTCTTCACTCCTGTTCTCCTTTACCCTTGACCCTGGACCCTCGACCCTTCTTCACCGCCTGCTCTTCGGCTTCCCTGATCTGTTTCAGCACTTCTTTCTTCGCCGTGCCTCCCGCCGTATGGCGGGCATTGACGGCTTTCTTCACGGGGATGACGGCATAAATGCCCTCGTCAAAGCCCGTGTAAAATTTCCGCAGTTCCCGGAGGCTGATCTCGGAGAGCTCCTTGCTGCTGGAGATGCAGTGAGCCACGAGCCGTCCGACAATCCCGTGAGCCTCCCGGAAGGGAACGCCCCTCGTGACGAGGTACTCCGCCACGTCGGTTGCCGTCGAAAAACCTTTTGCGGCTTCCTCCAGCATCCGCTGCCGGTTGAAGGTGAGATTCCCGGCCATGCCGCTGAGGACCATGAGGCTCATCTTCACCGTGTCCACGGTGTCAAAGAGCGGTTCCTTGTCCTCCTGCAGGTCCCGGTTGTAGGTCATGGGAAGACCTTTCAGGACCGTCAGGATCCGCACGAGATTACCGTAGACCCGCCCCGTTTTCCCCCGGATCAGCTCGGCCACGTCGGGGTTCTTCTTCTGGGGCATGATGCTGGAGCCCGTCGTGTACGCGTCGGAAATCTCCACGAAGCCGAATTCCCCGGAAGACCAGATGATGAGGTCCTCGCAGAAGCGGCTCAGGTGCATCATCAGGAGGCCCGCATCGAATATGAACTCGGCCACGAAATCCCGGTCGGAGACGGCATCCATGCTGTTGGCCGAGATCGCCTTGAACCCCAATAGCTTCGCCGTGTATTTCCGGTCGAGCGGCAGGCTCGTGCCGGCCAGTGCCGCCGAACCCAGGGGCATGACGTTCACCCTCTCCAGGCACTCGGCAAGCCTCGCCGAATCCCGCTGGAGCATCTCGCGGAAAGCCAGCAGGTAGTGGGACAGGAGCACCGGCTGCGCCTTCTGCATGTGGGTATAGCCGGGCATGATGGTGTCGATTTCCTTTTTTGCGAGTGCAACGAGGGTTTTCTGAAGCTCGGCGACAAGTTTCAGGATGTCCCCGATCTCGTCTCTCAGGTACAGGCGCACATCCAGGGAAACCTGGTCGTTGCGGCTCCGGCCGGTGTGCACCTTGCCGCCCACGGGCCCGATCCGGTCGATGAGACCCCGCTCGATCGCCATGTGGATGTCCTCGTCGGACTGCAGGAACCGGAAGGCCCCCGATGCGATCTCCGCGCGTATTTTTGACAGGGCATCGACGATACTCTCGGCGTCGGCCGGCGGGATGATCCCCTGCCGCTGCAGCATCCGGCAGTGGGCGATACTCCCCTCGACATCGTGGTCATAGAGCCTCCTGTCGAAAGGAAGAGATGCCGTGAAGACTTCCACGAGCCGATTCGTCTCCTCCGTGAACCGCCCGCTCCAGAGCTTCTTTCTCGATTTTCCGCCCATTGGACACCTTCGGTGAGGCAGTAATTGGTAACTGGTAATTGGGTAATTGGTAATTAAGTAAATGAGTAATTGAGTAATTAAGTACTGGAAGCAAATGACACGTTCAACTTCTTCAACCAGTTACTAATTACCATTTACTATTTACTCTTCTTCTTCCTGAGGTATGCCGCGATGCGCAGGCGAAGGGCGTTGAGGCGGATGAAGCCCGTGGCGTCCTTCTGCTCGTAGCCGCCGCTCTTCTCGAAGGAGGCGATGTCCTCGCTGTAGAGCGAGTTCGGCGACTTGCGGCCCACGACGATGCAGTTGCCCTTGTAGAGCTTCAGCCGCGCCGTGCCCGTCACGTTTTCCTGCGAACCGTCGATGAACTGCTGCAGTGCCCTCATCTCCGGCGAGTACCAGAACCCGTTGTAGACCAGCTGGGCGTACTTCGGGATCAGCCCGTCGCGCATGAACATCACCTCGCGGTCCATGGTGATTGTCTCGACGGCCCGGTGGGCGGCCCAGAGTATCGTCCCGCCCGGGGTTTCATAGACACCGCGCGACTTCATGCCCACGAAGCGGTTCTCCACCATGTCCACGCGCCCGATGCCGTTTGCGCCGCCAACCGTGTTCAGGTGATCGAGCAGCGTTGCCGGGCTCATTTTCTGGCCGTTGACCGCCACGGGGTTACCCTTCTCGAAATCGATCTCCACGTAGGTCGGCTTGTCGGGGGCCTTCTCGGGCGAGACCGAGATCGTGAAGATGTCCTCCGTCGGCTCGTTCCAGGGGTTCTCCAGGATGCCGCCCTCGTGGGAGATGTGCAGCGAGTTGCGGTCGGAGCTGTAGGGCTTGTCCTTCGACACGGGAAGCGGGATGTTGTGCTTGGCGGCGAAGTTGATCATGTCCTCGCGCGACGTGAAGCTCCACTTGTCGTCTCGCCAGGCGGCGATGATCCGGATGTCCGGGTCGAGGGCCATGTAGGTGAGCTCGAAGCGCACCTGGTCGTTCCCCTTGCCCGTGGCGCCGTGGCACACGGCGTCGGCTTTCTCCCGGTGAGCGATCTCGATCTGCTTCTTCGCGATCAGCGGCCGCGCAATCGAGGTGCCCATCAGGTATGTCCCCTCGTAGATGGCATTGGCCCGCAGCATGGGGAACACGAAGTCCCTGGCGAACTCCTCCCTCAGGTCCTCGATGTAGCACTTGCTCGCTCCCGTTTTGATGGCCTTCTGCTCGAGGCCGTCGAGCTCCTCCTTCTGGCCGACGTCGGCTGCGAAGGCGATGACCTCGCAGCCGGGGTAGGCTTCCAGGAGCCACTGAATGATGACCGACGTATCCAGCCCGCCCGAATAGGCGACAACCACTTTTTTTACCTTGTTCGACACGATTTTCCTCCTGATTGCATTATTTCCGATCTTGCGGGCCGTAAATGAAAAAATCCGGGAAATGCTCTTCCTCAGATACAGGAGATGGAACAGGGTTCTGGCTGCGAAGTCAGGCGATCTCCGGTAACCGCTCTTGGTCAAGCGCAGCCTTAGAGCGGTCGAAGAGTGTCTATCCGCAGGGAGAATCCTGTTACATCGCCAAGGATCGACGGACCGTCCAGATTGTTCACTTCAACATCAAAATCTCGAGTATCGCCTTCTGCACATGCAGCCTGTTTTCCGCCTCGTCCCAGACCACGGACCGGGGCCCGTCGAGGACCTCCGCGGAGATCTCCTCGCCGCGGTGCGCCGGCAGGCAGTGCATGACGATGGCATCGGACTTCGCGTGCTGCATGAGCTTGCGGTTGACCTGGTAGCCTTCAAAGACTTTCGCCCGGGCTTCCTGCTCGGCCTCCTGTCCCATACTCGCCCAGACGTCGGTGTACACGACGTCGGCATTCTTCACGGCCTGTGCGGGGTCGCGGTGCAGGGAAACCCCTTTTACCGTCTTCTTCCTCCCCCTCTCCAGGATACGCGCATCGGGGTCATAGCCCTTCGGGCAGGCCAGGGCAAGCTTGAAGGGGAGTTTCGCCGCCGCGTCGATCCAGGAGTTGGCCATGTTGTTGCCGTCGCCCACGTAGGCGATCTTGAGCCCCTCGTACGTTCCCTTCTTCTCGACGATGGTGAACAGGTCGCTCACGATCTGGCAGGGGTGCATGAGATCCGTCAGCCCGTTGATGATCGGGATCGTTGCGTGCCGCGCGAACTCTTCGACGGTTTCCTGCGCGAAGGTCCGGATCATGACGGCATCGAGATAGCGTGAGACGATCCTCGCCGTGTCGGCGATGCTCTCGCCCCGGCCCAGCTGCGTGTCGCGGCTGTTCAGATAGATGGCAAGGCCTCCCAGCTGATACATCCCCGCCTCGAACGAAAGCCTCGTCCGGGTCGAGGACTTGTCGAAGACCATGCCCAGCGTCTTGCCGGCCAGGGGCTGGTAGATGATCCCGTCCTTCTGCATGGCCTTGAGGGTGGCCGCATGGCTGAAGATCCGGTCGAAATCTCTCCTCGTCAGATCGTAGACACTCAGGAAATCCTTTTTCAACGCACAATCACCTCGTCGAGAACTTGCACCAGCCTGTCCACATCCTGCCTCGTGATCACCAGCGGAGGCACCATCCGGAGGATGTGATCAAACGTACAGTTTATGAGGACCCCCCGCTCGAGACAGGCCGTCACGATGGAATTTCCCTCGACGGTGAGATCCAGGCCGACCAGGAGCCCCTTGCCGCGGACATCCTGGACGACGGAGTGATCCTTCCTGAGCGACCAGAGCCGCTCCTGCAGGTACTCGCCCATCTTCCGGCAGCCCTCCAGGAAGCCCTCCTCCAGGATCGTCTCCAGGGTAGCAATTGCCGCCGCCATGGCGAGCGGGTTCCCGCCGAAGGTGGAGGCGTGCGTACCCGGTCCGAAGCTCGCGGCGACCTTCTCCGTCGCGGTGAGCGCCCCCGCGGGGATCCCGTTGCCGAGGGCCTTGGCCAGCGTCATGATGTCGGGCGTGACCCCGTAGTGTTCGTAGCCGAAGAGTTTCCCGGTCCGGCCCATGCCCGTCTGCACCTCGTCGAGGATCATCAGGATCCCCTTGCGGTCGCAGATATCCCGGACGGCCCTGAGATACCCCTCGTCGGGAACCCGCACGCCGCCCTCGCCCTGGATGGGTTCGAGCAGGACGGCGCAGGTCTTCTTCGAGATGGCCTTCTCGAGGCACTGCACGTCGTTGAACGGGATGTACCGGAAACCCTCCGGCAGCGGCGAGAAGCCCACGTGAAACTTTTCCTGGCCCGTTGCCGTGATGGCCGCAAGGGTCCGCCCGTGAAAGGACCCCTTCATGGTGAGGATTTCGTACTTGCCGTTCAGGTTGTCGTGGCCGTACTTGCGCGCCAGCTTGATGGCCGCTTCGTTGGCCTCGGCGCCGCTGTTGCAAAAGAACACCCGGTCGGCGAAAGAATTCTCCACCAGCATCTCGGCAAAGCGGATCTGGGGCTCCGTGTAGTAGAGGTTCGAGACGTGCGTGAGGGTGCCGGCCTGTTTCCGGATGGCCTCGACCACCCTCGGGTGCGAGTGCCCCAGGCTGCAGACGGCGATCCCCGCAACGAAGTCGACGTACTCCTTGCCCTCGCTGTCCCAGAGGTGCGCGCCCTCGCCCCGCACGAAGACGACAGGCTGACGCCTGTACGTCCCGACGATGTTCTTCTCCGACGATGCAATCAGTTCTTCTTTTGTCATGCTACCAACCTTGAGAAGGGTTTCGGGTCTCGGGAAAAATTAAAAATCAAGTCCCCTTCATTCCCTGGTCCCTGGTCCCTGCTTTATGAGGCGGGGATCATTCACCCTCACCCCTACCCTCTCCCCTCAGGGAGAGGGAGCTGAAGGGTTCGTGCTTTACAGCACGATTTCCGTACCCACTCCCTGGTCCGTAAAGACCTCGAGGAGCATGGCGTGCTTCTTCCGGCCGTCGATGATGTGCGCCTTGCCGACTCCGCCGCGCAGGGCCTTCAGGCAGCACTTCACCTTCGGGAACATGCCGCCGGCGATGGTCCCGTCGTCGATCATCTGGAGGGCCCGGCTGTTGTCCATCGTGTTGATGAGTTGCTTGTCCTTGTCCCAGACGCCTTCCACGTCCGTCAGCAGGACGAGCTTTTCGGCCTTGAGGGCCGCCGCCACTTCGCCGGCCACGATGTCGGCATTGATGTTGTAGGTCTCTCCGGCATCGCCCATCCCCGTGGGGGCGATGACGGGAATGAAGCCGTCCTTCACGAGAGACATGATGAGGCCCGCGTTGATCTCCTTGACCTTCCCCACCAGCCCGACATCGATGATCTCCGTCGGCATGTCTTTCTGCTTCTCCTCGTTGAGGTAGTACTTCTCGGCACGGGTCAGGTTCCCGTCCTTGCCGGAGAGCCCCACGGCCTTGCCGCCGTTGCGGTTGATGAGGCCCACGATCTCCTTGTTCACCGAGCCCACGAGGACCATCTCGACGATCGTCATGGTTTCCTCGTCGGTGACGCGCATGCCCTGGATGAACTGCGACTCCTTCCCGAGTTTCTTCAGGACGGCGCCGATCTGGGGACCGCCGCCGTGCACGACAACGGGGTTGATCCCGATGTATTTCATCATGACGATGTCCATGGCGAAGAGTTTCTTCAGCTCGTCATCCACCATGGCGTGGCCGCCGTACTTGACGACGATCGTCTTGTTGTAGAACCGGCGGATGTACGGCAGCGCCTCGAGAAGAATCTCCGCCCGCTCCTGGGCACCCAGTACCTTATCAGTCATGTCTCAACTCCAGAGATCAGTCATTCAGGTTACGATCACATCAGGATCGAGGTTCGAGGCACGAGGATCGAGGATTTCTGTTTGTACCTCGGACCTCGTTCCTCGGTCCTCGATCCTTCTTAGAGGATGTAGCGGCTGAGATCCTCGTCCTCGACGATATTCTCGAGCTTGTCCCTCACGTAGGCCGCATCGATGACCATCTCTTTCCCCCGTATCTCCGGGGCGTCGAAGGAAATGTCCTCGAGCAGCGTCTCCATGATCGTGTAGAGGCGCCGCGCGCCGATGTTTTCAGTTCGCTCGTTGACGATCGTGGCCACCTCGGCAATCTCGGCGATGGCATCCTCGGCAAATTCGATCTTCACCTCTTCCGTGGCGAGCATCTCGATGTACTGCTTCACGAGGGCATTGGAGGGCTCCGTGAGGATCCGGACAAAATCCTCCTTCGTCAGCGAGTCGAGCTCGACCCGGATCGGGAAACGCCCCTGGAGCTCCGGGATCAGGTCCGAGGGTTTCGTCGTGCTGAAGGCCCCCGCCGCGATGAAGAGGATGTGATCCGTTTTGATCATTCCGTATTTCGTGTTGACCGTGGAGCCTTCCACGATGGGCAGCAGGTCCCGCTGGACGCCCTCCCGGGACACATCGGGACCGTGCGAGGCATTGCTCCCCACGATCTTGTCGATTTCGTCGAGGAAGATAATCCCCGACTGCTCGACGCGGGTCTGGGCCCCGCGGATCACCTTGTCCATGTCCACCAGGCGCTGCACTTCCTCGTCCTCGAGGATCGTCAGCGCTTCGGGGATCTTCACGCGGCGCCGTTTCTTCTTTTGCGGGAAAATGTTCCCGAACATCTCCTTGATGTTGAGACCCAGGTCTTCGACACCGGAAGACGAGAAGACCTCGATCATGGGCCCCCCCGCCTTTTCGGTGATCTCCAGGTTGACGACACGGTTGTCGAGCTTTCCTTCGCGCAGCATCTGGCGCAGCTTCTCGCGGGTGTCCACGGGGCCCGCCTCGCTCTCGCCCGCCGCCGCCTCCATCCCTTCGGGGCCCCGGATCTCGGCCCGCTTCGCGGGGAGCAGCAGATCCAGGACGCGGTCCTCGGCCATTTCTTTCGCCTTGGCCCGGACGTTCTCCATCTCCTCCTGCTTGATCAGGCTCACGGCGATCTCCATGAGATCGCGGATCATGGAGTCCACGTCGCGCCCCACGTAGCCCACTTCAGTGAACTTCGATGCCTCGATCTTGAGGAACGGCGAATTGTCCAGCTTGGCAAGCCTCCGGGCGATCTCCGTCTTGCCCACGCCCGTGGGGCCGATCATGATGATGTTTTTCGGGGCGATCTCGTCACGCAGATCGGCCCGGACGTTCTGACGCCTCCAGCGGTTGCGCAGCGCAATGGCCACCGCCCTCTTGGCTTCACCCTGGCCGACGATGTACTTGTCCAGTTCGGATACGATTTTTTTCGGAGTCAATTCAATTGCTGACATTGCTGGCCTGCTACTTTCTCTGTTTTCCCTTTTTATCCGGTTCGACCGGTTCTTCCTCCGCGGCCAGATCGATCTCTTCAACCGTGATCCGGTCGTTCGTGTAGACACAGAGCTCCGAGGCAATCCGCATGGCCTCCCGGGCGATCTCGGTTGCGTCGAGATCGGAATGCTTCACCAGGGCGCGGGCCGCCGCCTGGGCGTAAGGACCGCCGGAGCCGATGGCGGCCACGTTGTCATCGGATTCGATCACATCGCCGTTGCCCGAGATGATGAGGAAGTCCTCGCGGCTCACGGCGATCATGAGGGCCTCGAGGTGCCTGAGCACCCGGTCCGTGCGCCAGTCCTTCGTCAGCTCCACGGCCGCCCGCAGGAGATTTCCGTTGTACTGTTCGAGCTTCTGATCGAAGCGGTCGAAGAGCGTGAAGGCGTCCGCCGTGGCGCCGGCAAAGCCGACGATGACCCTGTTGTGGAACAGACGGCGGACCTTGCGGGCCCCGTGCTTGATGATCGTCTGGTCGAAGGTCACCTGCCCGTCCCCCGCCACGACGACCTTGTCTTTGTGCTTCAGCGCGATGATGGTAGTTCCGCGAATGTTCATTTTCTGTTCATCCTTCATCTCTCACCCCAAACAGCTGCCCCGAACAGGATCGAGGCTCGAGGATCGAGGATCGAGGTTTTCTATTTTGTTCCTCGGACCTCGACCCTCGGTCCTCGAACCTTTATTTATGGGCTTTCGGGTGCGCCTTGTCGTAAATCTCCATCAGCTTCGCCATGCTCACCGACGTGTATTTCTGTGTCGTCGAGAGGTTCTCGTGTCCCAGCAGCTCCTGGATCGCCCTCAAATCGGCACCCGCATCGAGCAGGTGCGTCGCGAAACTGTGCCGGAGCGTGTGGGGGCTCACCTTCTTGCTGATCCCGCTCTGCAGGACGTACCGATCGACGATTCGGGCCACACTGCGCTGGGTGATTCTCTTTCCGTTGCGGCTCAGAAAAAGAGGCGGATCCCCTACGACTGCCCGCTGCTCCCGTGGAAACTCATCCCTGCGCGCCAGGTAATCCTGGACGGAACGCAGCGCCTGCCCGCCCACCGGCACGATCCGTTCTTTCTTTCCCTTCCCACGGACCAGCACGAGGCCCTGGGAAAAGTCGATGTCCCCCAGGTTGAGCCCCGTCAGTTCACTCACCCTCATGCCCGACGAGTAGAACAGCTCCAGCATGGCGCGGTCGCGGGTCCCCGCCGCATCCCCGGAAAACGTCAGGTTCAGGAGCGCAAACATTTCCTCCACGGGCAGAAACGTGGGGAGATATTTTTCCGCCTTCGGGGCCTGCACCATCTCGGCCGGGTTGACCCGGACCTTGCCTTCCCGAAGGAGGTAGTTGAAGAAGGTGCGAAGGGCGGCGATCTTTCTCACGACCGTCACCTTCCTGACCTTCCGGCGGTACAGGGAACTGAGAAAGGACCGGACGACGAGGTGGTCGATGGCCGCAAGCTGATCCCGTTCCATTGCCGCCTGTGGAATCAGCCCGTTTTCCTCGATGTACCCCCGGAACTGCCTGAGATCCGCCAGGTAGCTGCGCAGCGTGTGGGGACTGAGATTCCTCTCGGCCGAGAGGTGCAGCCCGAATTCCTCAATGGCTTTCTCCATGTCCCCCCCGCTTGACCGGCTAAAAAGGCTCTTTTATCAAGAAAAAATAAAAAAAGCCATGAAAACGCGGGAATAAGTCCAAAAAGTAAAATTCCTCGCACCACGGTGCCAGGAATTTAGAAACTCGAGGGGTGGGTCACCTGTTATGATGATCGCTTGCCCCGCAGCCACGTTCGACAAGCTCACGTCAGGGGCTGCGGGGATCCGCGTGCAATCGTTTTCGAGCTCGGGACTATGTAATGCGTTTCAGCGGCAAACGGGCCGCCTTGATCATGTGCAGCGTCGGATTCCTGCGTAGTAGCAGCACCAGGCATTTGCAAAGTTGTTGTCGAAGACGCGAATGAGCCCGTCCTTGAAGACGATCCTCACGAACGAGTTCCCCCCGAGAACCGTGGAATTCTGCTCTTCCACGACCACGCCGGTGCCCCAGTGCGGGTAGCGGAGGTGGACGACCTTGTCTCCCATTTTCAGATAGATGCGTCGTGTCTCTTCCACCTCGGGGCCTCTTCGGGATGTGACCTCATTGTCACATCTTGTATTTCCCGAAATCCTCTTCGGGAAGGTTCTCCAGAAATTCTTTGAGCTCTTCGGTTTTCTTCTTGTCGAGCTCATCGGCCTTCTTGGCGAAGTCGATGTTTCGCGACTTCTCGATGACCTTCTCGTCGATGAAGATGGGGCAGTTGACCCTCAGGGCGAGCGCGATGGCATCGCTCGGCCGCGAGTCGACGATGACCGTATCGTCATTGCGCTGCAGGTGGATGCAGGCAAAGAATGTGTTGTTCCGCAGGTCGATGATCTCGATCCGCGTGACCTTCGCCTCGAGGATCTTGAGAAGGTCGCGCATCAGGTCGTGCGTCATGGGCCGCGAGAAGCTGATCTTCTCGAGCTCCGTGGCGATTGCGCTGGCTTCGAAGAGGCCGATCCAGATCGGCACCGCCCGCTTTCCCTCGATATCCTTCAGGATCACGATGGGGGTGTTGGTCAGCGGGTCGATCGTGAGACCGGACACCTTCATTTCCACAAACATCGACGAATACCTCCGTGTCAATCCAGCATCTCGCCTCGCAGGGAATGCAGGAAGGCTTCCACGATCCGGACCCGGACCGTCTTCCCCACGAGATTGCCGCCGCCGGCGAAGTTGACGATCTTGTTGGTTCGCGTGCGGCCCATCGCGTCGCGTGACGTGTTTCGGCTCGGCCCTTCCACGAGGACCTCCACGGTGCTGCCGACCAGCCTGTCGTTTTTTTCCTGTGTGTGCCGGTCCTGGAGGGACTGGAGCTCGATCAGCCTCCGCCGTTTCTCGTCGGGATCCACCTTCCCGTCGAACCCGACAGCCGCCGTTCCCTGTCTTTCGGAATACTGGAACGAGAATAAGGTATCAAACCTAACTTTTCCCATCAGGTCAAGCGTTTTCTGGAAGTCCTGCTCCGTCTCCCCGGGGAAGCCCACAATGATGTCCGAGCTGATGGCGATGCCCGGGCAGGCCTCCCTCAGCTTGCGAACGCAATCGAGATAATCGGCGCTTGCGTACTTGCGGTTCATCCTCGCCAGCACCGCATCGGAGCCCGATTGGACCGGCAGGTGAATGAACTCGCAAAGGGCTCCCACATCCCGGAAGCAGGCGATGATGTCGTCGGAAAGATCCTTGGGATGGGACGTGGTGAAGCGGATCCGCTCGATCCCCTCGATCTCGCCGATGGCCCGGAGAAGCCCGGAGAAGCTGTGCCCGTTGCCGAGGCTCTTGCCGTAGGAGTTCACATTCTGCCCGAGCAGTGTCACCTCCTTCACGCCGTGGACGGCAAGGGCCCTCACCTCGGCCAGGATGTCGTGAAACTTCCGGCTCTCCTCGCGGCCGCGCAGATACGGCACGACACAGAAGGCGCAGTAGTTGTCGCAGCCCTGCATGATCGTGACGAAGGCGCTCACGGATCCCTTTTCAGGCAGGGCCAGGATGCCGATGGAGGGCACCGTCTCGTGAAAGCCGGTCTCCACGACCGGGCGGCCCGTGTTTGCGACCCTGGAGATGAATTCGGGAAGGCGGTGGATGTTGTGGGTCCCGAATACGAGGTCGAGGTAAGGGATCTTCCCGATCAGCCGCTCGCCCTGCTGCTGGGCCACACACCCGCAGACCCCCAGCATGAGACCCGGTTTTCCCTTCTTGAGATGGCGGTAGCGGCCGAGCTGGCTGTAGACCTTCTGCTCTGCCTTGTCGCGGATGCTGCAGGTGTTGACGATGATGAGGTCGGCTTCCTTCGCACTGCCCGTCGTCGTGTACCCGGAGCCCTCGAGGAGTTGAGCCAGCTGCTCGGAGTCGTGGACGTTCATCTGGCAGCCGAAGGTCCGGATGAACAGTTTTTTCGTTGTCAAGATTCCTCTACCAATTCCAATGAGTTGCCTGTCTCTTTTGTATTACAGGGGGCCACGGGAGTCAACCGGATTCTGACCCGGGACGGATGAGCCCCTTATGGCACACCCTTTGCTCGTCTTTATGAGAAAACGAAGCCTGCAGTCCGCCCAGGAGGTTTTTATGAGGAGAATTCGTATTCTGATCGTCATGATCGCCGCATTGATGATTGCCGTTCCGGCTGCGCTTGCCCAGGTCAAGCCGCCGACCGCCGCCGTCCCGGACGTGACGGGGATGCCCCTGAATACCGCACAGAAGGCCCTGGTCTCGGCCGGCTTCAACGCGATCGTAACACAGGAAAATGTCACGGACCCGGGAAAGAACAACGTCGTCCTGAGACAGCAGACCGCCCCCGGCACAGCCCTCGCAAAGGGATCCAACGTCCCCGTCGTCGTCGGCAAGTACGCGGCGCCGGCCCAGCAACCCGTGCCGAACGTGATCGGGATGAAACTGGGCGATGCTCAGGCCGCCCTCGTGAAGGCGAAGCTCAACGCCGCCGTCACCCTGCAGCCCGTCGATCAGCCGCAGCGCAACGACGTCGTCCTGACGCAGCAGATCGCCTCCGGGAAGACACTGCCGCCCGGTTCGACGGTCCCCATCGTCGTGGGCAGGTACACGGCGCCGACCGTGCCCAACGTCGTCGGGATGAAACTGGGCGAGGCACAGGCCGCCCTGGCGAAGGTCAAGCTCAACGCCGTCGTCACCATGGAAAACGTGACGGACAAGAACAAGAGCGGCATAGTCCTGAAGCAGCAAATCGCAACCGGCTCTGCGCTGGCGCCGGGCGGCCAGGTGCCCCTGATCGTCGGGCAGTACCGGGAAAAAGTCCGCGTGCCCTCCGTCGTGGGGATGACGGAGACGCAGGCTGAGACTGCCCTGAAACAGGCCAACCTCAAAATCAGCGCCGGCGGGAGGACGGTAACGAATCAACGGCAAATAGGCACCGTCCTCGAGCAGAATATCGCCCCCGGCACGGCCGTGGAACCCGGATCCCAGGTCACCGTCGTCGTGGGGTTGCACCCGGACGCGCTGAAGCCCCGCAATAACCCCTATTACCCCTACAACCCCCCGATCACGCCGGACAGCAAGACAAAGTGATCGCGGATTGAAATTCCTCGCACCACGGTGTCGGGAATTAGCGTACGATCGATTGAAACCACGGGGGCAGCCATTCAAGGCTGCCCCCTTCCATTTACCACGGCCTGCGATGGCCATTTCGGGTCTGCCGGTTCCACCGGGCAGATCGATTCCCCTCATACTTTTTCAGTAGGTTTCTTCTAATCCGATCGCTGAAAAAATCATACTTGCCTTTCCTCCATGGGGCTTTTACTCTGTTGGCAGGGTCCGAGACAGCCCTTCTCTTCGTTTGCGGATAAAGCATCGGCTCCTGATGGAATTCGTGTCACGGCCGTCAGGAGCAAGGTCGACGGTCACGGAGGCGGTATGAAAAAGCTGGCTGTTCTTCGATTGTTCCTTCTGGTCCTTTTCCTGAGCCTCATCTTCGTTATGCTGCCACACAGTCACGCCCCCGTGGCATCGGACGGCGGAGTCACGTTCGTCACCTCGTGGGGATCGGACGTCACGAGTAACGGAAATTTCAAGAAGCCGCGCGGCATAACAGCCGACACCTTCGGAAATGTCTATGTTGCAGACACCCGCAACAATCGGATCCAGAAATTCACCTCCACGGGAACGTTTGTCATCGCCTGGGGCACGTTCGGCTCGGCAGACGGCGAGTTCAATCTGCCGTCGGATGTGAGTGTCGATACCCTGGGAAATGTCTATGTGGCCGACACCGGAAACAACCGCATCCAGAAATTCTCATCGGCCGGGGCGTTCATCACCGCATGGGGAACCACGGGCACGCTGACCGGGCAGTTTGACGCTCCCTCATCCATCGTTGTGGATACTCTGAACAACGTCTATGTGGCCGACACCGG
>DASRZY010000125.1:0-6666 GCA_035685905.1 Syntrophales bacterium
GGCCCGCGGAAGGATGCCATCTTCACCGATGAGGACCAGAAGAAGATGGAGGCCGACTTCTATGGCTTCGTAGGCTGGGACGCCAAGGGCATCCCGACGGAGGCGAGCCTCAAGGCCTATGGTCTCGAGTTCCTGATCCCGGACCTCAATGCGGCCAAGGCGAAGTACAACCTCTAAACATTTGTTCTGCAGCAAGGGCGGGTGAACTCGCTCACCCGCCCTTGCTTTTTATGCACGCATTCATTATATTACGTTCGGTCCGATAACCGGGAGGAGAGGGGTCGGTGACACGGATCGTGGATCATTGCGAAGGAATTCTTTTTTATGGCTTTTTCACGTAGGGACACGATCCATCTCCTCCTGAGCGGAGCCATATCCACGGCCCTTTTTACCTTCTTCAAGGTGAGCGGGGCCAAGGCCGTTCCCCGCCCCCCCGGGGCTCTCGAAGAAAAAGCCTTCCTCGAATACTGCGCCCGCTGCTACCGCTGCGTCGACGTATGCCCTGTCGATGCCATCCAGCCCGCCGGCATTGCAGGGGGGATCACCAGCTTCGGCACCCCCGTGCTCGAACACAAGAAGTGCATCTTCTGCATGGCCTGCATCAAGGAGTGCCCGACAGGGGCCATCGCAAAGATCTCCCGCGACGAAATCGACATCGGAAATGCCGTCATCAACCGGGACACGTGCATTACCTGGACGGGCGAAGAGAAGTGCACCCGCTGCTTCGATGCATGCCGCTACGACGCCATCAAGCTCGAGAAAGACATCTATCCCGTTGTCCTGGAGGATCTCTGCACGGGCTGCAATGCCTGCGAGAAGAAGTGCCCCACGAAGCCCAAGTCCATCGTCACCTATTACGAAAATGTGAAGCGGATGCCGCCCCCCGAAAAGCACATTGCCCTGCGTCTCGAGGAGGAAACAGGCCGGCGGCCCGCCCACGGGAGGGAACCGGGTTTCACGGACTGGCTGAAAGATCGGGTGAAAAAATTGGGCGAACATTACGGAATTATCAAAGAAGACGAAGAAGAATAGAAACAAGTTTCAAGTTTTAAGTTTTAGGTTTCAGGTTTAAAAAGTGCAGCCAAACGAAAAGAAAAAGAGAACCATTCTGGTTGTCGGCGCAGGGGTGGCCGGGATGTCGGCGGCCCTCGATCTGGCGGGCGGCGGACACCGTGTCCACCTCGTCGAGAGCGGCTACGACCTCGGCGGTCAGGTGGCCAAGCTCGACAAGTTCTACCCGACGGACCACTGCGCCTTCTGCCCCCTCTGGACCGAGATCCGGCGCTGCAAGGAAAATCCGTCCATCACCATTCATGCGCATGGCCGGGTCGAAACCATGGAAAAAGCCAACAGCGGCTACCGGGCCGTCATCGCAGAATCGACGCCCGTGATCGACCCCGAGCTGTGCATTTACTGCGGGCGCTGCGAAAGCGCCTGCCCGAAAGGTATTGCCCGCCCCATCTGGGAGCATGCCTACCCTCCCGTCTATCTCATCGACGAGGATCGATGCGGGGAGTGCCGCGCCTGCGCGGATGTGTGTCCGACGAAGGCCATCGGCTTCGACCGCGAAGAGGCACAGACGGAGCTTGCCATTGACGAAGTCATCTGGTCAGCCGGGTTCACCGAGGTGAGCCTGGCCCCCTTGAAGGAATACGGCTGGGGAACCCACCCGGACATTCTCACGTCCCTCGAGTTCGAGTCCTGGAAGGCAGAGGCAGGCGAGAACAAGGGGACCATCCTCCGACGTTCCAACAAGACCTCGCCCCGGAGCATCGCCTTCATCCAGTGCGCCGGCGCGCGCGACCTGCGGCTTCTGCCGCAGTGCTCGGCCGTCTGCTGCATGCACGCCCTCAAGCAGGCCCAGTGGGTCAAGCGCAGGAACCCCGGGATCGACTGTGTCATCCTCTACACGGATCTTCGCACCGTGGGACGGAATTACTACGAATACGCCCTTCGCGATTTCGGGGGCAACGGCGTCCGGCTCGTCCGCGGGCGGCCCTCGCTCATCTACCCCCTGCCCGGCGGTGACGGCATTGCCGTGAAATTCGAGGACACGGCCACACAGAAGCGCGAGATCTGGAAGTTCGACATGGTGGTCCTCAACGGAAACCTGAAACCGACCCTGTCATCCATGCCGGCCGGAAATGCCAGGCCCGAGTTGGACGGCGAGGGGTTTGTGAATAATACGGCCACATCCTGCGGATTTGTCATGGAGCCCGCGGACGTGACGGAATCGGCCATCCAGGCAGCGTCGGCTGCACTTCGCTCCATCTTGGTGGATAAGAGCTAGCCTATGTCAAAGATCAGCCTGTTTCTCTGCAACTGCTTCGGCGAAATCGGGAAGGTGATCGATCTCGAGTCGTTGAAAAAGAGACTCGAGACAGACCCTGCCGTAGAATCCATCACAATCGTGGATTCGCTCTGCATGCCGGGCGATGCAGCGAAAGCACAGGTCCTGATCCGCGAGCGCGGGATCGGCAAAGTCCTCATCGGGGGCTGCTCGCCTTACGGGAAAATGGAGTTCGTGAAGCTCGGCCTCGCCAAAGAGGGTACCGACATCCGGACGGTGCGCACGGTGGACCTTCGGGAAGGCTGCGCCTGGATTCACGGGAAGGACCCTGAAGGAGCCACGCGAAAAGCCGCAAACCAGCTCGAAATGGAACTGGCCCTGCTTCAGAACATGCGGGATTCGAAAGACGTCGCCATCGGGCTGCAGCAGGAAGCCCTGGTAATCGGCGCGGGACCGGCCGGCCTTTCGGCGGCCAGCGGGCTTGCCCGTCTCGGGTTCAAGTCCCACCTTGTCGACCGGGGATCGGCACCGGGCGGGCTTCTCAATGTAATCACGAAAACCTATCCGACCGATGAGCCCGGTCCGGAAAAGATCAAATCCCTTGTCGACGAGACAGGCAACAACCCCCTGATCCGGTTTTACGCCAAGACGAAGGTTTCCTCCGTCAAAGGGTATGCCGGCGACTTCAAGGTCAAACTGGCTGGACCCGGGGGAGACACGGCCCTGCGCGTTGGGGCTGTCGTGCTCGCCACGGGGGCCCGGATCCTTTTCCCGCAGAAAATGTACGGGTATGGCAAGATCAAGAACGTGATCACGCAGATGGAAATGGAAAGGCGTTTTGCCACGGGGGCCCTGAACTGCAAAAGGGCTGTTTTCATCCAGTGCGTCGGAGCAAGAAGTGCCGACAGGCCCTACTGCTCGACAATCTGCTGCCCTCTTTCGCTGAAGAATGCCATGCGCATCGTCGATGAGACCCCGGGCGCGATGGCCTATGTGCTACACCGGGACATCATGACGCCGGGAAGCTTATTGGAAGCTTACTACCGCAAGGCCCTTCAGAAGGGCGTCCAGTTCATCCGATTCGATGCGGACCGCCCGCCGGAGGTGCGCGGGCAGGAACAGGTCAGCGGCGTCGAGGTATTCGACACGATCAGCGGCGTCAACCGCGTCATCGAATCGGATCTCCTCGTCCTGAGCACGCCTTTCATCCCGGACCCCGAAAGCGCGGCCCTCGCCGGCATGTTCGATATCCCCGTCGACAAATACGGGTTCTACTCGGAGGGTTACCCGATCCACCCGTTGGAGACGAGAAACGACGGCATCTTCATCTGCGGGACGGCCCGGTGGCCCGTCTCGTCTGACCAGGCCATCGCCCAGGGTGAAGCGGCAGCCATGAAAGCAGCTTCCTTTCTCGGGAAGAATACGGTTTCGGCTCTCACGATGAGCCGCGTGCCGGGCGGCAAGCTGGGCCACGCCTCAGCCGATGCCGCCGCCTGCACGGGCTGCGGCAACTGTGTCGCCGTCTGCCCCTACAAGGCATGCCGGCTTCAGCGCATGGGAAACCGCTCCGTGAGCCGTGTCATCAAGGTCCGATGCAAGTCCTGTGGAAACTGCATATCCGTTTGTCCGAACGGGGCCATGCAGATGCCTGAACAGAATTATCGGGTCACGGGTGAGATAATCCGGCGTGCATTCCGGGAGGTGCGCTGATGTCCGCCGACAGGGGTAATGTGAAAATCCTCGTCTTTGCCTGCCGCTGGTGCGGTCTCATTGGGGCCGACGGCGCCGGACGAAAACGCATCGAGCTGCCCAGCAGTTTCCGGGTGATCCCGGTGGATTGCGCGGGGTACGTAGAGCCCGACGCGGTGATCCGCGCCTTTGCCAGTGGGGCCACCGGGGTGGCCGTTCTGGGCTGCCATGTCGGCGGGTGCCGCTTCAACGACGCCAACCACCCTGCTCTCAAGCGCCTGGAGATGCTCAAGACGCTCCTCGACACGACGGGCATCGGCGGTAACAGGCTGCTGCTCGGCTTCGGCACGGCCCACGAGTCGCACCAGTACGCCGACATGATCGTGGACTTTCACCGTGAACTGGAGGGCCTTCCCTCGATGGCGTCCTGGCTGTCGCCAGGACAGTAACTGGTTGATTAGTTAACTGGTTGATAAGGAAATCTCGGATTCTTTCCTAATCAACTCCTCAACCAATCAACTTATCAACTTTTGGAAGATAGATGCTGGAACCGATAAGACAGAAAGCGAAAGAAATCCTCGAGAAGAAGGAAGCCGATGGTGTGCTGGGGCTGAGGAAAGGGCTCTGGGATGTGATCCATCCCCACGTCTTCACGACGCCCGAGGAGATCGATGCGCTCGTCCTGGAACCCAAGTGGCTCCTTGCCAAGATGGCCCGGGCGATCCTGCGAGAGAAGCCCCGGTCGTACAGGCTGGCTGTCGCCGTCCGGGGCTGTGACGAACGGGCACTTGTGGAGCTCATAAAGCGCAACCAGATCGACCACGAGCGACTGCTCACGATCGGATATGCCTGCGACGGCGGCCAGGCGAAGGCCTGCCTGTGCAGCCGCCCCTACCCCCAGAAGCTCGACGCGGGAAGCGCCGTGGAAGGCGTCGATCCCCTGGCCGATGAACGGGTGAAGGCCTACCTGGAAGGCGATGCCGGCGAGCGGATGGAGAAGTGGACCGCCCAGCTCAAGCGCTGCATCAAGTGCTACGGTTGCCGCAACTCCTGTCCCATCTGCGTCTGCGTCCCCTGCAAGCTCGAGGACGATGTCTGGGTAGAACGAGGTGTCATCCCGGCAGAGATGGTCTCCTTCCATCACATCCGCGCTTTTCATCTCAGCGACACCTGCGTTGCCTGCGGGGCCTGCCAGGAGGCATGCCCGGTGGGCATCCCACTGATGACGCTCCAGCTCTCGATGCGGGCGGCGCTGAAGAAAGAATACCATTACGAGGCGGGGCTCGATGCGAACCGCAAGTCCCCTGTCCTCTTTGACTTCGAGAAGGAACCCCGTCCCGGGCAGGACGTGCCCGACTGGGTCGACAGCATGGGGAAGAAACCATGAACCCCGAGTTTATCCGAACCATCTGCCCCTACTGCGGAACGGGATGCGGTCTTGTCCTGAAGGTGGAGGAGGGCCGCGCCGCGGCCACCTACCCCGACCGGGAAAACCCCGTCAGCCGAGGGTCGCTGTGCGTGAAGGGCTGGTTTGCCCACGAGTTCGTCCATCACCCCGAGCGCCTGACTGTGCCCCTGGTGCGTAAAGGGGACCTCTTCGAGGAGATATCCTGGGAGGAGGCCATCGCCCTTGCGGTGACGAAGCTCAGGGAGACCGCCGCAACACACGGCCCCGACAGTATCGGCGGCCTGTCATCGGCCAAGTGCACCAACGAGGAGAACTACCTCTTCCAGAAGCTCATCCGGGCGGGCTTCAAAACGAACAACGTGGACCACTGCGCAAGGCTCTGCCACGCGGCAACGACGGTGGGCATGCTCCAAACGCTGGGAAGCGGCGCCATGACCAACTCCATCTCGGATCTCGCCGGCGCCGACTGCATCCTCTTCATCGGCTCCAATGCGGCCGAGAGCCACCCTGTGCTCATGGGCGAGGTCTACAAGGCCCTTGACCGCGGGGCGAAGATGATCGTCATCGACCCGCGGGAAACCCCGGTCGCAAGAAACGCCCACAAGCTTTTGAGGCTCAACCCCGGTACCGACATACCGCTCCTGGCGGGCATGATGCGCCACATCGTCGACAAAGGGCTGCACAAGGCCGACTTCATCGAGAAACGCATGGAGAACTTCGATGCCCTCATGACGTTTCTTGCATCCTGGCCCGTCGAGAAAGCCGCGAGGGAAACGGGGATCAGCGAGGCCGTCATCCGCGAGGTGGCCGAAATCTACGCAAAGTCAGAAAACGCGGCCATTGTCTACTGCATGGGAATCACGCAGCACGCCTGCGGGGCGGCCAACGTGATCGCCGTGTGCGACCTGGCCATGCTCTGCGGCCACGTGGGGAAGCCCTTCTCGGGGATCTACCCGCTTCGCGGCCAGAACAACGTCCAGGGGGCCTGTGACATGGGGGCCCTGCCGAACCTCTATCCCGGCTACCAGGCCGTGGCCGACCCGGCCGTACGGGAGAAGTTCCAGAAGGCATGGAAGACGGGTCTCTCCGACAAGCCGGGCCGTACCGTGACGGAACTGATCAATGCCGCGGGGAAGGACATCCGCGCCCTCTACATCATGGCCGAGAACCCCTGTGTCAGCGACCCCGATGTGAACCACGTCATGGAGGCCCTCCAGCGGCTCGACTTCCTGATCGTGCAGGACATCTTCCTCACGGAGACGGCGAAGTTTGCCCACCT
>DASRZY010000126.1:0-34186 GCA_035685905.1 Syntrophales bacterium
AAAAAAAAGGCCGTGATCGTCACGGCCTGGATACAGAAAGGCCGTGGGCAGCTTCGGTCTGCCCACGGCCTGATTGCTCAATTGCAGTCAAGTGCTAGGGGCAGACCTCCCTAAAAAAGCCGAAAAAGCTAAAAACCGCAAAGAAGCTGCCCGCGATGTTTTGACTGTACATATGTATTCCTCAGTAAATTCCTTGTAACCGAATCGAATGGAACGTGTCAACCATTATTTTACTCCTTCAGCCATTGCGTTTGATTTCTGTCCTCCCCCGGCCCGGTCTACAGGTGATTGTCTGTGAATGAAAACTGTGGTAGACATGACTTCTATTCTCTTCCGGAGTGGATCATGAACCGTGAAATATTCAGGGAATACGACATCCGGGGCCTGGTCGAAAAAGACCTTACACCCGATGTTGTCGTGGACATCGGCAGGGCCGTCGGCACTTATGCAATGCAGAGCGGAGTGAAAACCATGACACTGGGCTGCGACTGCCGCCTGAGTTCCGATGCTCTCTCTGCGTCCATGAAAACCGGGTTGCTGTCGAGCGGGATCGATGTCATCGATATCGGCACCTGCGCCACGCCGATTCTCTATTTCTCCGTGCGCCATCTCAACACGGGCGGCGGGGTCATGGTGACAGGAAGCCACAACCCGCCCGAGTTCAACGGGTTCAAGATCTGTGTCGGCCCCGATACCATCTACGGCAGCGAGATCCAGAACCTGATGAAAATCATCGAGAGCAAGTCATTCCGCTCCGGCGAAGGACGTGCGACCGCCGAGGATATTTCCCAGGCCTATCTGGATTACATTTATCAGAATGTCAGGGTCCGCCCGGGGCTCCGGGTCGTCCTCGACGGCGGAAACGGCGTGGGCGGCCATTTCGCCTCCCCCCTCTTCAAACGATTCGGCTGCGAGCTTTCCTGCCTGAACATCGACATGGATGGCCGTTTCCCGAATCATCACCCCGACCCGACGGTTCCCGAGAATCTCCGCGATCTGATTGTCCGGGTACGGCAGGAAAAGGCCGACATCGGGATTTCCTTCGACGGTGATGCCGACCGGATCGGCGTGGTCACGGACCAGGGCGAGATCCTCTGGGGGGACGAGCTCCTGCTTCTCTTCGCCCGATTCATCCTGAAGGAAAATCCCGGAGCCGCCATCATCGGCGAGGTGAAGTGCTCCCAGCGTCTCTATGACGACATTGCAGCCCACGGTGGCAGACCCATCATGTGGAAAGCGGGCCACTCTCTCATAAAGGGAAAGATGAAGGAGGAAAAGGCGGTGCTCGCAGGAGAGATGAGCGGGCATCTTTTTTTCGCGGATCGATACTTCGGTTATGACGACGCCATCTATGCCGCCGCGCGCCTCCTGGAGATCCTCTCCGCAACCGGACAAACGCTCAGCGATCTTCTTGCCGATGTCCCCCGCACGGTCACCACTCCGGAGATCCGCATCGACTGCCCCGATCACATCAAGTTTGATGTTGTGCGTGAGGTCACGGAGATCTTCCGAAAGGACTATCGCATCATCGACACGGACGGCGTCCGCATCCTCTTCCCTGACGGGTGGGGACTCATCAGGGCCTCCAACACCCAGCCTGTCCTGGTGCTTCGCTTCGAATCCTCCACGGCGGAGAATCTCGCTGCGATCCGCGGCGTTGCCGAAACGGAACTCAACCGTGTCATTTCCCGGTATCCATCAAAGGCCTGACAGAGGGCCCGGGACGATCGTGTGAATACTGGAGCAGGATATGCCAAGCAGGCGCCGAATCACTGTCTGTTTTCTCTGCATCTTCCTGATTGCGGCCTGCCTGATCCCCCTGCCGGATCCTGCGGCAGCGGCAGGGCCTTCAGCCATTCCGACTGCCGCCTCCTTCAAGAAGATCATCGTGGGCAAGACGCCTCTTCGCGTCGAGGTGGCCTCCACGCCCGACAAGCAGGAAAGAGGGCTGATGTTCCGTCAGTCTCTTCCGGAAGATGAGGGCATGCTGTTTATTTTCAAAGAGCCCCAGGAATCGAACTTCTGGATGCGCAACACCCTCATCCCCCTCGACATTGCCTTCATCGGCGCCGACGGCGTCATCCTCAACATCCATCACGCCAAACCGCTCGACGAGAGCATCCAATACCGCTCTGCCGGGGCAGCCAAATACGTCGTGGAGACAAACCAGGGATGGTTTTCGAAGCACGGTATCCGGCCCGGTGACAAGGTCATCCTCGGCCGTTAGGAATGGTTGAAGGGACTATTCCTTTTTTCCTTTCTTCGGCTCTTTTTTCTCCACGGGCAGGCGTGATTTCCACAAGGCCATGAATGATTGGCCCTGCTCCGATACGAAGGTGGACCATTCCTTCAGGAATCGATCGGATATCCCGGTGCAGACGTCCATTGCGGATTCCGGTTTCTCGCCTTCTGCCATGGCTGACTTGCAGGCCTCGCCCATCTTCTGCATGCTGTCGACCCAGGACTGAAAAATCCTGGAATAGCCTTCAAACCAGCTCTTCGAAAAATTGATGAAAGTATCTGCATCCGCAGCGGGGGGAGCGGACCCGGCCGGCGCAGGGGAAAACATCTTTTGCCACCCCGAAAAGGCATTCTCCCAGGCTTCTTTCCCCGGTGTTGGACTCGTGCCGAACATCCTGAGCGGGTGCGTGTACATTTCGAAGAGCTCGTTGTACGCACCGCTGAACGCCTCGCCCCACTTTTTCAGCATGTCATCGGCCTTTTCCTTCGGCGAACCCTCGGCAACATCCATCCAGGCCGCGCTCATCTTGTTGTACATCGACATTCCTTTTGAAATCATGTCAAAGGAATCCTTTGACCAGTGTGCATAATAGTCCATCACCGGTTTCATCGTTTCGCTCGGATCACTCGCCATAAAACACCTCCTTGTGGAATCATCCCCGGATCGTCGGGCGGTATTTTTTCCTCGTTGAACGGTTTTCTTTTTTCTTGGGGTTGCGTGTTGAGAGTCGAATTGAAAGGGGGCTCTTACTGTCTTTTCTCTGTCAGATGTGGTTCTGCTGAGCCGAGTATTGCTGCATTTCCCGCATGTCGATCGTGGCATGAAAATAATGAATTATTTCCGCCAAGTCAATCAATTTGTTCGTTTCCCTTCCCCGCGGGGCAGAAGACGTCTTGACGTTCGTCCTGTTGCGGACAGGGCGGCAGCAACACCCGGAAAACGGTCCCCTCCCCTTCTCCTGATTCAACCGTGATGAAGCCGCTGTGGTTCTTGATGACGGAATGACAGACTGCAAGACCCAGGCCCAGCCCCTTCTTGCTGTTCTTGCTTTTCGTTGTGAAGTACGGGTCAAAGATCCGCGACAGATTCTCCCGTTTTATCCCGGTGCCGCTATCCTTGATCGATATCCGGACATACCGCCCGGGCTTGACAGGCAAAGCGTTTCCGGTCCCAATCGTGATCGTTTCCGCGTTGAATTCGATTCTCCCGCCTTGCGGCATGGCCTCGCAGGCATTGCGAATGATGTTCTCTAGAACCTGGTGAATCTGCTTCCTGTCCACTGCGACACAGGGAAGGTCATCCTGGATGGATAGGTCATAGTGAACAGCGGAGTCGTGCGGGGCGCTTTCAACGGCTTCGCGCAGCAGCGGGGCAATCGATTCGACTTTCCGCATCGCATAGCCGCCCCGGGCCAATGTGATCAGTTGATGGGATAATTCTTTGGCCTGCAAGCTGGCCTTCTCGGCTATGGTCAATCCCTCCCCGAGGACCTTATCTTCGTCGTCTGCCGACAATTTTGCCAGGAAGATATTACGCAATACAGCGGACATCAATCGATCAAAATCTTCTGCCACCCCCCCGGCAAACGTATCAATGGATTCGAGTTTCTTTATTTTGAAGAGCTCTTCCTCTGCGATCTTCTGGTCCGTGACATCTTCGAGTGTTTCGATCGCCCCAAAGAGATTGCCGCGAGAGTCCTTGATGGCTGCGGCAGTAAAACGGAGCCACCTGCCTCCATTGCTGAGTTCCGGGAAGAAGTCGGTGGCCTCGTAAGCCTTTTCGAGCAACTTCGATTTTCTGAATTTTCCGGAATACCAGTTCGGGACCGTCTCGAGGGTGTCATCCACGATGAGATCCGCCATGCAGGGCCGCTCAATCCTGTAGAAGGCCCTCCAATGCTGATTGGTGCCCAGGACTTCGTCGGCCTTGATCCCGCTCAGGATCTCCAATGCGTGATTCCAATAGATGATCTTGTGATTCTTCCGGATCACGAAGGTCGGGATCGCAGACCCCTGGATGATGCTGTAGAGCCGCTGTTCGTTCTCCTTGCGTTTCCATGCGGAATGGATGAAGCAGCCGAATGCCGTCACGGCCAGGCCGAAGGTAACGATCTGGAAATAGTCCATGGGCTTCCTCCGATCTACTTCCCCAAGTTCCGCATTGGAGACTATCCATTCAATACATGTCCGTTGAACCTGTCTGTCCCATGCCCGTGGAACGATGCCAATCGATGCGGTCGTTCCGGCATGACAGCGTCATGACAACCTGGCGGGACAGCCACAGGACGGCAAAACGGTTTTTCCGTGACGGATGTTCCGGGATGCCTCAGGACACGGAAGGGGGTGCCCTGAAAGGATGGGACAGGTCATACGGGAGGGGAAAGAAGGCAAAGGGAGTATCATTCAGGGCAAAGCGAGTCGCTGTTTTACACATTCCCGTCGTCTCGGGAATGGTCAGAGTATCGGAAGAGAAATGGTATTGCTGTACCTTGTGAACCGAATGGTGAAGACACGTCGATTGCTCCGTATCTTCCTGGGAGAAGATCATGAAATCCGGCGCACACGTGTAATGAGCGTCATCATAGGTTGATGACGTAAAAATGAGAAATATTAGTATAATCAGACAGATATGCATATTCCAATTGAGCTGGAGTCACTGGAAACGTTGTAATGATGGATAACTCTGGTCAAGAACGGACAGGAAGTCAAGGAAGAATATTAAGAATAGTCAACACGTGGCAAAACGACGGGCGCGGGTGCCCCGTTGCAGTTTCTTGCAGGGCTCTGCTGCCCATCGTTCAGGAGAGCAACACCAGCACCAATCCGATTGCCGCGGGGGCTGCCTGAACAAAGAGAATCCTCCGATTTGCGGTCGCTGCGCCGTAGAGCCCTGCGATGAGGACGCAACAGAGAAAGAAAATCTTGATGCTGCTGCCACTCGGGCCAAGGCTCAAACCCCAGAACAATCCTGCAGCGAGAAAACCATTGTACAGACCCTGGTTGGCAGCCAGGACCCTGGAAGCCGCAGCGGCCTCTTTTGTCTGGCCGAATACCCTCAGACCCAGCGGTTTGTCCCAAAGGAACATTTCGAGCACCAGGAAATAGACGTGCAGAATCGCAACGAGAGCAACAACGATATTTGCAGCCGTGTTCATTTTTTGCCTCCTTTTGAGCTCTAGTAATTATTATATGTGATCCGTCTTTCCTGATACAGTAGAAAAATATCTACGAATGAATCATCCCTTTATTGGGAAGGTTTCTACAACGCCCTGTAACGAAAGGAGGACGGAGATGAAGGTGATCGGCTTCAACGGCAGTCCGAGGAAAGATGGCAACACCGCCCTGTTGATGGGCCATCTCTTGGGGGAGATCGAGAAAGAAGGCATGGAAACGGAACTTGTTCAGCTCTCGGCAAAGACGATTCACGGGTGCATTGCCTGCTATACGTGTTTCAAGAATCAGGACCGGCGTTGTGCCGTCAGAAACGATGCGGCAAACGAGTACATCGAAAAAATGACCGCGGCTCAGGCTATCGTTCTGGGATCCCCTTCGTATTTTCAGGATGTGACAGCGGAGATGAAAGCCCTGATCGACCGTGCGGGCTTTGTCGGATTGGCAAACGGAAGGATGTACAAGAACAAAGTCGGTGCGTCCCTGGCCTGTTTTCGCAGATCCGGAGGGATGCACACCATCGAAACCATGAACCATTTCTTTTTTGGCAACGAGCTCATCATCGCCGGTCGGGCAATGAGTGTTGCAAGAGACAAGGGAGATGTGGAAAAGGATGACGAGGGCATCCAGGCCGCGAAGGCCCTCGGGGGAAAAATCGCCTGGCTGATGAAGAAGCTCTACGGCTGAAATCGTCAGAATGGGCAGCTCAAGGGCAATTCCGTCTTAATCCGTCTTTGGTATTTTTCGCCCTGCCGCGACAAACCTTCCTTTCCACTGAGTTGAAGCAGCCGGCTTGACAGGGCAGCGCACACTTGCGTATGATATGTGTAAAGGGTGAAGATGATGCAAATCCGTTCACACATGTCGAGCTGCATACGCAGGACCCGGACGGGGCTAAAAAGGTTTACCGCGAATTGTTCGACTGTTGGCTCGAGGACGTCCCGTACATGGGTTACGGGCCTCGGCTCATTCATATCAACCGCAGGAGGTCAATATGCAAAGAATCATGCTGATTCTTCTATGCCTTCTTGCCGCATCGACTCTGCCGACTGCGGCCTCAGCCGACTGTATACTGGTAGACGATTTCGACCATTTTATCATTCAGGAGGACGATACCATTGTTCTCTATAATGGGTCGGTCCCGCTTGTGAAGATTGATGTGGAATGCAACGTCCAATCGGAATCCAAGATCCGTCTCCTGAAGAATTACCTGTGTAATGGAGATAATATTCTGATTGATGGCTCGACCTGCATGATGGTGTCCGTGACGTCTCCGAACGACTACTAGGGTAAGAATCACCGGGGTTACGATCCGATTGCCCGAATCGAAAGCCCGGGGTGATGCCTCCGGCGATGCCGAGCGCCCTTCGCGAGTCCCTTTCTGAAATGGCTGATTCCCAAATCATAAAAATAGTGTATATTTCAGCGGGTCAACGCTAGAGTCTTGCACGATGCGACAGACGACTCACAGGGATAAAAATATTTTGCAATTGCGCGGGAATAAAGTCCATTCGAGGAGTTTTGCCATGCAGCCCAAATTGCGTACCACGATCGCCTACATTGCGGGGCGGATTATCACCGGCCTGAACACGTCATCCCTTTACGATCATTTCCAATCCAAGTCTGTCACTTTTGAGGGGTCTGTGAGCCCGAGTTACGTCAATGTATTCAGTAATGATCGGGGCTGTTATACGGCCGGACCGGGAGAAGAGAACTTCTTCGATCTGTACGATTTCGGTCACCTGCATCTCGTTGACTTACAAATAAACGGCAATGCGTTTGAGGGCTGGGACGATATGACACCCTGTCATTTCAGCGGCGAGGTGAATGGAGAGGACATCTCCTTTTATGATGCCGGCGAGTCAAATACATTTTATTTCAGTTTTAAGCAGCCATGACGGCTCGCGTCAGTGTCCGCGGAAGGCATCTTTTGCCAGGAATGAAAAAGGGGTTACGTCGCAAGCGTAACCCCATGCAATGACTGGTCGGGGTGGTCCGATTTGAACGGACGGCCCTCTGCTCCCAAAGCAGATGCGCTACCAGGCTGCGCCACACCCCGTTTAAGAAGGTTCGAGGTCCGAGGAACGAGGACCGAGGTACCATTAAATCCTCGAACCTCGCGCCTCGATCCTCGTGCCTTTATCAACCGGATTCCGAACCCTTTTCGCCTGCCTCCTGTTGCCGGAGCCAGGACTTGAACTTCGCAAATGCCCGACCCCGGTGGCTGATGCGATTCTTGATCCCCGGAGGAAGCTCGGCCGCCGTCAGGCCCTGCTGCGGATCGAAGAACAGCGGGTCGTAACCGAAACCCAGGGTCCCCCTCGGCTCGAAGAGGATCTCGCCCCGCCAGGCGCCTTCGAACGATTCGTTTTGCCCGTCCGGCCTGTAGAGCACAAGAACGCAACGGAAAGCGGCCCCGCGCTTTTCCTCCGGGACCTCCTTCAGGTTCTGCAGGAGCTTTCGGTTATTGGTCTCATCGGTCGCTTGCGGTCCGGAATACCTGGCCGAGTGGATCCCGGGCTCCTTGCCGAGGGCATCCACCTCGAGACCCGAATCGTCGGCCAGCACCGCCTCACGAGTTTGAAGGGACACCTCCCTTGCTTTCTTCATTGCATTGTCTCGGAAGGTCAGCCCGTCTTCCTCGACTTCGGGTACATCGGGAAAGGATTGCAGGGAGAGGACCTCGATATCGAGATCCCGGAGCATTTCCCGAAGCTCCCGGACCTTCCCTTCGTTTCGTGTGGCCAGTACGATTCGCCGGATCAGAGTTTTTCCCCGAGCACTTCGATTTGTTTTTTCGTGAGCATCGCGATCCCGTTCATGGCCAGATCGGTCAAGCCGTCGAGAAGATTCCGAGAAAACGGTGCCGCTTCGGCAGTGCCCTGCACCTCGATGAAGAGACCCCCGCGGGTCGCCACAAAATTCATGTCCACCTGGGCCCTTGAATCCTCCTCGTACTGGAGATCGAGGAGCATCTGCCCGTCGACAACACCCACGCTGACGGCGGATACGAAATCTCTCACGGGCATCTGAGCGACGATTCCCTCGTCGTGCAACTTCCGAAAGGCATCGACGAGGGCTACGAAGGATCCCGTAATGGAGGCTGTCCTTGTCCCGCCGTCGGCCTGGATGACGTCGCAGTCGATGTGCATCGTCCGCTCCCCGAAAGCCGTCAGGTCCGTCACGGCTCGAAGCGATCTTCCGATCAGTCGCTGAATCTCGTGGGTCCTGCCGCCGACCCTCCCGCGGGAAGACTCCCGGGCATTTCGTTCATGGGTCGATGCGGGGATCATGGCGTACTCTGCCGTAAGCCATCCCCTGCCCTTGTTCTTCAGAAAGGGAGGGACACCTTCCTCGACCGATGCCGTGCAGATCACCTTTGTGTCCCCCATCTCGATAAAGACGGAGCCTTTCGGGTGGCGAAGGTAGTCGCGGGTGATGACCACCGGCCGGATCTCGTTTTCTTTTCTGCCGTCTTTTCGCATCCGTTTTGCCGCCTACTGGAAAAATTCCCTGACGCTCTCCGCCACGGCCTTTGCCACGGCAGCCTGGATCGACTCCTCCTGCAGCTTTTTGCGGTCGCCCGGGTTTGTCGCGAACCCGACTTCCAGATCGACGGCAGGGATGCTGAGATTCTGAAGAATCAGCAGCGGGGCCTCGCGAAGGCCCCTGTCCATCCTCGGGAACACCGGGTCGAGCCTCTTCTGGAGAATCTGGGCAAACCGGACGCTGTCGTTGAGATGCTTTGTCTTGACCATGTCCCGAACGATTGCGGCGGATTCTCCTTTCGGTGCGCTCTTCGCGGCCTCTTGCCCCTTGAAACCGGGGAAGTAGAGCTCGTAGCCGGCCGATCCCTTCTCAAACCCCGCGTTGACATGCAGGCTGATGAAAAGATCGGCATTTGCCTTGATGGCTGCACCCACCCGGTCGCCCAGCGCCACATCCGAATCGCCCATCCTCGTGAATCTCACCGCCAGGTTTTTCGAGTCCTCGAGATACCGCTTGACCAGGGTGGCAAGGGCAAGGGTGACGTCTTTTTCCGACACGTTGCCCGACAGTTTGACTCCCTCATCTTTCCCCCCGTGAGCGGGATCGATGACCACCACATATTTCCCCGTGGCGTCCTTGGCCGCTGCGTGCTGGGGAAGGAGAATCGACAGGGCAAAAAAGGTGCAGAAAACGACCGACTTCAATACGCTGATTTTCATCATATACACCGGAATCCTGGATTGAGTGCAGCAAGCTCGCTGTGAAGAGAAGATTTTATACCGGAAGGCATTTCGCGTGTCAACCTTAAGGACGGGAAATTGGGTACTGGTAAATGGGTATTTTGAAATCAAGGGGTTTCTTCCTATTCCCAATACCCAATACCCTATACCCGAGTCCCATCAGTGCATCTTTTTCTTGTCGGGTTTCTTCTCCGGCTTTTTCTCGGGTTTTACATCGGAGACCCTGACCCGCTCCACGGCCTGGACGGCCTTGAGGCGTTTGAGGGCGGCGGTGACGTCGTTGAAATGCTTCAGGTCCGTGACCTCCAGGTCGAACTCGCAGATCGCCTTTTCCCCGGGGATGGTCTCCACGGTGGCGTGGCTGATGTTGACGTCATGAGTGGAGATCGCCGTGCTCAACTCGGCCAGCAGCCCCTTCTTGTCGCGGCAGGTCACTTTGACGTGCACGGGATAGTTGTGCTTCTCCGTGATGTTCCACTGCACGTCGACCATCCGCTCGGGGTCGAAATCGTTGATCATGGGACAGTTTGCCCGGTGCACGCTCATCCCGCGGCCCCGCGAGATGTAGCCGACGATCTCGTCTCCGGGCAGCGGGTCGCAGCATTTGCCGAAGCGCACCATGACGTCGTCGATCCCCGTGATCGACACGCCTGTCGTATCCGGCTTTCGAAGTTTCTTCCATAATCGTTCCGGCAGCGACTCTTCCTTCTTCTCCTCCTCTTCCGGGAGGAACCGGTTGACGATCTGCCTGGCGGAGATCTTCCCGTAGCCGATGAGGGCCATGAGATCGTCCGAGTCCTCGATGGAGTATTCCTCGCAGACCTTCTTGAGCTCGTCGGCCTTCAGGATCTGCCCGAGGCTCATCTTGTGCTTCCTGAACTCTTTTTCCAGGATGTCGCGTCCCAGCGCGATGCTCTTGATTCGCTCCTCTGTCTTGATCCAGGCCTTGATCTTCGAGATGGCCCTGGACGTGACGGCGTGCTTGAGCCAGTCCTTGCTGGGGTGTCGGCCGGTCTGGGTGATGATTTCGAGCGTGTCTCCGTTCTGGAGTTCGTACGACAGCGGGACGATGTTGCGGTTCACCCGCGCCCCCACGCACTGGTTGCCCACGTCCGTGTGGACGCTGTAGGCAAAATCGATGGGGGTGGCGCCTTTCGGGAAGGCTCGCACATCTCCCCGGGGCGTGAACACGTAAACCTCGTCGGGGAACAGGGCGAGCTTGAGATTCTTCATGAACTCCCGGGGGTCCTTCAGGTCCTGCTGCACCTCGAAGAGGTCGCGGAGCTTCTGGATCTGTTCCTGGTCGCTTCCCTTGAGCACGCCTCGATCCTTGTAACGCCAGTGGGCGGCAATGCCCCCCTCGGCCCATTCGTGCATCTCGCGGGTGCGGATCTGGATCTCGACCCGTTCGCCGTAAGGGCCGATGACGGTCGTGTGCAGCGACCGGTAGTTGTTTGCCTTGGGCATGGCGATGTAGTCCTTGAATCGGCCCGGCACGGGCTTCCAGAGCGCGTGGACGACACTCAGGGCCTCGTAGCACTCCTTTTCCTTGTTCGAATCCAGGACGATCCGGAAGGCCAGCAGGTCGTAGACCTCGTCGAAGTCGATGTGCTGGGACTCCATCTTGCGATAGATGCTGAAATAGTGCTTGGCCCGGCCCTCCACCTCGCCCTTGAGTCCGTAATTCTCGAACTCCCGCTGGATGATCCCCTTGACCTCCTGGGTGTATTTATCCCTTTCCTCCTTGCGCTTGGCGATGCGCTGCACGAGGTCGTTGTACGGTTCGGGGTAGAGGTACTTGAAAGCAAGGTCCTCCAGCTCCATGCGGATCCAGTTGATCCCGAGGCGGTTGGCCAGGGGGGCGTAGAGCTCGAGGGTCTCCGTGGAGATCGCCTTCTGCCTGTCGGGGGGCTGGAACTCGAGGGTCCGCATGTTGTGGATGCGGTCGACGAGCCTCACGAGGATGATCCGGATGTCGGCCGACATGGCCAGGATCATCTTACGAAAATTCTCCGCCTGCCGCTCCTCCTGGCTGGCAAAGGTGATCTTGGACAGCTTGGTCAGCCCGTCGACGAGTACGGCCACATCCTTGCCGAAGTTCTCCTCAATCTGCTTCAGGGTCGCCAGGGTATCCTCGACGGTGTCGTGCAGGATTCCCGTGACGATCGTCGCCGCGTCGAGCTTCATGTCGGCAAGGATATTGGCCACCTCCATGGGGTGCGTGAGGTAGGGCTCGCCAGAAAGTCGCATCTGTCCCGCGTGGACCGTGGCCGAATAGATGTAGGCCTTTTCGATCAACTCCAGATCCGACGGAGGGGCGTATCTCCCGACCTTATCGAGTATGTCCGTGATCCGGATCATTCAGTGCGTTCAGCTCCCCCTGCACGAGGTCCTTGATAAACGTTTCTGCTTCCCTGACGGGGATCGTCCTGGTTTCGCCCGTTTTGCGCATCCGGACCTCCACGTTCCCTTCGGCAAGGCTCTTGGGACCGATGGTCACCCGTACGGGGATGCCGATGAGATCGGCGTCGTTGAACTTCACGCCGGCCCGTTCGTCCCGGTCGTCGAAGAGGACTTCGATGCCGGCCTTCTGCAGATCGCGGTAGAGCGTCTCGGCCGCCTCGGCAAGCTTTTTGTCATTGACGTTCACGGGCATGATGATGACATGGAACGGCGCTACGGTCATGGGCCAGATGATACCTTGATTGTCGTGGGACTGTTCGATGGCGGCAGCCACGGTGCGGCCCACGCCGATCCCGTAACAGCCCATGATCATGAACTTCTCCTTCCCGTCGCGGTCGAGAAAGGTGGCCTTCATGGCCTTGCTGTACTTTGTGCCCAGTTTGAAGACGTGCCCCACCTCGATTCCGCGCGCGAAACGGATAGGCTTGCCGCAGCGGGGGCAGCTGTCCGATTCCTTGATGATCCTGAGATCCGCAAAGGCCTTCACGGTAAAGTCACGCCCCAGGTTGGCGTTCTTCACGTGGTAATCTTCTTTATTTGCGCCCATGACGACGTTGACCATGTTCGCAAGCGAGAAGTCGGCGTACACGTCGGCCTTGATCCCGATGGCTCCGGCAAAACCCTTGGGGGAGTTTGTCGCCTCGAGGACGATGTCGTCCGTGGCCAGCTCCACCACATCGGCGCGCAGGAAATTCCTGAGCTTGGCCTCGTTCACTTCCTCGTCGCCCCGGATCAGGACGGCCACCGGTTTGGTGTCGGCCACGAAGATCAGCGTCTTCACAATGTCCCGGGGTGTGACCCCCAGGAAGGCGGAAACCTCATCGATCGTCCGGACGGCAGGGGTGTGGACCGTCTCGAGGGGTTTGAACCGCGCGGGGTCGATCTGCTGTTTCTCGGGTTTGGCGATTTCAGCCTTCTCGAGGTTTGCCGCGTAGTTGCAGGAAGAGCAGAAGGCGAGTGCATCCTCTCCCGTGTCGGCCAGGACCATGAATTCGTGCGAGTAGGCCCCCCCGATGTTGCCGGAGTCCGCCTCGACGGGCCGGAATTTAAGCCCGATCCGCGAGAAGATCCGCGTGTAGGCCCTGAACATCTTGTCGTAGCTCAAATCGGCGCCCTTCTCGTCGGCATCGAAGCTGTAGGCGTCCTTCATGTCGAACTCCCGGCAGCGCATCACCCCGAAACGGGGGCGGACCTCGTCGCGGAACTTCGTCTGGATCTGGTAGAGGTTCCGCGGCAGCTGGCGGTAGGTCTTGACCTCGTTGCGGACGATATCGGTGATCACTTCCTCGTGGGTAGGGCCGATGCAGTACTCCCGGTTGTGGCGGTCCTTGAAGCGCAGGAGCTCCTTCCCGTAGAAGCCCCATCTTCCGGACTCCTGCCAGAGCTCGGCGGGCTGGACAGCCGGCAGATACACCTCCTGTGCCCCGGCCGCATCCATCTCCTGCCGGATGATCTCCTCCACCTTCTTCACGGAGCGATACCCAAGAGGCAGCATGGAGTAGATTCCCGCGGTCAGTTTTCGGATCATTCCCGCCCGGATCATGAGCTGGTGGCTGATGACCTCCGCATCGGATGGAACCTCCCTCACCGTAGGCAAGAACATCTCGGAATACCGCATTATCCTCTCCCCCTTTTCGATTTCATCGCTTCTATTTCCTCCAGAAGAACCTCGAGAAGTTCCTCCTCCTTGACCTTCTTTACGAGCTTGCCCTGCTTGAAGAGGATGCCCAGCCCCCGGCCTCCCGCGATGCCGATATCGGCCTCGGCCGCCTCCCCGGGCCCGTTGACTACGCATCCCATGATGGCGATCTTAAGATACTCCTTCATGCCAGCCAATCTTTTTTCCACCTTGTCGACAAGCGCCGCCAGATCGATCTCGCTGCGGCCGCATGTGGGGCAGGCGACGATGTCGGGGCCGACCTTTCGGATGCCAAGGGCCCTCAGGATGCCGTAGGCGATGGTCATCTCCACGGCTGGGTCCCCCGTGACGGAGACCCGGATGGTGTCCCCGATCCCCTCCCCGAGGAGGGTTCCGATCCCGATGGCGGACTTGATGCTGGAGGACAGCACGCTCCCCGCCTCGGTCACCCCGAGATGCAGGGGGGTATCGGTCTTCTCCGAGATCATCCGGTAGGCCCGGATCATGGTCGGGACATCGGAGGATTTGAGCGAGAGCTTGAACTCGCGAAACCCCAGGTCCTCCACGAAGGCCACACTGCCAAGGGCGCTCTCCACAAGGGCCTCCGGATGCGGGCCACCGTACTTCGCAAGCAGTTCCTTCTCCAGCGACCCGGAGTTGACGCCGATCCGCATGGAGGCGCCGCAGGCTTTTGCAGCCGCCACAACCTCGCGGATCTTTTCGCGGCCGAGATTCCCGGGATTCACCCGGATGGCGTCGGCACCGCTCTCCATGGAGGAAATGGCCAGACGGTGACTGAAATGGATATCCGCAATGAGAGGGAGACGGATTTGCTTCCTTATCGCCTTGATCGCGAGGGCCGCATCCTCATCGAGAACGGCTACACGGACGATCTCGCAGCCGGCTTCCTCGAGCCGGGCGATCTGTCCGATTGTCGCATCGATATCCCGGGTGTCCGTGGTTGTCATGGACTGGACCGACACGGGGGCATCGCCGCCCACAGGCACGTTTCCCACCCGGATCTGACGCGTCTTTTTCCTTTTGATTACCGCAGGTTCACTCATGAATTCATCAGGTTAAATCGCATTTTTGCAATTACTCCATATCACGAAAAACAAAAAAAGGGCAGAGCCTTGTACGCCCTGCCCTTAAATTATCAACGACTTGTCATGTCAGCAATCTTTTGCCTTCATTTATTCACCGGTCACTGATCACTGGCCACCGGTCACTTGCCCGCGTTCTACCCGAGCTTTGCCACAGCCCCGGCAATCCGCTTCATTCCTTCGACGATGAGTTCCATCGATGTGGCATATGAAAACCGGATGCAATCGTCGTTTCCAAAGGCTCCGCCCGGCACGACAGCCACGTTGGCCGCCTCGAGGAGAAACTCGCTGAAATCGTTGGACGTTGCGATCGGCTTCCCCTTGTATTCCCTGCCGTAGAGCTCCGAAACCCTGGGGAACACGTAAAAAGCGCCGGGCGGGACGGCACAGCTGATCCCCGGGATGGCGTTGAGCGCCGAAACAATGGCGTCGCGCCTCTTTTTGAATTCCCCCACCATCTTCGGGATAAACGATTGGTCTCCCGTGAGCGCCTCGACTGCCGCCTTCTGGACAAAGGAAGTCGGGTTGGATGTGCTCTGGCTCTGGATCTCCGTCATGGCTGCAATCACGTTGTCCGGCCCCGCAGCGTAACCCATCCGCCAGCCCGTCATGGCATGCGATTTCGACAGACCGTTGACAACGATCGTCTTTTCCTTCATCTCCTCGCTCACGTTGGCAATGTTGGAGAAGCGGAAGTCGTCATAGACCACCTTCTCGTAGATATCGTCGCTGATGACGATGATCTCCGTGCCCTTCAGGACCTCTGCAAGGGCCTTCAGTTCTTCTGCCGTATAGGCCGCCCCCGTCGGGTTCGAGGGGCTGTTGAGGATGAGGGCCCTTGTCTTTGGCGTGATGGCCTTCCTGAGCCCGGCCGGCGTGAGTTTGAAGCCCTCCGACTCGCCGGCCTCGACGATGACGGGGGTTGCATCGGCCAGCAGAACGATGTCCGGGTAGGACACCCAGTACGGCGCCGGGATGATCACCTCGTCGCCCCGCCCGAAGAGGACCTGGGCCATATTGTAAAGGGTGTGCTTTGCCCCGGTCGACGCGACGATCTGCGAGCGCTTGTAGACAAGTCCGTTGTCCTTGCGAAGCTTCTCGATGACGGCGTCCTTCAGTTCGTCGATGCCGCCCACGGGGGTGTACTTGGTGAAGCCTTCCTGGATGGCCCGGATCGCAGCAGCCTTGATGTTGTCCGGCGTGTCGAAGTCAGGCTCCCCGGCACCGAAGCCGATGATATCCCTTCCCTCTTTTTGCAGGGCCTTGGCTTTCATCGTGACGGCAAGCGTCGGTGACGGCCTGAGGACTTTCGTCAGAGGTCCAAGCTTCATATCCTTCACCCTTTCTTGAAACTGTCGGCGTATTTCTCCTGGAGTTTCTGGAGCACGATCTCGGGAACAAGTCCGCGAACCGACCCGCCATGGCCCGCAGCCTCCTTGATCAGGTTGGAGCTCGTGTAGAACCACTTGTACCCTGTCATGAGGAAGACGGTCTCGATGTCGCGGTTGAGGCGCCGGTTGATGAGGGCCATCTGGAACTCGTACTCGAAGTCCGACAAGGCCCGCAGGCCGCGGAGGATGACTGCGGCGCCGGAGTCGCGGACATAGTTCACGAGAAGGCCCGAGAAGCTGTCCACACGGATCCGCGGGTCGTCACCGACGACCTGGCGGATCAGCTCCATGCGCTCCTCCACGGAGAAGAGTCCCGACTTGTTGGGGTTGTATGCAACCAGAAGTATGAGTTTGTCGAAGAACCGCAGACCGCGCTTGATGATGTCGAGATGCCCGTTTGTGATCGGGTCAAATGAACCGGGATAGACCGCCAACCTCTCCATGCTCCCCTCCCCACGCGAGATATCGCACAACCCACTGCTGCTGTAAGCGCCTGCTATCCGTCAGGCCCAGCAGAACGGTCACCGGACCGTGAGTGTTCTTTTCCCTCAGAGCGTTTCAGCCTGAGAAAACTCACCGCCGTCTCCCCATACCGACGGCTGTCTTCGATTTGATACCCTTCACGCCCTGCCGGGATCTCTTCCCGGGCCGAGTGCTGGATGACGAGAACCCCGTCCTGCGACATCAGTCTCTGAGTCCGGATGAGGCGCAGCGTCTCTCCGATCAGGTTTTGCTCGTAGGGCGGGTCGGCAAAAATGACGTCAAACTGCTGCCCTCGATGACCCAGGAGCTTGAGGCCTCGATCCACGGAATACTCGATGACCTCTATATCCGGCCCTGCCTCCTCTTCGATCCCGTTGAGGGGGATGTTGGCAAAGCCGCATCGTTTAATATTTGTCCGAATGGCCTCGGCACAAGCCCGATGGCTTTCCACGAACGTCACCCGCGAGGCGCCACGGCTGAGCGCCTCGATCCCCACGCTGCCGGCGCCCGCAAACAGATCGAGAAACTGTTTGCCTTCCGCATCCAGGATATTGAACAGGGACTCCTTGACCCGGTCCGTCGTGGGCCTAAGGACCTTTGCCTTTGGAGCGATCAGGCCCCTCCCCCTCGCCTTCCCCGCAATGATTCGCATAAAAAACCAGGCTGCAGGCGACAGGCTGCAGGCTACAGGGTAAAAAAAGTGGCGATTCGTTGTCTCTCTGACGTCTGTTGCCTGTGGCCTGTTGCCAGTTATTTCAAATAGTCCCTCACGTAGATCTCGGCGATCTGGACTGCATTCAGGGCTGCACCCTTGCGCAGGTTGTCCGACACGACCCAGAGATTGATCCCGTTGGGGATCGACTCGTCCTGCCGGATCCTGCCGACGTATGTGGCATCCTTGCCGGCGGCGTTGATCGCCAGGGGATATTCCTTCTTGGCCGGGTCATCGAAGACGACGACGCCGGGTGCTTTCTTCAGCAGTTCCTTCACTTCGGCCGCCGTGATCTTCTTTTCCGTCTCGATGTTCACCGATTCGGAGTGGCAGCGCAGCACGGGGACACGTACCGTTGTCGCCGTCACGGCGATCGACTCGTCGCCGAAGATTTTCTTTGTCTCCCAGACCATCTTCATCTCTTCCTTCGTGTAACCATTCTCCAGAAAGATGTCGATCTGGGGCAGGCAGTTGAAAGCGATCTGGTACGGGTAGACCTTGGCCACGGGCTCCTTGAAGCTCAACAGCGCTCTCGTCTGGTCGATGAGTTCGTCCATCGCCTTCTTTCCCGTCCCCGAGACGGACTGGTAGGTGGAGACGACAATGCGCTTGATGCGGGCCGCGTCATGGATGGGCTTGAGCGCCACCACCATCTGGATGGTGGAACAGTTCGGGTTGGCGATGATCCCCCGGGTCTTGTGGTCGGCGATCTTCTCCGGGTTCACTTCGGGCACGACCAGTGGAATGTCCGGTTCGTACCGGAAGGCGGCCGTGTTGTCGATGACCACGCATCCCGCCTTCGCTGCGATGGGGGCGAACTTCTGGCTGATGCTCCCGCCTGCGGAGAAGAGCGCGATTTCGATCCCTCCGAAGGAATTCTCCGTCAGCACCTGGACGGGATGGGATTTTCCCTTGAACTCCAGTTCCTTTCCCAGCGATCGCTCCGAGGCAAGCAGGGTGAGCTCTCCAACGGGGAAATTGCGTTCTTCGAGAATGCTGATCATTTCGTTACCGACGGCGCCGGTGGCGCCGACGACAGCTACGCGGTATGTTCTCATGGAATCCGACTCCTTCTTGAACGACATGTTGCTCTGATCAACGGGGCGTATCGGTTGCGGCCGGGGTTTCCTGCACTACGAAGTCGCCCCGGGTTTCGTCTCCGTCTTCATCTCTGAGCCGCTCGTCGGCTGCTGTTTTTTCCCCGGACTGAACAGGCGCTTGACCAGCTTGATGATCCCCCAGATCGGCCCGGAGATGGCATAGCTCACGGCAAAGGTGAAGATCATGACCTGCGGCTCCGCCAGGACGATGATCATCAGGATGACTGCCAGGACGACCGTCATGAACGGCTCACGGGACAGGAAGTGCAGGTCCTTGAAGCTGTAGAACTTGATGCTGCTCACCATGAGGAGCGCAAGCGTCATCATCCCGACCAGGATCGACACGTGCGGGAACGTCCCCTCCATGCCCAGGTAGAAATACAGCAGCACGGTTGAAGACACCACAATGGCCGCCGCCGGGATGGCCAGCCCGTTGAAGTACCGGCTGTCGATCACCCCGACCTGCACGTTGAACCGCGCGAGCCGCAGGGCCCCGCAGATCACAAACATGGCCGCAGCAAGCCACCCCCACTTCCCGAACGCGGCGAGCGACCAGTTGTAGGCCAGAATGGCCGGCGCCACGCCGAATGCCACCAGGTCCGCCAGTGAATCGTACTCGACTCCGAACTTGGACGTGGTGTGCGTCATCCGGGCGATCCGCCCGTCGAGGCCGTCCAGGATCAGCGAGATCGGGATCGCAACGGCTGCGTGGATGTAATTCCCCTGGATGGAGGAGATGATTGCGTAGATCCCGGCGAAGAGACTTGCCGTCGTGAAGAGATTGGGCAGGATGTAGATGCCCTTCTTCATCTGGTCTTTGCGGAAGAACTTTTCCCGCCTGATGATCCGCTCCCGTTTGAATTCTTTACTCATCACAGATACCCTATGGGTGTTTCCCCGGCGCGCACCTTCTGCCCGGCCTGAACCAGGACCTTCGACTCCAGCGGCAGGACCACTTCGAGACGCGAGCCGAAACAGATCAGCCCGAACCGCTGCCCCCTCTCAATGTCCATGCCCTCCCCGATCCAGCAGACGATCCTGCGTGCGATGAGCCCCGCGATCTGGATGGTCAGGAACGCCTTGCCCTCTTTCGTCCGGATCAGGACGGTGTTTTTTTCGTTGTCCGCCGACGCTTTGTCGAGATTGGCCGACAGGAACTTGCCGCTGTGATACTCGATCTTCTCCACGCGGCCGGAGTAGGGTGAACGGTTGACATGGACGTTGAACACGTTCATGAAGATGCTCACCTTCCTGAACCTCCCGCTCAGGAGGCCGTCGAGCACCACATCTTCCACCTTCAGTATCCTGCCGTCGGCCGGCGAGACCAGAAGGCCCGACTCCCCGGGAATGGTCCTCTCGGGATTGCGGAAAAAGAACGCGACGAACACCAGGGCGGCAAAGGCCGCGACCGAAAGGCCGGTGAATCCGATCCACGAGAGGGCGACGGTCAGGATGCCCAGCCCGGCAATGAACGGGACTGCTTCCCGCGCTATGAATCCCGAGTGCTTGTCCATGAGGAATCCCGCCCTCTCGCACGGGATGGGCGATGCTCAGGAGTTCTTCCTGTACTTCGCAAGAATTGCGTATATCCGGTCTTTGCTGGCCAGCTTGAGCTTCTGAAGCTTCTTTTTCTCAATCTCCTCCTGGGGAGTGAGGTAAATTCTCTTGTTGAAATCCTCAAGGGCTGTTTCCAGTTTCCGGTGGTCCTCCACGTGCTGTTTCAACTCGCCATCCTGCTGGATGTATCGCTCGATGAGCACCTCGTCGGTTCGCTCCATACCCACCTCCAGGCTCTGCTGAAAGAGCTTTGCTTATATCAAAACGCCCTGCGGACTGCAAAGACATTTCAATGTCTGCGGGCGTCCTCATCCGTTCTGTTCAGGGCTTTCCCGCAAGCCGGACCTCGGCCTCGGACCGGCGGAGATATCGGGGAACAAAGGTGATCACGTCAAGCCGCTCTCCCCTGTCCAGCTTTTTCTTCCCGATGATGGCGACACTGGAGGCCCGGATCGTCTGCCGGCTCGACGGCACGAACCGGGCACGTCCCGAAAGCCTCTCCCGGATCAGCCCGGAGTATTCGTTGAGCCCGTCCCCGAGAAAGAGGACCTCCCCGTCAATCCGCTCGAGGAGTTCCCCCGGGGTCGTGGCCTCTTCCTCCATCGCCACGTCGAAAAGCCCATCCCCGTTGGCACGATAGAGAGCCGTGTAAATCTCCCCCTTGCGCGCATCGAGCATGGGACAGATGAGTCCCGGGTATTCGATGGCGTTAAAGGCAAGGGCCTCCAGCGTGGAGATGCCGACAACAGGTTTTCCCGTTGCGAGCGCAAGCCCCTTCACGGTGCTTGCGCCGATCCGCAAACCGGTGAATGACCCGGGCCCGACGGTCAGCGCAAAAAGATCAATGCCGTCAACGCCGATCCCCGCCATCGCGAGTCCCTCGTGAACGGCAGGCAGAACCGTCTCGGAGTGGTTCAACGACAGGTTGAAGAAGTACTCGACGAGGATCGTCTCGTCACGAAGCAGGGCAACACCTGCCGTTTTCGTCGCCGTGTCAATCGCCAGTGTGATCATATCTGAAGAATTCTATTCTTTCCCTGCGGCATCTGGATTTCAGATTCAGAATCCGCATATCGCTCCGGGATGATTTCCTCGATCCTCGAACCTCGTTCCTGACGGAGTCCGTCAATCGCCGAATATGCGCATAATATCGTTGTAGAAGACAAAGATCATCAGCATGACCAGGATGAAGAAACCCACCTGCTGCGCCCTCTCGCGCCACTTGATGTTGACCTCCTTGCCCGTGACAAGCTCGATCACGAAGAACAGGAGGTGGCCGCCGTCGAGCACGGGGATGGGAAAGAGGTTCAGCACGGCAAGGTTGATGCTGAGCAGGGCCATGAAGAAGACAAAATTCATGATGCCTTTCTTCACATTCGCGCCCGCCATCTGCGCGATCAGGATGGGCCCGCCCAGGGAATCCGGCGACACGACCCCCTGGATCATCTTGACGATGCTGACAAGAGTCAGCTCCGTGATCGCCCAGGTCTGTTCGATACCCGACCACGTGGCCTTGATGGGGTTCTGACGCTCGATAAACGTGTTCTTCGAAGCCCCCACCCCGATCTTGTAGCTGTCCACGTCCTCGCCGAAGATATTCTTCGTCTTGATCATTTCGGGCTTCACTCGTACGTCCTGCAAAGCCCCTTCCCGGTTCAATTTCAGGCTGATCTCCCGGCCCCCGCTCTTCGTGATGATCTCGGCCAGATCTCCCCAGCGCGCGACATCCTTGCCGTCGATGGATACGACCGCATCTCCTGCCCGCAATCCGGCAACCTCGGCCGGCGAGCCCGACTGCACGCTCCCGATCTCCGTTGTGAGGCTCGGGACCCCCACCATGAAAATGACAGCAAAGGCAAGGATGGCAAAGAGAAAATTGAACAGAGGCCCCGCGATGACGATGGCGATTTTTCGCAAGACGTGCTGTTTCACAAAGGAGCGCTTTTCATCCTGGGGCAGAACATCATCGGTTTCCGATTCGCCCAGCAGCTTCACATAGCCACCCAGGGGCACGAGCGAGATCATGTAATCGGTTTCGCCGACTCTGCGGCCGATGAGCTTCGGGCCAAACCCCAGGGAGAACTTCAGGACGCCCACCCCCAGCGACTTGGCCAGCAGGAAATGACCCAGCTCGTGAACAAAGATCAGGACACCCAGCAGAACGATAACCGATGCGATATTGATACCGACACCCATCCGATTCTCACCCTATTCCTTTATTCAATATTTCTCCGGCCTCTTTCCGCGCCCAGGCATCGGCCGACAGGACGACCTCCAGGGAAGATATGTCCACCGGAGCATGCCGGGCCATGACTGCCTCGATGACGCGGGCGATGGCCGAATACGGTATTTTCTCCTCCAGGAACGAGTTCACGGCCACCTCGTTCGCGGCGTTCATGACAGCCGGCATGGTGCCGCCCGCCCTGCCTGCATCGTAACCCAGCCGCAGGCACGGGAAGCGTTCCAGGTCCGGCGGCAGAAACTCCAGCTTGCCCACCTTCGACAGTTCGAAGACCGGAAATCCTCCCGGTGTCCGTTCAGGGTAGAACAGGGCATAGGATATGGGCCCGCGCATGTCCGGGAGCCCCATCTGCGCCAGCACGGAGCCGTCGACAAACTCCACCAGGGAGTGGATGATGCTCTGCGGGTGGATGACCACCTCGATCCGGCCGTAAGCGACTCCGAAAAGCCAGTGAGCCTCGATCACCTCCAGCCCCTTGTTCATCATCGTCGCCGAGTCGATGGTGATCTTCCGGCCCATCTTCCAGTTCGGGTGATTGAGCGCGTCGGATATCCTCACTCGCCCGAGCTCTTCACGGGCAGTATGAAGAAAAGGTCCCCCCGAAGCAGTCAGGATGACACGGCCGACGCTTTTCGGGCTGTTTCCTTCGATGCACTGAAAGACGGCACTGTGCTCGCTGTCGACGGGGAGGATTCGAACCCCCTTCGAACGGGCCTTCTCGACGACAAGGGATCCTGCCGTAACCAGGGTCTCCTTGTTGGCCAGGGCTATGTCCTTGCCCGCCTCGATGGCTGCAAGGGTCGGGACGAGGCCCGCTGCGCCCACGATGGCCGACAACACCAGGTCCGCCCCATGTGCCGATGCGACGTTCCGTACCCCTTCATCGCCCCAGAAGATCTCCGTTCGGTATGCCGGTCCCAACATCGCTCGGAGCCGCCCGGCGTGTTCCTTGTCGATCACGGAAACGATCTTCGGCCTGAAACGCTCAATCTGTTCCTTCAGGACATCGAGGTTCTTCCCCGCTGCCAGTGCGACAACGCCAAGTTCCCCGGGATGTCTCGATACCACATCGAGGGCGTTTACCCCGATCGACCCCGTCGAACCGAGAATGGCTATCTTTTTCACGCGAGCACGTACGTCCTGTAGTAATACACAAAGGGAACGATGAACAAGAGGCAGTCAAGCCGGTCGAGAATCCCGCCGTGGCCCGGCAGGATTTCGCCGGAATCCTTGGCCCCCGAGGCCCTCTTGATCAATGACTCGAAGAGATCCCCCAGCTGTCCGATCACTCCGGCTGCAAGCCCCAGAACCACGATGTGTGCCGCGGGCACCTCGGGCAGGAGGAAATGCCCGTAGATCAGACAGCCTGACACACTCCCGGCAGCAAGACCGAGAAGGCCCTCCACCGTCTTGCCCGGGCTCACGTGGGGCATCAGCTTGCGCTTTCCGAAGGTCCTGCCCACGTAAAAGGCTGCGATATCGCCGGAAAAGGCCAATACGATGACAAAGAAGATCCAGATGACCCCTTTTGTGCCGCTCCTCAGGAGGATGAGATGCGAAAGCATCACCGGCAGGTATACGTACCCCAGGACATACCGCCCCAGGGGGTTGAGATCGAGAGCGCCCTCTCTCGTGCTGATCAGGTAGAGGATGAACGCCGCAAGAGAAGACAAAACGGCAACGGGCAGGATCGCTCCCTGGCCTGCCAGTGCTGCAGCCAGTGGCGGGAGTACCCCGAGCAGGAGAAGCAAGCGCTTCTCCATATCGCCCTGACTGCCGAAGACAAGACGGTTGTACTCGAGTACGGCCACGAGGGTCACGACGAGGACAAAGCCCGCAAAGATTGCTTCCGTGCCGTAATAGATGATGGAAAAGAGAATGGGCACGGCTATGACGCCCGTCAGCCATCTCTTGATATGAGAGCTTGCCATCATGATCTCTTGTGTACCTGATCGCTTGTCAAACCGAACCGCCGCTCACGCCGCTGGTACTCGAGGATGGCCTCGATGAGCTGCTCTTCCCTGAAATCGGGCCACAGGGTATCGGTGAAATAAAACTCCGTGTAGGCCATCTGCCACATGAGAAAATTGCTCAGGCGATACTCGCCGCTGGTCCGGATGAGCAAGTCCGGATCGGGTATTCGTCTTGTGTAAAGATATTCCGAGAAGCTCTCTTCCGTGATTTTGTCCGTTTGAAGCTTTCCCAGCCGCGCCTGCTCTGCTATCTTCCTGACCGCTTCGAGAATCTCGTCGTGGCTTCCGTAGTTCAGGGCAAGGATCAGCGTCATGGCCGTGTTGCCCGCCGTTTTCTCGATTGTTTCCCCGAGAATCGTTCGCACCTTCGGCGGCAATGCAGCCGTGTCGCCGATCGTGAGAAGCCGGATGTTGTTCTTCATCATGACCTTGACTTCCGACTTCAGGTACCTCTCAAGGAGGGTCATGAGAGCGCCGACTTCTCTTTCCGGCCGGCTCCAGTTTTCCGACGAGAAGGCATAAAGAGTGAGATAGGAAATTCCGATCCTGCGGCAGGCTTCGACGACTTTTCGCACCGACTCGGCGCCCTTCCGGTGACCGGCGATTCGCCCCAGGGAGTGTTTCTGGGCCCACCGGCCGTTGCCGTCCATGATGATGGCGATGTGCCGGGGAAGATTGGTTTTGTCAAGACGATCCATTAAAGGTCTATTTATCGATTTTCAATGATGAATTTTCGTTTGACTATCACAGCCGGCTTACATTTTCAAGGTAAGATTATCCCACTTCACGGGATAAAAAAGAAGGAGCCCGATAGGGCCCCTTTCCATGTCGAGATGATGGCGGACAAGCGCCGTTAAATCTCCATGATCTCTTTCTCTTTTGTCTGTAAAATCTTGTCCGTCTTTTCGATGTAATCGTCTGTCAATTTCTGCACATCGGCCTGATACTTGAAGAGTTCATCCTCTGCGATGTCGCCGTCCTTCTTCAGCTTCTTGAGCTCCTCGTTGGCGTCACGCCGGAGGTTTCTGAGCTTGACCTTCCCCTCCTCGGCCATCTTCTTCACGACTTTGACCAGCTCCTTCCTCCGCTCCTCGGTGAGAACCGGGATGTTGATCCGGACGATTTTGCCGTCGTTGATGGGATTGAGGCCCAGCTCGGATTTTTGGATCGCTTTCTCGATGTTGGGGATGACGCTGGTGTCCCAGGGAGAGATCTGGATCAAGCGGGACTCCGGAACAGACAGGGATGCCACCTGATTGATCGGCGTGGGCACCCCGTAGTACTCGACCTTGATCCCATCGAGCAGGGCAAGCGACGCGCGCCCCGTCCTGAGTTTGCTGAAGGACTTCTCGAGGAACTTGAGGCTCTTATCCATGTCGTCTTTCATCCCGGAAAAGATGAGATCAGTCATTTCGCTCATATCAGCCTCCAACGATGGTTCCCACGGTTTTCCCGCAGATGACGGACTTGATATTGCCTTTTTTTGCGATGTTGAATACCCGGATGGGGATGCTGTTTTCACGGCAGAGGGAAATGGCGGTTGCATCCATCACTTTAAGATTTTTCGCCAATGCCTCGGTATAGCTTACTTTTTTGTACATCTTCGCGCCGGCATGCTTGACCGGATCCTTGTCATAGACCCCGTTGACCTTGGTCGCCTTCAGAATGACCTCGGCCTGGATCTCGGCCGCTCGCAGGGCTGCAGCCGTGTCTGTGGTGAAGTAGGGGTTTCCCGTTCCTCCCGCAAAGATGACCACCCTGCCTTTTTCCAGATGCCGCGTCGCCCTGCGACGGATAAAGGGCTCGGCCACTTCCCTCATCTCGATGGCTGTCTGGACCCTGCACCGGACGCCCAGCCCCTCCAGAACGCTCTGGAGGGCAAGGCTGTTGATCACCGTGGCGAGCATACCCATGTTGTCCGCCTGGGTACGCTCCATGCCACGGGAGCTCCCCTCTATGCCGCGGAAGATGTTCCCCCCGCCGATGACGACACCGATCTCGACGCCCAGCTTTACCACATCGCTGATTTCCAGGGCAATGGCCTGAACGATGCCCGGATCGATGCCGAATGAGCGGCTGCCCATGAGGGCCTCACCGCTCAGCTTCAAAAGGACACGTTTGTAGACCGCCTTCATCCCGACCGCCATCGTCAAACTCTATTTTGCCGGCCGTGGCCGGGTCCCTACAGCTTTTCTACAGCGCGTTGCCCGCGGCTTCGTCGCCGCCGAGCTGGTAGCGGACGAACCGCCTCACGAGGATGTTTTCCCCCGTCTGGGCAATGGAGGACTTGATGAGATCCTCCACCGTCACGTTCGTGTCCTTGATGAATTTCTGCTTCATGAGGCAGACTTCCTCGTAATACTTCTTGAGCTTTCCCTCGACGATCTTGTCGGCGATCTTCTCGGGCTTGCCCTCGGCAATGACCTGCTTGCGATAAATGTCCTTTTCCCTCTGAAGAGTCGCCTCAGGAACATCCTCGGGCTTCACATACGAGGGGTTCATGGCTGCGACGTGCATGGCCAGGTCCTTGCTGAGATTCTTGAAATTCTCCGTCTTGGCGACGAAATCGGTCTCACAGTTGACCTCGATCATGACGCCGACCTTGCCGCCCATGTGGATGTAGGAATAGACCAGGCCGTCTTTCGTGGCACGGGAAGACTTCTTCGTCGCTGCCGAAAGTCCCTTCTCCCGTAGATAGTCGATCGCTTTTTCAAAATTGCCGTTCGAACCCTTCAGGGCTTCCTTGCAGTCCATAATGCCGGCGCCCGTTTTTATCCTGAGTTCCTTCACGATATCTGCCGAGATTTCCAATTTACTTTACCTCCTCGTCGTTCTGTGTGTGAATGATTCCGATCAGCTCGCGGTCTTTTCCGCTTCGGCTTCGGTCCCCTTCAGCTCGATGCTGTCGGGCACATCGGTCTCGCCGGCCTCAGGCTCTTTTGCCGCAGGTGTTGACACCTTGTCGCTTTCAGCCTGGATCTTTTCTTCGAATTTCTGCTTGCCCTCGAGCACTGCGTCGGCAATCCTGGCCGCGAACAGCTTAATGGCCCGGATTGCGTCATCGTTGCCGGGGATGATGTAATCCACCACGTCGGGATCGCAGTTCGTGTCCACAATGGCCACCACCGGGACACCCAGCTTGCGAGCCTCATGAACGGCGATATCTTCCTTCTTGGGGTCGACAACGAAGATTGCGGCCGGGTGGCCTTTCATGCGCCGAATCCCGCCCAATACCTTGTCCAGTTTCTCTTTCTCCTTCTGATACAGGAGGATCTCTTTCTTCGGAAACACGTTGATGGATTCGCTGCTGAACAGTGAATCAAGCTCGTTCAGGCGGTCGATCCGTTTCTTGATGGTAGAAAAGTTGGTGAGCATGCCGCCCAGCCAGCGATAGTTGACGTAGGGCATTCCGCAGCGCTCGGCTTCTTCCCGAATGGATTCCTGGGCCTGCTTCTTGGTGCCCACAAAGAGGATCTCGCCGCCGTTCATAACGGTGTCGACGACGAAGCTGTACGAGCCCTTGAACATCTCAACCGTTTGTTGAAGGTCGATAATGTAAATGCCGTTCCGGGCTCCGAAAATGTAAGGTTTCATCTTTGGGTTCCACTTGTTGGTCTGGTGACCGAAGTGAACACCCGACTCGAGCAACAACTTCATGGATACTGTGGACATGGGACTCTCCTTTTCCTGTTTGATTCCTCCACCCCTTCACTTACCGGGTAACCTCTCTTTCGAAAGGCAACAGGCCCGTCAATCCGAGGGTGTGAGTGATAGAACGGGTTTAGTTAGCACAAACCGCCTGATTTGGCAAATAAAAAAATCCCCTTGTGGCGTCTCTTTCGAGAAAGGAGACAAGGGGATTCAGTTCTTCCCTTTACCCTATACCCTTGACCCTTTTACGTCGTGTAATGCGCGTTCAGTCTCACGTAATCCAGGGTCAGGTCAGAGCCGTAAACCCGAAAATCCTTTGTACCCTGCCCCAGTTTCACCAGGACTTTGACCTGGTCCTTCTTCATCACCTCGGCAAGCTCCTTCAGATGGTCCGATACCCCCTGGCCCCGTCTGAACAGGGGCAGCCCGTCGAAGTAGAGTTCAACGGTGGCCCCGTCGATCGCCACCCCGGCAGCACCCACGGCCGAGATCACCCGGCCCCAGTTCGGATCGGCGCCGTAAAAGGCCGTTTTGACGAGATTCGACCGGGCAATCTGATAGGCCACGCTCCGGGCCTCCCCGGTTGTTTTCGCCCCCTCGACGACAATCTCGATGAGTTTTGTCGCCCCCTCGCCGTCGCGCACAATCAATTTGGCAAGTTCCATCATCACATCGGTGAGCATAGCCGTGAAGACAGCAAAATCCCGGGTCGACGTGCGTATCTTGCGGTTGCCGGCCAGGCCGTTTGCCAGGATGATCACCGTGTCGTTTGTACTCATGCAACCGTCGACGCTGATTGCATTCAAGCTTCGATCCGTCGCCTCCCGCAACGCCCTCTTCATGGCCTGGTCGTCGAGGTCGGCATCGGTCAGGATGAAGGACAGCAAGGTCGCCATGTTGGGCTCGATCATCCCCGCCCCTTTGGCGATCCCGCAGATGCAGATGTCGGTTCCCCCAACGGGCCCCTCGCGGAACTGCATTTTGGGATATTGGTCCGTCGTCATGATGGCCTGGGCGGCCTCGGGAATCCCGTCGGCGGAAAGTCCCTTCACGAGGCGACTCACGCTGCCGGCCACCTTGTCAATGGGGAGTTTCCGTCCGATGACACCCGTTGAGGCCACCAGCACCTGGGATTCGTCGATCTGGAGGGCGCCCGCACAGAACCGCGCCATCTTGACGGCGTCCTGATAGCCTTCCTCGCCGGTGGCTGCATTTGCGTTGCCGCTGTTGACGATAATGGCCCGGGCGGAACCGTTCTTGATCCGTTCCATGTCAAGAAGCACCGGTGCCGCCTTGAAAACGTTCGTCGTAAAGACCCCCGCTGCCCTGGCCGGCACCTCGGAATGCAGAAGCGCCAGGTCCTTCTTGCCGTCCTCCTTGATCCCCGCCGCAATCCCGCTGGCCTGAAACCCCGGGACGATGAATTTCTGCTCGCTATCGGACATTCTCTTATCCTTCTTGCATTCGCTCTAATCCGGTCAAAATGAATCAGGCGGAACGCCTGCACAACCCCTGGACCCTGGACCCTATACCCTGGTCCCTTTATTTCCCGCAGCACTTCTTGTATTTCTTCCCGCTCCCGCAGGGACAGGGGTCATTGCGCCCGACCTTCGCAGCCTCCTTTTTGGACTGCTTCACCGGGGCCCCCGCCGTGCCGTGCGTGAGCACCACATCGCGTTGCGTCTTGTCCCTCAGGTCCTCCACTTCCTCTTCGCGCTGCACCTGAACGAGAGCGAGTTTCTGAACCGTGTCCTGCCGGATGCGGTACTCCATCTCCAGGTACATCTCGTAGCCTTCCTTCTGGTACTCCCGGATAGGGTCTTTCTGCGCATAGCCGCGCAGGCCGATGCCTTCCCGGAGGTGATCCATTCCCAGCAAGTGGTCTTTCCAGAAGGAATCGATGGACTGAAGCATGATCACCTTCATCAGGTAATCCCACAGCGGCTTGCCGAAATTCGCCTCCTTCCTGCGGAGGTGCTCCAGGGCGGCGTTGCGAATTTCCTCGATCATCGCTTCGCGGCCCGCCGGCTGCCGTCCCGCTTCGCTGTAGCGCATCCTGACGGAGAAGAGATGGTACAGGATGTCATCCAGGCCCTTGAGGTTCCACTCCTCGGGGTGCATCTTTTCGTCGATGTATTCCCCGACCGTGTTTTCGACGACTTCGCCGAGCATCTCCTCCAGCATTCCCCAGAGATCCTCGCCCTTGAGGACGGACTTGCGCTGCTCGTAGATGGCTTCGCGCTGGACGTTCATCACGTTGTCGAACTCGAGGAGATGCTTGCGGATGTCGAAGTTGTGGGCTTCCACCCTCCGCTGGGCGTTCTCGATGGCCTTGCTCAGCATGTTGGCCTCGATGGGCTGGCCCTCCTCGAATCCGATCTTGTCCATGATCGACCCGATCCGCTCGCCGCCGAAGATCCTCAGAAGATCATCCTCCAGGGAGAGGTAGAAGCGGGAAGACCCCGCGTCGCCCTGGCGCCCGGAGCGGCCCCTGAGCTGGTTGTCGATCCGGCGGCTCTCGTGACGCTCGGTCCCGAGGATGTGCAGGCCGCCCAGTTGTGCGACCCCCTCGCCCAGCTTGATGTCGGTGCCGCGGCCGGCCATGTTCGTCGAGATGGTGACGGCGCCCCGCTGTCCTGCCTGGGCGACGATCTCCGCCTCGCGATCGTGTTGCTTTGCGTTGAGGACGTGATGCTTGACCCCCGTCCGGGAGAGCATGGTGCTCAGTTTTTCCGACTTCTCGATGGAGATCGTGCCGACCAGGACGGGCCGGCCCTGCTTGTGCAGCTCTCGGATCTCCTCGATGGCGGCTGCGAACTTCTCCTGCTCCGTCCGGTAGATCACGTCCGCGTGATCCGTCCGGATCATGGGCATGTTCGTGGGGATGACCATCACTTCCAGGCTGTAGATCTCGGCAAACTCGGCTGCTTCCGTGTCGGCTGTTCCCGTCATGCCGCCCAGCTTTTCATACATCCGGAAATAATTCTGGAACGTGACCGAGGCGAGGGTCTGGTTCTCCCGTTCGATCTTGACGTTTTCCTTGGCCTCGAGAGCCTGGTGCAGCCCCTCGCTGTAGCGCCGCCCGGGCATGAGGCGGCCCGTGAACTCGTCGACGATGAGAACTTCGCCGTTCTTCACGACGTAGTCCACATCCCGCTTGAACAGTGTGTGTGCCTTCAGGGCCTGGTTCACGTGGTGCAGCAGCTCGATATTCTTCGGGTCGAAGAGATTCTCGAGCTTGAGCGACTTCTCCACCCGCGCGACACCCTCCTCGGTGAGGGCGACGGTCCGCGCCTTCTCGTCAATCGTGTAATCCTTCTCGCGCCTGAGATTGGGGATGATCTGGTTGATCCGGTAGTACTTGTCCGTCGATTCCTCGGACGGGCCCGAGATGATGAGCGGGGTTCGCGCCTCGTCAATGAGGATACTGTCGACCTCGTCGACGATGGCGTAGTGGAACTCCCTCTGGACGTAATCCTCGAGGGTGAACTTCATGTTGTCCCGCAGGTAATCAAAGCCGAATTCGTTGTTCGTGCCGTAGGTGATGTCGCTGCCGTAGGCCTGGCGCCTCTCATCGTCGGTGAGCCCGTGAACGATGACCCCTACGGAGAGTCCCAGGAAGTTGTAGATGGGTCCCATCCAGGCGGCGTCGCGCCTGGCCAGGTAGTCGTTCACCGTGACGAGCTGAGCCCCCCTGCCCGTGAGGGCATTGAGGTACAGGGGCATGGTCGCGGCAAGGGTTTTTCCTTCGCCCGTCTTCATCTCTGCGATCTTGCCCTCGTGGAGCACGATCCCCCCGATGAGCTGCACGTCGAAGGGTCTCATCCCCACGGTTCGCCATGCGGCTTCCCGCACGACGGCAAAGGCCTCCGGCAGGATGTCGTCGAGGGTAACCCCGTTTGCGAGCTTCTCCTTGAAATGGGCTGTTTTTGCCTTCAGTTCCTCGTCGGAGAGCTTCTTGATGGCGGGCTCGAAATGGTTGATCTCGTCAACGAGAGGCGCAATGCGCTTGAGCTCACGCTCATTCTTGGTCCCGAATATCTTGTGAATGAAATTCAGCATGCCTGTCCACCTAAAAAAAACCCGGTAAGTCCTTACCGGATTTGTTCATAGTATATCTCATTTTTTTAAAAAAGGGAATCAGGGAAGATACTTCCTCGGGTTGACGTAGACTCCGTTCAGGCTCACGGAATAATGGAGATGAGCGCCGGTGCTTCGGCCTGAGTTCCCGACATAGCCGAGGATTTCGCCGCGCTTGACAACCTGGCCCTTGCTCACGGCGGCCCTGAAAAGATGGGCATAAAGTGTCGCAATGCCCCTGCCGTGTTCGACCTGGATCATGAGGCCCATGTCAGGACGCTTCTCCACGTTGGCCACGATCCCGTCAGCAGGCGCCTGGATGGGGGCCCCCAGCTTCGTAGCAATGTCAAGGGCCGCATGGAATTCCCCACGCCCGCCGAAGGGATTTGTCCTGCGTCCGAACTCGGAGGTCACCCAGCCGGTGACCGGCCAGATGGACGGCGTCACCGCAGCAAGGGATCTCTGTGCGCGCAGATATTCCTGCAGCTCTGCCAGGCTCTTCTCCCGGGCCGAGGCATCCTGGAGAAGCCTGTCCATGTGATGATTCAAATTGGAGAGCTTGTCCGGCCCAGCCTCATCGGCCGGCATCGGCCCGCCAACGCCCCGCAGCTGTTCTCTGGAGGCGATCTTATCCTTCACGGCGGCCGCCTTGCTGCGCTTTCCCGTCATCTCGCTGGCCATGTTGCGGATCTTTTCATCGACCTGCCTCAGATCGGCCAGCTTTCTCTCGAAGAAGGAGATCTTATCCTGAAGGGTGTCGATCTGTTCCTGCTGAGTCGATGCCATCTGTCGCAGGTTTTCCAGCTCCAGCTGCTCGAGCTTGATGGAGAGGTAGTCAAAGGCACAATATCCGAAGAAGCAGAGGAACAGGGCCGAGAAGATACCGGTGAGGCGGAAATGCCATGGTGTGGCGAGAAACTTCTTGACGGAATCTTTTTTCTTATGCGGAATGATCAGAAGGGTATAAAAGTGCTTCGGCATTGCTCATCCTCATCCTTGCTTTGTACTCGAAAACCGGAAATGAACTTTTCAGTTTTCCCCTACAAATACGGGAAGAAAGAAGTCGCGTGATGCCGAGGGATATTTATATCCCCCAAATCAGCGCGTCGAAAACCCGCCCCGTCCGGAACTCTTGTAACATCCCGATCCCGCAGGCAGGGAACCTACATACCTTCAAAAGAACGACCTGTCAAGGCGAAATCGCCTTTTCAGCGAAAATGTAACAAATTTAACTATTTGTTGATAAAAATGTCCTTATATTTCAGTTCTTTTCCCGCCGGGAACCATGGCTTCCCACCTCCCCTTCCGGGGCTTTCTTTACCGTGATGAGCGGATCACCCACTTCAACCTGGTCACCCGGGTTTTTCAGGATCTCCACGACTTTCCCGTTGATCCCCGAGACGATGTTGCTGAGCATCTTCATCGCCTCGAGCACGATCAGCACCTGGCCGGCCAATACCTCAGCGCCCTCCGAGACAGGCACCTCGTTGACGGTACCCTTGATGGGCGATCGGATGTCCCCGCCCTTTGCCAGGGCTTCGATCTCCTTGGCTGTCAGGGTCACTTTCCGGGTCACCTTTTCGCCTACCTGCTCGAGTTCCGTCAAGATGGGCTCGGGGTGATGATCGATGACCAGGTAGGTCACGACGTCGCCGCTCGAGGTCTTGCGCTGCGGCCCGATGACGATGGAATGGAGCTTGCCGTAGGCATCGGGGAACTCGAAAGTGTCGCCCAGATCGAAGCCGCCCTTCTTGAACCAGACCTTCGGCGGCAGGACCCAGACCTTGCCGTATTTCTCCTCGAACTTGAAGAAGCTCACGGCGTCATTGGGGTGCTGCAGGTACAGGACGAGTTCCTCCTCCGAGACGTTGCGCTCCAGCCTCTTCTCGAGGACGCGTTTTTCGATGTTGAGGTCCACATCTTCGATCTTCTGATATCCGTAATCGCGCTCGATCACCTTTTTCCAGTCGCTCCCCAGGACGGCTTCATAGATCCAGTCGGCCGGCTTGTAGAAAGGCAGCTCGCCGTAGCGCCCGAGCAGGAGGTTTTTCAGGTCGTCGGAGGGTTCCTTGTATCGCGCACGCTTCACGACATGGTTCACGGCCGTCGTCCAGAGCATCTGGGAACCCGGGGTCACGCTCCACCAGTTGC
>DASRZY010000127.1:0-15748 GCA_035685905.1 Syntrophales bacterium
ACGGGGATGTCCTCAAGGGTCATCGTTCGCAATCTGAAATTCATCAGTTCAACTCCCAGAATGTTTTTTTAAGGTCACATATACTACATACGAACGTTGCCAATCGTAATGTTGCATGCTGAAAGTAATTTGAGAAAACAACGGTACAGGAAGAAGTGCGGTGTGGAAGGGGCTACATTCGTCATCGGCACGTCGGAAGCGTCAAAACCCGCTTCTCCATCGGAGTGAATCGGGTCCGATGCCCGCCGCCCAATCACGCCTTTGACGAAACAGCTGTCTCTCAGTCGGTCCCCTTCAGCGTGTCCAGCAGGAAGGAACGCAGGCGCCCGTAATCGGCGGGCAGTTCAACGGCCGAGCCGGCGCGCTTTTCCAGGTCCTTCATGCTCTGCGGCACCTCGGGTGTGACGCCCAACAGTTCGATGATCTCCTCGGGAAACTTGGCCGGGTGTGCCGTTTCGAGGCACACGCAGGGGTCGTCGACGGACCCGCAGCAGGCCTCCAGGTAGTGCTCGAGGCCCTTCCACCCGACGGCCCCGTGCGGCTCCAGCAGGATGTTGTAGCGGTCGTAGACGCTCCGGATGGTCTTTCTCGTCTCCTCGTCGGAGACGCTGACGGAAAAAATGTGCCTGCGCATCTCCTTGAGATCGGGGTACGCGTGCACGACCCCCGTGCGGTCCACCGTTCCCCCGTAAAGCTCGAAGAAGCGGGCCAGGTTGCTCGGGTGGCCCACATTCATGGCGTTCGACAGGCAGGCCTTCGACGGGGATACTTTTTCATAGACCCCCGTTCTGAGATAGTTGGGGAACTCGTCGTTTTCATTGGTGGGCATGACGAGCATCCGGACCGGGAGCCCCATGCGCCTGGCATATTCGCATCCCAGGGCGTTGCCGAAGTTTCCCGATGGGATGGAATAGACGATCTCATCGCCCTTCTCGGCAAGCTGGGCGTACCCGTAGACGTAGTAGACGATCTGCGGCATGATCCGTCCGAAGTTGATGGAGTTTGCCGAGGTCAGATTGAGGTGCGCAAGGCCCGGGTCGGAGAAGGCCTGCTTCACCAGGTTCTGGCAGTCGTCGAACTTGCCGTCGACAGACAGGGCCGAGACGTTGTCGCCGATCGTGTCGAGCTGCTTTTTCTGCATCCCGCTCACCTCGCTTTTCGGGTACAGGATGCAGACGCTGATCCCCTCGACGCCCTTGAAGGCCTCGCCGACGGCGCTCCCCGTGTCGCCCGAGGTGGCCACGAGAACGTTGAGACGCTTTCCCCGATCGCGCAGGCGGCTCATGAGCCTTGCCATCATCCGGGCGGCAAAATCCTTGAAGGAGGCCGTCGGACCCCGGTCGAGACGCATGACGTACGTCCGGTCGAAGACCCGTTCCAGAGGGACGTCGTAGTTGTAGGAGTCCTCCACGATCTTCCTGAGCTCTTCCCGGGGAAGCTCGTCTTTGAGGAACGCCTCTGCCACGAGAAGCGCAGCATGCGCATAGGGAAGCCCCTTGAGCGCCTGAATGTCGTCGATGGCGAGCCGGGGGATCGAATCGGGCACGAAAAGCCCCTCGTCGGGCGCCTGCCCCTGCAGAAGCGCGTCCCGAAAGGAAACGGCCTGCTTGAAGGGCTTCATGCCGGGCACGGCATCGAGGCTGCGGTTGGTGCTGACGTAACGGATCGGGGGCATGAAGTTACCTCTGAGAGGGGTTTTCCGGGCGATACGCCCGGATGAATTCGAGAAACCGTTTATGGTGGTTCATTAAATCGAATTGCCTGCGATAAATCAAATAAAAAGAGCGCTCGATTCCGCACTCGTCGATGGAAAGACCCGCCAGCAGGCCTGATTTCAATTCACGCCGGATGGCGTGGACCGATATCACCGAGATGCCCAGCCCGGCGAGGATCGCCTCCTTGACCGCCTCGGAGCTGCCCAGCTCCGCCACGATATTGAGATGCGGAGGGCCGGGTATGCCCGACTCCCTCAGGCAGCTCTCAAAGGTCTCACGCGTGCCCGAACCCTTCTCGCGGATCACGAAAGGCTGTTTGAAAATTTCGGCCAGGCGGGCAGAGCGTCGCTTCGCCCAGGGGTGCCCGGAAGGGACGGCAAGCACCAGCCGGTCCTTCCACAGGGCCTCGGAGGAGAGCTTCCCTCCCGCCGGCTTTTTCCCGATGAAACCGATCTCGGCGCCATTGTCCAGGACCATCTCGATGACATCGGTGCTGTCGGCTGTGCGCACCGTGGTCCGGATCTGCGGGAATTTCTTCCTGAACCCGCCGATGGCATAGGGCAGGATATACGTGGCCGGGATCGTGCTGGCTGCGATCCGGATGTCGCCGGTCTCGATTTCACGGAGCCGCAGGACCTGCTCCCGGGCCTCGTCTCTCAACTTGACGATCCGCCTTGCATAGTCATAGAGGATCTTTCCCTCGGGCGTCAGGGAAAGGCTTCTGCTGGAACGGTTGACGACCTTCGACCCCAGTGCCTCCTCGATATTGCGGATGTGTTTCGTCAGCGAGGGCTGCGTGAGGTGCATCTTTCTTGCCGCTCGGCTGAAGCTGCGCTCATCGACAAGATGGACGAGAGCCTCGAGCTGTTGAATCGTCAGATGCTGAAACCCGTCGGATGCCAAATCCATATCCTCCTTCCGGAAATCCTCTCCCGTCTGCATCGCCTGATTACCATGAAGAAAGAGCATAATCAAATTCAAACTATAACTTATCTGAATTTGACTTATTCAGTAAAGCTGAATATTAATGAATGACGTGCAAGCCTTCCCGGCACGCTGAACGCTGATCCGAGACAGACCGGCTCCCATAGAGCCGAGAATAACCAAAAGGAGACCTTCTGTATGATCCGCAAAGTGATCGTTGCCGCCATCGCCGCGATATGGGTCCTGGCAGCTGGAAATGCCCCGGCCGCATGGGGAACGGGGGAACTGGAAAAAGAGACCATCGCCGTCAACTTCGCGACTGAAGTGGCCCAGGGCGGCTACAGATTCGTGGCTACGAAGGAGCTGAAAAGCTGGCTCGACCAGAAAAAGCCCATGCTCATCGTTGATGTGAATCCTGAGGACAGCTACAAGAAGCAGCACATCCCCGGCGCCGTTCACATCGAGTTCCCCAGGCCCGTCATGACGAGCATTGACGACCAGAAGAAAGACGCCCTGATCAAGTTGCTGGGCCCCGACAAGGACCGCACGATCGTCTTTTACTGCGGTTTTACCGAATGCACGCGAAGCCACAATGCCGCCCTGTTCGCCGTGAAGTTCGGCTACAAGAATGCCTGCCGCTACCCGGGCGGGATCAAGGCGTGGGACGAGGCGGGGTATCCGTTTGAGAAAGGGAAATAGTGCATCTTGACATCGGACCTAGGATAAAGGAGATAGTATGTTCATCCGCTACTTCTGGCGGAAATTCCTCTACGATGTAAGGAAAGCCATGGACAGGGACAAGAAGATCCGCCTGACGGAAACCGTCAAGAGCGCCGGTTGAGCCTGCAAGATCGGTCCGGGTGACCTGAATCGAGCACTGCAAGGCCTGCCGAAGATCGTTGACCCGAATCTCATCGCCGGGATCGAGGGCAACGAAGACGCAGGGGTGTATAAACTTCGCGATGATTTGGCCATCATCCAGACGGTGGACTTCTTCACGCCCATCGTCGACGACCCCTACACCTTCGGCCAGGTGGCGGCGGCCAACTCCCTCTCGGACGTCTACGCCATGGGCGGACGGGCGCTGACAGCCATGAACATCATCTGCTTTCCCGTGAAGACGCTCGACATCTCCATCTTACACGACGTCCTTCGCGGGGGCCTCGACAAGATGATCGAAGCCGGGGTGACCCTCGTGGGCGGGCACAGCGTGGAGGACGACGAGTTCAAGTACGGCCTTGCCGTAACGGGTCTCATTCACCCCGACCGGGTCCTGCTCAACCGGGGGGCAAAGCCCGGCGACCGGCTCATCTTCACGAAAGCCCTGGGGACGGGCATCGTCAGCACGGCCGTAAAGGTGGGCTCCGCCGATGAGGTGCTCGTCGAGCGATCCATCCGCTCCATGTCGACGCTCAATCGCAAGGCCGCCGAGTTGATGATGCAAACGCCGGGGGTGCATGCGTGCACGGATGTGACCGGTTTCGGCTTTCTGGGACACGCCTGCGAGATGATTGAAGGAAGTGTTGTGGGGCTCGAGATCTTCGCATCGGCCATACCCGTTTTCAAGGGCATCCGGGAGCTCGTCGAGGGAGAGATCATCCCCGGCGGCTTGATCCGCAACCGCGATTATCGCAAGCCCATGGTGGACATGGATCCCGACGTGCCGGCCTGGATCGCCGATGTCCTCTACGACCCGCAGACCTCGGGCGGATTGCTGATCGCCGTGGCGGCCGATCAGGCCGAGGGCCTTCTGAAGCGTATGCGGGAGGCGGGGATCGACGATGCCGCCATCGTCGGGAAGTTCGTGACCGAACCAAGGGGTCGAATCCGCGTCCGGACAAAAGCCTGATAGAAGTTTTCGATAAAAAAACCGGATATCCTTCTTAGAGGAGCATTTCCCTCCTGAGGGACGTCCGGGTTCCTAGGGTGCCGGTGGACGCGTCCAACCGGTATCGTTTTTACAGTATCCCTTATTGCTGACGTCTCAGTTTGTCCGCCTCCTGCAGCAGCTCGTACTGGCGCTGCCGGTTTTCTCTCGTCGAGGGCATGGGCTCGCGGGCTTCCGCTTCGAGGCGGTCCGCTTCCTGGAGCCTCTTCTGTCTCTCGAGTTCCTTCTCCCGGTCGCGGCTCTCGACTGTCTTCACCACGTCTTCGAGTTGCTGGTCCCTCTGGCGGATTGCATCCTCGGCGTTCATGGAACCGGGCCGGGGGGTTTGTGTATAGGACTCGTTCTTTTCGATGGGCAGCTTCGTTGCCGGCTCTCCAGAAACGAAAGGCTCCGCTTTCACCCCCGCCGGGGGCTTGTCCGTCAGGACCACCGCCCCATTTTTGTCCGTGTACTTGTAAATCGTTTGCGCCTCGGCTTGGCTCACGGATATGCAGACGAAAGCCACAGAGATGAGCCCCACGGCCAACAATGACTGCAAGGGACGAGGGACCAGGGACGAGGGACGAGAAAAGAAGCTTGAGGAATTTGTTCTTCTCATCGTCTGACCTTCACTTCCTCTCTTCACTCAGACACTAACGCACTCAGACACTTCTTTCACTGCCGCAAAACGGCTTTGCCGCTACTGCATATCCCGCAGTCGCTGCGCCTCCTGCATCAGTTTCGTCTGCCGATCGATGTTTTCCTGGGTAGGCTGCAGGGGTTTCTTCGCCTCGGCCTCGAGCCGGTCGGCCTCTTCGAGGCGTCGCTCCCGCTCTGCCTGTTTCCTTGCCTCCTCCTCGGCCATGATCCTCTTCGTCTCTTTCTCAGCCTCTTCCTTTGCCACCTTCTCGGCCGTCTTATCGGCCTCTTCCTTGATCTGATCATCTCCCTTGGGTGAAGGCGCCGGTTTTGCACTCTGGCTCTGGGGTGGCCTGCTCTTTGGGACGGATGTTTCCGATGACGGAGCCGACACCGCAGCTTCCTTCTCTATGGCCTCTGCCACCACCCCGGTGGGTGGATTGTCAGTCAACACGACATTTCCGTTCTTGTCAACATACCGGTACAATTGTGCCGAGGAATCACCGGCAGTCAGCAGGACACCGACCCATGCCGCGATAAGGACGACGAGCAACAGTTTTGCGGAGCGCTTTGCCATTTTCATCTCTCCATCATGCCGGCTGTCGGGAAACAGCCTAAAAACGTTTATGCGAGCATCATGCTGCAATCATCATTATCGAACCAAGGGACTATTTTCTTTAATGGTTTCGCCTAACACTACCCCCAAGCCGAAAAAGAATCAACAGGATGATTTGCCATCCATGCAATCCCTCTATCTTCGTGCAATCGCCATACCACCGCCAAAGACACGCCCGTTGCCGCTGCCAGGTGAGAAGAAAAAACCAATATAACGCTGCACTCAAGGGGCTGTGTCGAAGCCGCACAACCGTGCGTCTCCGAGGCCGGGCGCGATAAAAATGGTCTTGACCCATCGCCCAGGAAATGTAAGATGGGGGCGCTCGCATGCCGTTGCCCGTTCCGGATGCGTTGTTTGTGACAGGAATCATTGAGCCATGGGCGTTTCCAGGAAGGCCTTCCAGATCCACGCAGCCGGACACCGGATTTACGCCGAGAGGATCGAGCCGGGCGCGATCAACCGGACCGCAAACGGCACGACCCTTGTTTTCCTTCACGAGGGCCTGGGCAGCGTCGGTCAGTGGCGGGATTTCCCGTCGCTTTTATGTGAAAAAACGGGCCTGCCGGCCCTGGTTTATGACCGATGGGGATACGGGAAATCGGATCCTTTCACCCTGCCCCGTCCCAGGGGTTATCTCCATGACGAGGCTCGGCTCGGCCTGCCTGCCGTCCTCGGTGAGTGCGGGATCGGCAGGGCGATTCTCGTCGGTCACAGCGATGGAGGGTCCATCGCGCTGATCTACGCGTCGATACACCCGGAGGGGATTCGTGCCGTCATTACCGAGGCGGCTCACGTTTTCGTGGAAAGCGTCACGCTCGAGGGCATCCGCGAAGCTCTCAACGCGTATGCCTCGACAGACCTCGGGAAGCGGCTGGCACGCTATCACGGAGACAAGACGGACCGTGTCTTTCACGGTTGGGCGGATACCTGGCTGTCCCCGGAATTCCGAGACTGGAACATCGAGGAGTTTCTGCCCGGGGTCCGCTGTCCCGTTCTCGTCATCCAGGGAACCGATGACCGGTACGGAACGCCGGCACAGGTGAGAGCCATAGAGCATCAGGTCTCGGGACCGACTAAGGCTCTGCTTGTTCCATGCGGTCATATCCCCCACGCAGAGGCGCGGGAGGCGGTCCTCGAAGAGATGGCGCGGTTCATCGACGGTTTGAGCGCATAGATATTCGAAGCAGGATCTTCAAAGGCTGGTCAAAAAGGTTCAGATGCAAGGCACCCGACAGGCCGAGGAGCGAGGCCTCAAGCAACCTTGATCCTTAATCTTCCTCTCCCCTCCGTGGGAGGAGAACAGAGGAAAGGGTCATTACAGGTTGAGCGGCGAGGCAGGAGGGCAACGCAGCAGATGAATGTTTTTGAAGCACCTGAGGTGCTTCCCGGCAAGGAGCGAACCAGACATGGTTGCGCCTCCTTGCGGGATGCGCCCCCGGTCACCAGCCTCCTACGGGGAGAGGGACCATGGTCAAGGACAGCACGCAGGACGAGCCGAACCAGGAAACGGCGGCCCTGAAGAAGCGCATCGCCGAATTGGAGCAGACCCTCCAGAACGAGCGGGAGACCTTCGGGACCATCATCCAGAAATCGCCCTACGGCATTCTCCTGCTGGGCGAAAAGGGAAAGTTCCTCTACATCAACCCGGAATTTGTCCGGATCACGGGATACGCCCTGGAGGACGTCCCCACGGGAAAGGAATGGTTCCTCAAGGCCTTTCCCGATGAAAACTATCGGAAAAAGGCCATGGAGACCTGGAGGGTGGACATGGCCGCAAACATCCGGGGCAGCGCGCGGGTATTCCACGTCACCTGCCGCGATGGAAGCATGAAGGTCCTCGAGTTCAGGGCGACACGCATCGACGAGAACCGCGCCATGGTCATGATCACAGACATCACGGACCGCAAGCGCATCGAATATGCCCTGATCGAGAGCGAGGAGCGCTTCCGGATCCTCTCGGACAACTCTCCCGCGGGCATCTCCCTGGCCAAGCCTGACGGGACCTTCGAATACCTCAACCCGCGCTTCACGGAAATCTTCGGTTACACCATCGAGGATCTGCCCGACACCGAGACGTTCCTGAAGCGGGTCTTCCCGAACCCCTCCTACCGGGACCTCGTGCGGTACTTCTACCGAGAGGACCTGGAGAACTTCGTCAAAAGCCGCAAGGTCGGAGAACGCGTCGTGACGGTTCGCATGCGGGGCGGCTCCGACCGGATCATGCACTCCCGGATGGTGCTGCTTGGAAACGGCAAGCAGCTCATGACCTACGAGGACATCACGAATATCAAGAAGATGGAGGCCGAGCTGTTCCATGCCCAGAACATGGAGGCCGTGGCCACCCTGGCCGGCGGAATCGCTCACGCCTTCAACAACATTCTCATGGGCATCCAGGGATACACGGCCCTGATGATCTCGGAGACCAAGGCCGACCACCCTGCTTTCGGCCGGCTCAAACGGATCGAAAAACAGGTAAAAAGCGGCACCGATCTCACAAGCCAGCTGCTCGCCTACGCCAGCGGCGGCCGCTACGAGGTCAAGCCCTGCAACATGAACGACCTGATCGAGAAGACGTCGAATGCCTTCGGCCAGACCCGCAAGGACATCATCATCCACAAGTCGCTCGAAACCGATATCTGGGCCGTGGAGATCGACCAGGCCCAGATCGAGCAGGTCCTCATCAATTTATTCGTGAATGCCCAGCAGGCCATGCCGCGCGGGGGCGATCTGACCCTGAAGACGCGCAACGTCAATCTCGACGAGGCCTACGTCCGCAACTACAAGGTCAACCCGGGCAACTATGTCATGGTCTCCGTCACCGACACGGGGGTGGGGATCGACGAGCGGACCAAGGAACGGATCTTCGAGCCCTTTTTCACGAGCCGCGAGATGGGTCGCGGACGAGGGCTGGGGCTTGCTTCCGCCTACGGCATCATCCGGGGACACCAGGGCATCATCAACATCTACAGCGAAGAGGGCCAGGGGACAACCTTCAACCTGTTCCTGCCCGCAACGGACAAGACGGCCGTCAAAGAGACGGTGCCACCCAGGGGATTACTCGAGGGAACTGAAACGATCCTCTTCGTCGACGACGAGGATGTCATCATCGATGTCAACCGGGAGATCCTGGAGTCGCTGGGGTACAAGGTCGTGGCGGCCAAGAGCGGGCAGGAGGCCATCGATGTCTACCGGAAGCTGCGGGGGAAGATCGATCTCATCATCCTGGACATGATCATGCCGGGGATGGACGGAGAGGCGACGTATGACAGCCTGAAAAAGGTCAACGCCGAGGTCCGGGTCATCCTGTCAAGCGGGTACAGCAAGAACGAACAGGCGAAGGCCATTCTCGAAAAGGGATGCCAGGCCTTCATTCAGAAGCCCTTCAGCATCAGCGACCTGTCCATGACAATCCGGCAGGTTCTGGACAAAAAATAAGGTGGCCATCCTTCCGGGGGGCCACCTCCGAGTCGTTTCTTCACGGCAAGCTCAGGACTTGCCTTCTGTCGTCGCAGGCGATGCAGCCGTCGATGCGGGCGTTTCTGCAGCGGTATCGCTTTTCGCCGCCGGTTCACTCTTCATGGCCGTTTCGCTGGAAGGCGCCTTTCGCCCACCGTAATCCGTCACGTACCATCCGCTCCCCTTGAGATGAAACGAGGAAACCGAGATCAGCTTCGTCACGGGGCCCTTGCAGAACTTGCAGCTTTTCAGCTCGGGATCCGAGATCGACTGTACGGCCTCGAACTCCTTGTTGCACTTCCTGCAGCGGTATTCGTAGATCGGCATGACTAAAACCTCCGCATAAAATCAATTGAACGATTCCAGCAAGTCAAATTTAGTGCTGAAACAGTCGAGGACGAGTCCTAAATCCTTGTCCGCTACCGGATGGAGCATGCTCCGGGTAATCTTGTTGACCTTCTCCTCCTCCTGCAGCCGCTCAACCTGGGGCGCATGGAAGTCGGCCTGTTCACTTCCGAACCGGATCACGTGCACAAGCTCGTGTACGGCGATGTAGAGCATGAGCGACTCGAGGCGAATAAACGAGTGAGCGCGCTCGACGGCATTCAGGATCCGGTTGTCCTGGAGGCAGATGCGGTATAAATCGTAGCTCCTGGACGGCTCGGCCGGCTCATCCTTCCTGATCGCATATTTACAGAGCTGGGCAAACGCCCTTTCATCCACCTCGTGGGCCTCCAGATGGACGAGCGTTTTTACGTCGTACCTCTGGGCCTTGACCTGCGTTTCCGTCAGGTTGAAATAGCCTCCGGCCAAACGCTCTGCCTGACCGAAAACGCTTTTGATTTTCGATAGCTGGAGGGTATTAAAGTACATAGCAAGCCTCTGCCTCCCATGCATCCCTCAGAAAGACACCAACAATATAAAAATTCTTTGGCGTCTGTCAAGCCCAACAAATTAGTGGCTGGTGATTTGTGTCTAGTGAATTGAAATCATGTGCTTTTTCACTAGCCACAAACCACTGACCACTAGCCACTATCCTGCTAGAAGGGAGAAACCCGCGGCAGGAGATACTTGATGTCCTCGTCGTCGAAACGGATGGAGACTCCCACGAGGCCCGACGAACGGTCACTGTTCAGGGGGTCGTCCCAGCCGGCGGAGACATAGAGATTTTTCAGAAGCCTGAACTCGGCATAGGCCTTCAGGTGGGCACTGCGGTTCGTGGCAAAATCGTAGGCCTCGAACGTTGCCTTCATCCGATCGTCGAAAAGGTACCAGTCCGCCCCAAACCCGCCCGTCGACTCGAAGATACCGCCTCGCAGCTGAATATCTTTCCAGCGCTTGCCGAGCTGGGCATCGAAGAAAATTGTGTCGTATTGAAACTCGGTGCTTGTCGTTGTGACGCCGTTTGTCGTCGTCGTCGTGTATTTTTGTTTCCCATAGGGATTCGTGTTGACACCGACCAGATAGAAATAATCCGGGCTCGGCTTGATCATCAAATCCACGTAGCTCTTGAAGTTGCCGTTTGTGAGATACTCGCCACGGTAACCGATGATCGTCCGGTACTGGTCGTACTTGGTGATGTACTTGTTGAGGTTGGTCATCGTGTCGTTGATGTTTTCGGCCGTCTCTCCCTCGTTGACCAGCTTTCCGAGCGTGCCCTGCCCCTCGTTGATCTTCTTGGTGATGCTCTCCAGGGAGGCCAGGGTCTGGTTGAGTTTCTCCACCGTCTCCTTGTCTTTCACGAGCTTGCCCACGGTTCCCTCGCCCTTGTTGATGGACTCGGTGATCTCCGAGAGCTGGGCAAAGGCCTTCTGCATCTCCTTCGAGGCTTCGCGCAGGTTCACCATCGTTTCGGAAAATCGCTCGTCATTGTTGGCCACCACCTGGTTGAGCCGGACACTGAGTTCCCGGATATTGCGGACGATATCGCGGACCTGTGCCTCGCCTTCCTCCCCGGCCAGGGCATGGTTCAAAGAACTGGTCACTCCCTTGACGTCATCGGCGATGAGGGCAAGATTGTTGAGCAAACGGTCCACGTCGGCCGTGCGCTCGGCCCGCTGGATCTGCTCGCCATTCTGGAGATAGCCGATCCCTTTTGTGCCGGGCGACAGCTCAATGTACTTGTCCCCGAGTATCCCATGGGTTTTGATGGAGGCGCTGACATCCTTCGCGAGCTGCACATCCGGCCGGATGCGCAGTGTGACAAAGGCCTTCCCGTCCTGCAGGCTGATGCTTTCGACCCGGCCGACGTCGACACCCGCCACCTGCACCGAGGCGTCTTTTTCGAGTCCCGCCACGTTGTCAAAGGTGGCCGTGATCTGATACCCCTTCTTGAACCCGAAGGTCGACTCCCCGACGCGAAAGGACATGTAAGCGAGAACGGCCAACGCCACGAGGACGAAGATCCCGACTTTTGCTTCTGTGCTGACTGCGGCCATAGTTTTCTCCAACCCCGGCTCGAGATTCTACACGATTTGGATCGGTCCTTCAATGCTTCCTGCAAGAAACTGGACCACGGCCGGGTTTTTCGAGGCCCTGACTTCTTCCGGCGTGCCGTACTCGATGATCTTTCCCTGGTGAAGCATAGCGATCCTGTGCCCGATCTTGAAGATGGAATCCAGGTCGTGGCTGATCACAACGCAGGTCAGGTTGAAGTTCTTCTGGGTATCGATGATCAGCCGGTTGATCGCCTCGATCATGATGGGATCCAGGCCTGTCGTGGGTTCGTCGAAGAGCACAAAATGGGGCCGCAGGGCCAGCGCCCGGGCAAGTCCCACCCGTTTGCGCATGCCGCCTGAGAGCTCCGAGGGCATCTTGTTTTCCACGTCGACGAGTCCCACGGCCCGCAGCAGATCGACGATGACCTTGTGAATCTCGGGCTCCTTCATCTTGGTCTGCTCGCGAAGCGGGAAGGCCACGTTGTCGCCGACGTTCATGGAGTCAAAGAGCGCCCCCTCCTGGAATAGCATGCCGAAGCGTTTCCGGATTTCGTTGAGGCTCTTGTCATCGAGTTTCGTGAGGTCCGTCTCGTCGATGAGAACCTCTCCGCTGTCGGGCTTCAGCAGGCCGATGATGTGCTTGAGCAGCACGCTTTTTCCCCCGCCGCTGCGGCCGATGATGACCGTCGTCTTGCCGTCCTCGATGTCGAGGTTGAGCCCGTCGAGCACCTTCTGCTTCCCGAACGATTTATGGATGTCGACCAAGCGTATCATAGTGACCAGGAACCGGTGTGATCCGTTTCTTTTTTTTCTTTCCCTCGATCCTCGTTCCTCGGACCTCGGTCCTTCTCCTAAAACATGATCGCCGTCAGGAAATAATCGCTGACGAGGATGGTGATTGACGCCAGCACCACCGCTTCCGTCGTTGCCCTGCCGACGCCCTCTGCGCCGCCCGTCGTGTTGAAGCCCTTGTAGCAGCCGATCACGGAGAAAATGAGCCCGAAGCAGGCCGCCTTCGTGAGGCCGTGATAAATGTCCGAAAGCGTCATGAGCTTGATGATGTTCTTGACGAAGACCCCTTCGCTGATGTGAAGGACGTGCACCCCCACCAGGTAGCCCCCGAGGATGCCCATGAAATCGGAGATCACCGTGAGCAGCGGCAGCATGAAAAGGGCTGCCACAACTCGGGGCACGATGAGATACTTGATCGGGTTTGCCGCCATGACGGACAGGGCATCGATCTGTTCGGTGACCCTCATGGAGCCCAGCTCCGCAGACATGGCGGATCCTGCCCGGGCCGTCACCATGAGCGCCGTGAGGACCGGGCCCAGCTCGCGCGTCATGCCCAGGGCAACGGTACCCCCGACGAGGCTCTGGGCACTGAAAAGCTTGAATCCGTGGTAGGTCTGCAGCGCAAGGACCATTCCCGTGAAGAGCCCCGTGAGGACCACGACGAAGGTGGACTTCACGCCGACGAACTCCATCTGCTTGAAGATGTAACCGATCTTGAGGGGGGGGCGGAAAAGCCAGCTCAGGACGGAAAGAAAGAGAAGAAGAATCTTCCCCATCTCCTCGAGAAACTGCAGGATTGCCTTTCCCAGGCCCTCAATGGCGATGGTGATGGCCCGCATCGATCACAGGGGTCCTTTCTTCGTCCGGTGCGCCTCGAGGGAGAACTCGATGATCCGGCTGATAAGATCCGTCTGGCTGAGGCCTTCGGCAGCCGCCTGGTGGAAAAGGACCGTCGAGGGCGTCATGCCGGGAAGGGTGTTGGGCTCCAGCACGAGGATCCGGCTGTCGCAGATGAACATGTCGATCCGCGAGTAGGCCTTCAGGTTGAGCGCACGATAGGCCCGAACCGCCGTGTCCTGGATGTTCCGGAGCATGTCCTCGGAAACCCTGGCAGGGGTCTTGTTCTCGCCCTGGCCGTAGAGGAATTTGTCCTCCAGCGAAAGGATGTCCCGGGTGGGGATCGTCTCCGACGGGGTGAGCGCCCGCGGCTCGTCGTTGCCGAGAACCCCGCAGGTCACCTCCATCCCGGAGATGAACTCTTCCACAACGGCAACGGTATCCCACTCGAAGGCCGATGACAGGGCGTCGGGGATGCCCGCAGTCGATACGACCTTCTTCACGGCCGTGCTGCACCCCTCGCGGGTGGGCTTCACCACGCAGGGAAATCCAATTTCATCCTCGATCCGTTTCTGGATCTCGGCACGTCCGGGGCCGTCCCAGGCCTGCCTGTAGACGGGCACCGTCTTCGGCACGTCGATCCCGCTCATGGCAAGGACCCTGCGTGATGTGTACTTGTCCATGCCCAGGGCCGAGCCGAGAACGCCGGAGCCGCTGTACGGCACCCCGATCAGCTCCAGGAGCCCCTGGAGCGTTCCGTCTTCGCCGTATTTCCCGTGGAGGCCGATATAGACGAAATCGCACCGCTCTCTCAGGGCTTCGTAGGCAAGCGGCTTTGCCTCCTCGTGCAGGTCGATCTCGATGTCGGCCGTGCTGTTGCGCATGAGGAGCTTGAAGGGGATCTCCCAGAGGGTGCAGCGGCTGTCCATGAAGACCGCTACGGGATCGTACTTTTTCCGGTCCATCTTGCTGAAGATGTTGCGCCCGCTTTCGAGGGAGACTTCCTTCTCCGAGGAAACGCCCCCCAGGATGACGCCGACCCTGAGCTTCGCTGGATTCCCGACTGCCATGCACCGATCCTTGTCGTGGTTTGATGCCGGAAACTATAGTGAGATTTCAAGGGGATGTAAAGCCCGTTCTCTATCCCTACACCCTAGTCCCTAGTCCCTGGTCCCTTATAAGGGTCCCTTCTTCTCCCCGTGGATTCTCATCGCGGTCTCGATGAGCTTCGAGACAATCATGCCGGGCAGCATCCCCTGCTCGGCAGCCTGCTCGAAGAAAAAGGACGAGGGAGCCATGCCCGACGAGGAGTTCGGATCTGTGATCAGGACCTGCCCGTCCTTCAGGACGAAACCGTCGATGCGCCCGTAACAGCGGAAACCCAGGGCCTTGTAGGCCCTCACGACATCGATCTTGATCTTCTCCGACACATCCTTCGGGATTGTCTTGGGCGGCGTGAACTTCCGGCAGCGCCCCGGCATGTACTTGTCATCGTAGGTGAAGAACTCGCTCTGGGGATGGATTTCCGTGAGGGAGAGCGGCCGGGGCTCGCCTTCGTCCTCCAGGACGATACAGGAGAATTCCGTCCCGTCGAGGAACTCCTCCACGAGAACCGACCGGTCCCACTCGAGGGCCGCTTTCATGCCCCCGTCGAGTTCGTCGGGCTTGCGCACGACGGTCACCCCGATGCTGGAGCCTTCCCTGACGGGCTTGGTCACCAGCGGCAGGCCGAATTCCTCGATGAGGCTCTTCCGGACAGCCTCCGGGTCTTCCCTCCACCGGTGCTCGTCGACCACGGTGCTTCGGGGAACGCCGAGCCCCTCGGCGCGCAGGATCTTCTGCTGGATGTCCTTGTCCATGCCGATGGCCGAGGCAAGAATCCCCGGGCCCGTGTAGGGGATGCGCAGAAGCTCGAGGAGGCCCTGGATGCAGCCGTCGTCGCCGTACTTGCCGTGCAGGGCGATGAAGGCAAAGTCGATCCGCCCTTTCAGGTTCTCATACGCCAGCCGTTCCGCCTCGGATTCGAGGCGCTCCGAGATGTCCGTCGTCGTGTTCTGGGAGATGAGCTGCCAGGGCAGGATCCACAAGCGGCCGTCGGGTTCCATGAAGATCGGGACCGGCTCGAAGCTCTCCCGGTCCATGTTGTCGTAGATGTTGCGGCCGCTGTTGAGGGAGACCTCCTTCTCGGAGGACATCCCGCCGAAGATGATGCCGACTCGTAATTTGTCCATTCAGTCTCTATCCGGTCTGTCCAGTCTTTTCCGTCTATTTTTTCTGCCGCGTAGCGGCCATGCAGGCCAAAGGTCAAAGGAAAAAGGTTAAAGGTTCATGCGTCCTTTTACTTCTCCCCCCTTTGTCCTTTATCCTTGTTCCTTTTTCCTGGCTGCTTCCCTGAGCATTTTCCTTTGCCTTACGGCTTGTGGCTCGTGGCTTGTGGCTCTCGCCTTAGAGGTCCCAGAGGAAC
>DASRZY010000128.1:0-15767 GCA_035685905.1 Syntrophales bacterium
TGTTCTGAGCCTGTCGAAGAATGTCGAACGTTGCCGCGGTGCAAGCGAGCATAATCACAGCTGTCCAGCATCCTTTGCATTTCCAGATTCCTGGCGCCCCGGTGCCGGGAATTTCAATCTTCGATCGATGAAGAGCATCCGCGTGAAAACAAGTCGAAACGATGTCGAGGAGGTTTGTCATGGCAACAGACGGCAAGCAGGGAGGCAAGGCGGATCAGGCGATGGAGATCTACAGGAAGCTGGGAGCGCCGGGCGCCCCCCACAAGCAGCTGGCGGGCATGGAAGGAAGCTGGAGCACCCGGATCAAGACCTGGATGGGGCCCGACAGCCCCCCCATGGAATCAAGGGGCACTTCCGAGCAGAAGATGCTCCTGGGCGGACGCTTCCTTCAGCAGGTGTTCACCAGCGAGATGATGGGGGGGTACAGCGGCATCGGCTTCACCGGGTACGACAACCATACGAAAAAATACGTGTCGACCTGGATGGATTCCATGAGCACCGGCCTGATGGTTTTTGAAGGGACTGCCGGCGCAGACGGCAAGACGATTACGCAGACTTCCCGGTACGACGACCCCGTCCGGGGACCCATGCAGTGGCGCACCATGACCCGGATTGTGGACGACAATACGTTCCTGTTCGAAATGTACGGCACCTACAAGGGCAGTAAAGAAGAAAAGATGATGGAGATCACCTACACCCGGAAGTGAAGCAACAAACGGGGGAACGTTGACGCAGAGCGTCTGGACTTCCCCCAACCCGCCGGATGTCTGTCTGGGCTTCTGGACCTCGGCCTACCAGGCAATCGACGACTGACGCGCCACAAGGCGCTCAGAGCCGGCACGGCGCCGACAGGGCCTGCAAAAGGGGGTGCGATATCCATGATTCTTTTATGTTGTTCCGTTGACGGCGGCGTGTTAACGTGGACCTGCAGAGACAGAAATCCAGGTACACGCGATGGAGAGCCATCGAGGAAATGAGGACATCATGGAACTGAAAAAATGGAAAGATACGGCGGGGCACAAATCGGGGTGCCCGTATAAGGGGGTCATGGTCCAGGGTACGTCTGGCGAGATGGCCAAGTATCACTCGGGGTATTGTCCCGGTTGCAATATAGCGGTCAAATGGGAAGAGGAAAAACAGGAAAAGGAACACGCCGCCCTGAAGTCGTGACCGTCCGAGCATGATCCATGATCGATTTCGATCATGGAAACCGCCTGAGGAAAAACCCGTAACCTGATCTCCCTCCTAAGGCCCCTTCCGTTCAGACTTCCTCTCCTATGGGGATATCTGCCACACGGTTTCCCTCTCCCTTGAGGGAGAGGGCAAGGGGGAGGGTGGCAGAGCCTTCCTCCCGTTGGAGAGGGTGGGGGCGAGGGGGAATGATCTCGTTACCCGACAGCCGTAAAGGAACAAAAACAAGGGACAGCTCCAACTGAGTGGCTGTCCCTTTTCGCATTCACCTGAAGAGTGAACCCGGTCCCTTCTTCCTGCCGTTAATCTGCTAAACCGAGAAGCTTTCTGAATTCTTTCTCCAGTGATTCATAGAGTGGCGGGATTTTTCTACTGATGTTGTCAAATGCTTGAGCCAGGACGGCTATCCCGGGACTGCCCTGGTGCTCGCTGACACTGAGATCGTATCTTACGAACGCTACTCTGAGCATTCCATGCACTTCGTGTATTTGCTCGACCGTTTCCTCCGGTAAAAAGATCTGTCGTGGCTCAAAGTATTCCCGGAATTCCACGAATGCCTCGCGTGCAGACTTGTGCCATTCATTCCTTGAGGGGTCATTCACGTCCTCGAAAATCGATACGAGTTTCTTCACACGATAGTGCAATGTGCGCAAACGAGCGTAAGTCTCCGCGACGATGTCAACCCTCTTTTTGTGAAGCCTTTCAAACCGGATCCGATGGTCCGACAGCTTCTTGTCCAAGTCATACTTGAACGCCGACAGCTTCTTGTCCATGTCATACTTGAACCACCATCGCAGCAGGCCGGCAAAAGCACCGCTTGTCAGAAATGCAGTCGCAATGCTTTTCAGGATGTCCTGGTCCATCATTCACCTCCTGTGGTTTCCATCCAATGAATTTATGCCCATGGACACCTGCGCCGGTTAGATGAACTGTTTATGCAGGAGAATAGGAACGCAGGAATGACGATGGATTGAGGAGATTGTAATGGCTGACGTGCTGCGGAAGTGAGAAGAATGAAAGAAACAGCTGTCAAGTCGGTTAACCAGGTGCCGACAAGAAGAAAACTGAATAATATATACTCGATTGCAAAAGAAATATCAAATGCCCATCAAAAACAGTTTGCCGGGCTCGCACCTGCCATCTTGATCGGAAGGCTGGAATGCACTGGGAATGAATTCCGAAAGACAAAAAGAGACCTGGAAATTTTCTGACCCCTTTTACTGATTATTTTCGGGCGATCCGGGGACATGGGCGAATTACTATTTGCGGGAAATGTCGAAAAGCAAGACCCGCCCTCATTTCTTCTCCCGAGCAGCAGGCATACGATCCTATTCCCGTCCCTTGGGATACTTGCTGGTTTGACCGATAAAAGGCAGAATCAGCAGTCTTGGCAATGTTAACCATCTTGGATCTCGAAATTGGTAGAGACCTATAATCATTCCTTCGTGCCCCTCTGCAGGCTGTGCTTTGTAGGTGCCAAGTAGGCGATCCCACCAGGGGAGATAGAACCCGAAATTGCTATTGGTTTCATGAATGATCACAGAATGGTGTACCCGGTGCATCTCGGGCGTTACCACAATCAGTCGCAGTACTCGGTCAACGGAAACAGCGAGGCGCACATTGCCATGAATGAACATGCTTGCGGCATTCAAGAGCACTTCAAAGATCAACATCGTTACTGCAGAAATCCCTGCAGAGTAGACGACTATTATCTTAACACCCGCGGAAAACAGTATCTCAATGGGATGTAGACGTACGCCGGTGGTCACGTCGAAATCGAAGTCTGAATGATGTACCATATGAAGACGCCATAGGGTCGGCAGCCTGTGAAACATCACATGTTGGAGATACATGGCAAGATCAAGAGCGGCTATGCCGATTACCAGCTTCAGCCAGTAAGCCAGGGGAACATTGTTTAAGAGGCCCCATCCCGCTTTTTCTACTGTGATCGCTGCAGCAATGGCAGAAAAGGAGGGTAAGAGGCGAAGAAGTAAAGTGCCTGTGAAGATAATCCCCAGGTTGCTGAACCAGCGCATGGACTTGGAAGTTTGAAGTTGCCGACGGGGGGCAAGAACTTCCCAGACAGCCATAAGGATAAGAGTACCGAAGAAAAAGCCAAAACGAATAAAAGGTTCATGGTTAAACAACAGACTATTCACACATCCTCCAACCCCTTGGAGCGTGATTTGCCATAATGGCGCAGTACCTCTTGTCTGAAAAGTCAATATTACTATTAAATTATATATATTGAGAAAAAAAGAGGCAATGGCTCAGGACATGTCCCGTCGCACACGGGAACTTTGATTTGGAAGCAGCTCGTGCCGAAGACTGTGGTTATGTCATCAGAATATTGCGCAAGGATGCTGCTATGCACGTACTCGGAGGGTACGAAAAAGAGGGGCTAGAGAAAACTCTCTAACCCCTTTCAATCAATGGCGGGCGATCTGGGGCTCGAACCCAGGACCTTTGGTTCCGGAGACCAACGCTCTATCCTACTGAGCTAACCGCCCGCTTTTCTCGAGACCGGCAAAGCGAAACCGGGTCGGACCGATGAAATCACTCCGGACCGTACCCGGATGAGACTTTCTAGCACGTCCGGCGATATAAGTTAATACCTGAGTAAGGATTTTTTTTCAAACCCCTATTTTCTCCCCTGCGCCCATGATGTCTCATGAATCCTCCACAACGGACCGTTCCATTGTGGGAGAGATTGATCAACCCGCTGAAATAAAACGGGAAGATGACATGCGATGCCCGAATGGGGCGGTCGGATCTTTTTCACTCCCGGGCATGCAAAAACTCGATGTGCTGATATCTATCTGAAAATATTAATTTTAATTTCACTATCACGGCAGTTTATTACCGCGGCACGCAAGGTGCTCAAGTGGGGAGCAATGAAAAACGGCGCAAAGGAGAAAAAGAATGAGCCGACCCACCGAACGTGAAGACTGTGTGCTGCAGATTCTCCAGATCCTTGAAGACCTTCCCGATGTCAGGCAGGACAAGGTGGAGAAGCTGAGAAGACAGATCGAGCAAGGCCGCTACAAGGTGGATGCCGGTCGGATTGCAGATCGGATGCTTGAAGAGGCGATAAAGGATATTCTTTATCGCACCGGGAAGAACCTAAACTGATCCCGCCGCTCTCCCACCCGTTTGCCTAGGCTGCCAGCCCCAGCTCCCTGACGATCTTCCGGGCCGCCCGGCTCTGGTTCATCGTGCAGATATGAAGGCCGCGCACCTCGTTGCGGACGAGATCGTAGGCCTGCCTCTGGGCATATTCGATCCCGTACTTTTCCACGTCCTCGGGCTTCTCTTTGAGCCAGCAGAGCTTCTCCCCCAGCGCCGAGGGGATTTTTGCCCCGCAGAGCTCGGTGATGCGCAGGACCTGCTTGTAGTTGAGGATCGGGAAGATGCCGGGGATGATGGGCACTTCGATTTTCAGCGCCAGCGCCCGGTCCCGGAACCGGTAGAAATCGTCGTTGTTGAAAAAGAGCTGCGTGACGATGAAATCGGCGCCGGCGTCGACCTTGCGCTTCAGGTTCTTCATGTCGTCGTCGAAGCTCGACGCCTCGGGGTGCCCCTCGGGGTAGCCTGCCACGCCGACGGAGAAGCCGTTGCGCTCCTTGATGAATGCCACCAGTTCGTTTGCGAACCCGAAGCCCCCGGCGGGCCTCACAAATTTTTCATCGCCCTTGGGGGGGTCGCCCCGCAGGGCCAGGATGTTCTCGATGCGCTCTTTCTTCATGTCATCGATGATCCGGGCGATGTCCTCCCTGGTTGCGGCAACGCAGGTGAGGTGGGCAAGGGCCTCGCTGCCGAGTTCGTTTTTCACGCGCGAGGCGATCTCGATCGTCTTGTCCCGTGTCCCCCCGGCGGCGCCGTAGGTCACGGAGATGAAATCGGGCTTGAGCTCCTTCAGCTCGGCTATCGTTGCAAAGAGGCTCTCCAGGTTGCCTTCCCGCACGGGAGGGAAGACCTCGAAGGAAAGGGTCCTCTTTTTTTGATTGAACAAATCACGGATCAGCATGCTGAACTCCTATGAAAATTGCATGTGTAGATGGCACTTTGAGCCGATTCTGTCAATAGATTTTCTGTAACGGCGGTGTTGTGGAACCGCCGGAAATCTGATAGATTCGGCAATGTTGAGGCGTGTTGATTTTAAAATGACCAAACTCTTTATAAAGATACTCCCTGCAATCCTGCTCCTGACGGGGCTTCTGTCGACCCCTGCCTTCGGTCTCACGTATGTCTCCAGCATCCGCCACTGGGCCGCCCCGGACTACACGAGGGTGGTCATCGACACGAGCGACGAGGCGACCTACAGCGTTTCGAAGGAAGGCCGCAGGATTGCCCTCACCGTGAAGCAGGCCGACGTGGCCGAGGACGTGCCTCTCCAGAGCTTCCTGAACAAGGCCGGCATCGAGAAGATCGAAGTCGCCACCCTGCCCGACGAGAGCGTCCGGATCGAGCTGACCCTGACGCAGGACGTGGAGGCGAAGGTTTTCAAGCTCAAGAAGTTCCTGGACAAGCCCAACCGCATCGTCATCGACCTGCAGTTCCCCGAGGTCGAAGAGAAGGAGAGCCTCACCCGCCAGGAGGTCAAGAAGCTGCAGAAGGCGAGGATCATCGTCATCGACCCGGGCCACGGCGGTGAAGACCCCGGCGCGATCGGGAAGATGGGCACCCGCGAGAAGGATGTCGTCCTCAAGATCGCGAAAAAGCTCCACGACAACCTGAACAAGCGCCAGGGATACCAGGCGTTTCTCACCCGCAACGGCGATTACTACGTGCCCTTCAAGCAGCGGCTCAAGATCGCCCGGGATTACGGCGCCGACGCCTTCGTGAGCATCCATGCCGATGCCGTGCGCAACCGCACGATCCGGGGCGGCTCGGCCTATATCCTCTCCACGGGAGGCGCTACGAATGAGGCGGCGAGGCTGCTGGCCCGCAAGGAGAACCTCTCCGACGTCATCGGGGGCTGGGCAAGCGACGACACGATCGACCAGTCGGACATCATCACCCTCGACATGGTGATGACCAACACCGGCAACCGCTCCCGCGAGCTCGCGCAGCTTGCGCTCAAGAACATCTCCGACATCAACTACCTGAAATTCAACCAGGTCCAGGGGGCGCCCTTCCGTGTGCTGAAGATGCCGGAGATCCCCTCGGTGCTCATCGAGACGGCATTCATCTCGAACCCGACGGAGGAGAAACTGCTCCGGACGCCGGCCTTCCAGGAAGAGATGGCCGGGGCCATCGCAAAGTCCATCGTGAAGTTTGTTCCCTCCGGGCAGCCGCCCGTACCGGTCCGCGTCGCCAAGGCGGATGAAAAGGCGGGCCCTGCAGCCGTGAAACAGGATGAGAAAGCGGAAAAGCCGCGCCAGCGGGAAGGACGGGCCATCGAGAAGGCCAAAGAGGACGAGACCGCAGCGGCTTCGAAGAAAAAGGCTGCCGTGAAAGCCGAACCGGCTGATGATCGCACCCCCCCCGTTGCCGATCCGGCGAAGGCAAAGAAAAACGGCACCGTTACCTACCGCATCAAGAAGGGGGACACCCTTCCCAAGATTGCCGACCGGAACGGCACAACCGTGTCGGAGATCCTCAAGCTCAACAACATGAAGCTGAACGACCCGCTCTACGTCGACAGGAAGCTGAAGCTCCCGGCGCCTGCCGTGAAAGAGGAGGAGAAAGCCCTCCCCGAGGTCGTCACGTACCAGGTCAAGAAGGGCGACACGCTGGAGAAGATCGCCGTGATGCACCACACGACGGTCCGTTCCATCCTCACGCTCAACAACCTCAAGCCCAACGATCCGATGTACGCGGGGCGCAAGCTCAAGGTGCCCGTCGGAAAACCCGACGAGGATCTCCCGGCGGAGCCTGTGGAGGCGGCAAAGGGACAGAAACCGGCCGCGAAGAAGACCGCGGCGGCCGAGCCGGCGCCGAAGATTGCGACCTACAAGGTGAGGAAAGGCGACACGCTGGACAAGATCGCGGCCCGTCACGACACCACGACTGCCGAGCTTCTGAAGCTCAACAACATGAAGCTCAAGGATCCCCTCTGGGTCGACCGCAAGCTCAAGGTGCCCGTTGCCGAAAAAGAGAAGGTCAGCGCCGCTGCGCCGGATAAGAGAGCAGCAGCCAAACCGAAGAAGAGCGTCACCTATACAGTCAAGAAGGGGGACACCCTCGAGAAGATCGCCTCGAAGCACAACACGACCATCATGGCCCTGATGAAGGCCAACAAGATCAAAGTCGACGAGCCGCTGTACGTGAATCGGAAGTTGATAATCCCACGGGAAGAAGATATTTAACTTCTGTTCCCATCCTTCGGGGTCTGTCATGACAAATCGCCGCGTCCGGCACCTCGGGATTCTCTGCCTCGTTTTCCTCTTTTGCGTCTCGGCCTGCTCGCCGGGATTGACCAAGGATGAGCAGAAATACGTCCAATCCGAAGGGAAACCGGGGCTTGCAGGTTTCGTGGAAAGATTCCTGTCGCGCTACTTCTTCTGCTCTTCCCTCAGCAGCCGCCCCGATCGGGTTTTCCGCGGGCACACATCCATCGTCTGGTGCGTGGCCTTCAATCCCGATGGGAAGACACTCGCCTCGGGTAGCGCCGACAAAGATGTCATTGTCTGGAATCTGGAGACAGGCGTGCCCGTCCATACCCTTCGTGCCCATCGGGAAGCAATCATGAGCATCGCCTTCAGTCCCGACGGCAAAACCCTTGCCTCCGGCGACAAGGACAAGGTCATCCATCTCTGGGACACAACGACGGGAGAGCTCACCGGGACCCTGACGGGACACGAGGGGTGGGTCGTTTCCCTCTCATTCAGTCCCGACGGCAAACGGATTGCCTCGGCCAGCGACGACCGCCGAATCATCCTGTGGGACGTGGCGGAGCGGCGCATTGAAAAAGTTATCGAAGGGCACGGCGATGTCGTCGATGCGGTGGCCTTCAGCCCCGACGGCAGACGGCTGGCCTCGGGAAGCGATGACCGCACCATCATGATCTGGGATGTGAAGACAGGCAAAGGCCTGATGACTCTCCAGGGTCACGGCAGCTTCATCAAGGCCGTCTGCTATGCCCCCGACGGCAAAACGATCGCCTCGGCGGGCCTCGACCAGAAGATCATGATCTGGGATGCGGCAACCGGCAAGCAACTCAAGACCCTCACCGGCCAGGACAGCATGATCTTCTGCCTGGCCTGGAACCATGACGGCACCAGGATTGCCAGTGGGGGCAGCAGCATCCTCATCTGGGATACCGCCACCGATGAGATCCTGAGAAACATCCGAAGCTTCTACGGGTTCGTCAATGGTGTCGCTTTCAGCCCTGACGGGAAACACCTCGCCACGGCGCAGTACAACAAGGCCGTTCTGCTGTTTGATCGTATACCCTGACCGGGACTTCCCATGGAGTCAGGGGCTCATCGGCTGCGGGGGAATTCGTTTGATTTTCTCAGGCCCCTTTGATATATTCCTGACTCACTTACCGAATCTCCATAAAATGCAATGAAAACGGGGCTGTGGCGAATCGGCCACTGAAGCCGTACTGCATGTTCTTTCACCATCCAGCCTGCAAAGGAGGAATGCGCGATGGAAAAAGAAAGATCCCTGGAGAAACTGACGGTCAAGGAACTCAAGGAAATGGCCCTGGCCATTGGCGGCATCACCGGGGTCACGGCGATGAAGAAGGAAGAACTCCTCACCGCCATCAAACAAGCCAAGGGCATCCCCATCCAGAAGACCCGGGAAAAACCCGTCGACACGATCATCGAGATCAAGAAGAAAATGCGGGAACTCCGGGTGAAGCGGGGGGAGCTCCGCGAGACCGGCAAGGGCGATAAGGCGGACCTGCTCAAGAAGCAACTCAGCCGACTGAAGAAGAAAACGAGAAGACTGGCCAGGAAGATCGCTGCCGCGAAGAAGTCATAAGAGGGGGCGGCCATGTTTGTCGGGCGTCGCATGACCCGCGATGTTGTCACGGTGACGAAAGATACGAGCGTCCTTCACGCGCGGAAGCTGCTCCATGACAGGGACATCAACCAGGTCCCGGTGGTGGACGGGAAGAAGGTCGTCGGCATCATCACCGACGGCGATATCCGCGAGAACTCGGCCTCGCCGGCCAGCACCCTGTCCGTTCACGAGCTGAACTACCTGCTCTCCGAGATGAAGGCAGGGGACATCATGACGCGCAGCCCCTTGACGGTGAGTCCCGAGACTCCCATCGAGGAAGCGGCGAAGATCCTGAACGAGAACAACATCGGCTGCCTGCCCGTTGTCAGCAACGATGAGCTGGTGGGAATCATCACCACCTGCGATATGCTCAATGTCCTGCTCGAGGTGATGGGTGTGGGGACGCAAAGCTCCCGCATCGAGCTCTCCATACCGAGCGACATGGGCGAGATCTGCAACATCGCGGGCATCGTGAAGGACCTGGGGCTGTCGGTCATCTCCATGGTGTCCACCGTGAACCGAAACGACCCGGCGACGCGCTTCTCCGTTCTCCGGGTAAACACCGACGACATCCGCGAGCTGTGCAAAGCGCTGCGGAACGCGGGCTACAAGGTGACGACCCGGTATGAAGAATAACTGTCATTGATCGGGGTATCTCGGGCTGGGGGTTGCCGCAGGGCGCTTCCAGCCCCTTTTTTATGAGAAGAACCAAAGGAGAGGGAGGAGGAATTATTTTATGAGCAACGAGAATCTGGAAAGCAAGCGCTGGATTATCGCAATTGCTGCTATCATCATGCAGCTCTGCCTGGGAACGGTCTACGCCTGGTCCGTCTTCAAGCTCCCGCTGATGAAGGCCCACGGCTGGGGCGAGACGCCCGTCCAGGCCACCATGATGATCAACATGGCCGTCATCGGTCTGGCCGCGGCCTTCGGCGGGACCCTCGTCGACAAAAAGGGACCACGCTTCGTAGCGACCATCGGCGGCATCCTCTTCGGCTCGGGCGTGCTGATCGCAGGCTTAGCCGACCAGATTGGCAGCCTGTACCTGCTCTGGCTGGGCTTCGGCGTCATCGGCGGCCTCGGAAACGGCTTCGGATACGTGACACCCATCGCGACGCTCATCCGCTGGTTCCCCGACAAGCGCGGCCTTATCACGGGGCTTGCCGTCATGGGCTTCGGCGCCGGCGCCTTCTTCATGGGCAAGATTGCCCCCGGGATGGTCATCAGCATGGGTGTGGCGCAGACCTTCTACATCTGGGGCGTGATCTTCTTGATACTGGTCACGGGAGCCGCCCAGTTCTACAAAAACCCCCCCAAGGGCTGGACCCCTGCGGGCTGGACGCCCCCGGCGACCTCGGTGTCGGCGGCAGACTCTTTTAGCTTTGACGAAGCCATCAAGACACCCCAGTGGTTCATGCTTTGGGGGATGCTGTTCCTGAACGTCTCGGCGGGCCTCGGCCTGATTTCCCAGCTTTCGCCGCTCGCCCAGGACGTCGTCAAGGCCGGCTCTCCCGGGATTACCCCCGCCGACCTGGCCATTGCGGGCGGCACGATCCTGGCCATTGCCTCCATCTTCAACGGCCTGGGGAGGCTCTTCTGGGCGTCTCTTTCGGACAAGATCGGCCGGAAGATGGTATTCATGACCATGTTCGCCAGCCAGGCCGCACTGTATATTCTGCTGCCCCAGATCAGCAACCAGCTCATGTTTACGGTCATAGCCTGCTATCTGCTGGCCTGCTACGGCGGCGGGTTCGCCACGATGCCCCCCTTCGCGGCCGATTCCTTCGGCCCCGGCTACATCGGCAAGGTCTATGGCATCATGCTGACGGCGTGGGGTTGTGCCGGCGTCGTGGGACCTCTGGTCTTTGCCCAGATTCCCAAGCAGGCCCTCTACGTGGCCGCAGGGCTTCTGATCTGCGGCTTCGTCCTTGCCCTGAGCTTCAAGCCCCCGGCACGGAAGGCCAAGGCGTAAGAGAGGGACCAGGGACCAGGGACAAGGGCATTGGGTAAAGGGTAAGAAATAGGGGAGGCGGACCTTTCGGGGTCCGCCTCTTTTTTCTAATGAAATCCGCTTTTCATCCCCCTTTTATAAAGGGGGAAAGAGGGGGATTTTTTCTTGCATCTTGGCCGTTTATGAATTAGGCATCACAGGATAGAATTGTCTCGGCCGTTTGACCGGAGAGAGGTCAAAGACAGGTTGGGAGAGAGGCGGGAGCATGGCACTGGGGAATCTTCAGAAACGGACCATCGCCTTCGGGGTTGCTGCTGTGGTGCTGGTCATCGGGGTCGTCGCGCTGTTTTTTTATCTGGAGTACCGGCGCACCCATGTAACGACCGATGACGCGTACGTGGACGGCCACATTCACATCGTTGCGTCGAAGGTGCCGGGCACCGTCCTGGCCCTTCACGTGAAGGACAACCAGTTCGTGAAGAAGGACGATCCGATCCTCGAGATCGATCCTGTGGATTATCGCGTCGCCCTCCAGGAAGCCCAGGCCAACCTCGAGATGGAAAAGGCGCGGCTCACCGAGGTGCAGAGCCGCATCGAAACGGCCAAGAGACAGCTGCATGAAATCCGCGCTTCACTGGATGCAGCCCGGTCCGCTCTCAAGGCGCAGGAGGCGCTCACCTGGAAGGCGGGCGAGGATCTCAAGCGTGCCGAGCCTCTCATCAAGGGGGGGATCGTCACCCAGGAATACTACGACCAGAGAAAGGCGAATCACGATGTCGGCGTCGCCCAGGTGAATGCGGCAAAAGAGAATGTCAGCCGGCTGGAGGGGTCCGTAGAGTCGCAGAAAGCGCTCATCGCTCAGACGGAAGCCGCCGCGGCCCCTCAGCGGGCCCTGATCCAGCAGAGGGAGGCCCTTGTCGAGAAGGCGAAGCTGAACCTCGGCTACACGAAGATCACGGCGCCGGCAAGCGGGTACATCACGAAGCGCAGTGCCGAGGTGGGAAACCAGGTCGCGGCGGGGCAGCCCCTGCTGGCCGTCGTTCCCCTCGAGCAGGAGCGGATCTGGGTCACCGCGAACTACAAGGAGACCGATCTCAAGGACGTGAAGGCGGGGCAGAAAGTCGAGATCAAGGTGGACACATACTCCGGCAAGGTGTTCAAAGGCCGGGTGAACAGCATCATGGCCGGCACGGGCTCCGCATTTTCCCTGTTTCCGCCCGAGAATGCCACCGGGAACTACGTCAAGATCGTCCAGCGAATCCCTGTCCGGATCACTCTCGACGAGGGGAGCGACCCTGATCACCTGCTGAGAGTGGGGATGTCCGTCGTCCCCACCATCTTCATCGAGCGCTGAGAAACCGGGGGCGTCATGAACAAGTGGCTCGTGGCCGTCACGGTGATGCTGCCGACACTCGTCGTGATCATTGACACCTCCGTTGTCAATGTCTCCCTGGATCACATCCGGGGCAGTCTCTCCGCCGGGATCGACGAGTCGACCTGGGTGATCACCTCCTACCTGGCTGCCAATGCCATCGTGATCCCCATGACGGGCTGGCTCAGCCGTTTTTTCGGCCGCAAGCGATTCCTGCTGTTCTCCGTTGCCCTCTTCACCCTCAGCTCCTTTCTGTGCGGCGCCTCCTGGAGCCTGCGGGCACTCATCTTTTTCCGCGTCATCCAGGGTCTCTCCGGCGGCTCTCTCCAGCCGATCTCGCAGGCCATCCTGCTGGAGACCTTTCCGAGGCATCAGCACGGCACGGCCATGGCGATCTTCGGGATCGGCATCATGATCGGCCCGATCATCGGGCCGCTCCTGGGAGGCTGGATCACCGACAACTGGTCGTGGCACTGGGTCTTTTTCATCAACATCCCCATCGGGATCGTCGCGATCTTCATGGCGGCGGCCTTCATCGTCGACCCCCATTACGCCGGGGCGCAGAAGATGAAAATCGATTACATGGGGCTTGCCTTTCTGACCATCGGCATCGGGTGCCTCCAGGTCGTCCTGGATCAGGGCCAGCGGGAGGACTGGTTCGCCTCCCAGTTCATCATGTGGCTCAGCGTGATCTCTTTTGCCGGACTGGTTTTTTTCATCTTGAATGAATACTACACGGACAACCCCATCGTCGATCTGCACATCTTCAAGAACCCGACGTTTGCCTCCGGGAACATCATCGGCTTTGCCACGTTTTTCACACTCTTCGGCAGCCTGATCATGCTCCCCATCTACCTGCAGACCCTGATGGGCTACACGGCATTTCTGGCCGGTTGGGTTCTCGGCCCCGGGGGCCTCATGGCGATGATCTCCATGCCGATCGCCGGCAGGCTCATCACCCGGGTGAACCCGAAGGCGGTCCTGTTCACCGGGGCGATGATCACGGCGTACTCCGTGCTGATGATGTCGTGGTTCAGCCTCTCGGCCGATTTCTACACCGTGGCCTGGCCGAGGATTGTGATGGGCTTCGGCATGGGGTTGCTGTTCGTGCCTCTCACCACCCTGACCATGTCCTGGATCCACAAGGAGGAAATGGGGAACGCCACTGCGGTGTTCAATCTGCTCAGGAATCTCGGCGGGAGCTTCGGTGTCGCCTTCGCGAGCACACTCGTGGCGCGGAGGGCCCAGTTCCACCAGGGGCGCCTTTCGGAGGGAATGAGCCTCCTGGACCGGAACTTCCAGGATGCCCTGCCGCAGGTTTCCCACGCGCTGCAGCAGCACGGTTTCACGCCGTCGCTTCTCGACCCCGGGACGCTGGGTCTCATTTACAGGAAACTCGTGATGGAAGCCAACATGATGGCTTTCAACGACGTCTTCTTTGTCCAGGCAGTGCTGATGGCCCTTTCCGGGTTGCTGGTCCTCTTCATGAAACGGGCCCACGAGACGGCGGGGTCGGGTCGGTCGGGGCCGGCCGTGATGGATTAGAGACGACGGAAAGAGCGGCCCTGCAGCGCTGATGTGATGGAATCGCTTCGATGCCGGTGTGTTTCCGTCTTTCAGAGGAAGACTTGAAGCACCCGGCCGATCCTTCGGCGGTGAGAGCTGCCGGGGATATTGAGAAATCGATCTTTGGAGCAACGGTTATGAACAGGCATTATCAGCATCTACTCGTGATTGCCGGAATTTTATGGGTTGCTTTTCCCGGGCAGGCTTTCGCACAAACGGCGTCTCCGCAACCGGACTCCCGCATTGTGGCGCCCGGGAGCGATACGATGTCGGGCGTCATCACGCTCCCGGAGGGTCTCCGGAAAGTGACTGCGGACAGCCGTGATGTCAAGGTGTCCATTCAGGACGAACTCATCGCGGATGCGGATTCGCGGATTGTCCGATCGAGGCTTCTGCCCACCGTGACGGCCTCTGCGGGGTATACGGCGCTGGCGAACCAGCCCATAGCCATATTCGGGGCTCTCCAGGCCCCGACGTCCGATCGAAACTACAGTTCGTTCAGCGTGAATGTCGAGCAGATCCTGTTTGACTTCCAGGCGAATCTCTCGCGCTACGAGGCGAGCCGGATGCAGTTCGATGCAAAACATTTTGGCACCGTCAGCGTTCGAAATTCCGTCGGCCTCGGGTTCATCGTGAGTTTCTACGACGTCCTGGAAGCGGATCAGCTTGTCGAGGTGGCGAAACGGGAAATCGAGCAGCTGGAGTCCCATCTCAAGGATGCGCAGGGATTATTCGGTGTCGGCCTCATCACCCGGAACGATCTGCTGCAGGCCCAGGTTCGACTTTCCGATGCCCGGCAGCGGCTCCTGGCGACGAAGAACCTGAGGGCCATTCGCGCCTCGAGACTCAACAACCTTTTGCTCAGGCCCCTGTCGGCGCCGGTGAGCGTTCAAGAGGAGTCCCGGGAGTGGGTCGCCCCTGATGCACTGAGTCTCGAAAAATCCTGGGACAAGGCGCTGGAGAAGCGTCCTGAAATCCAGATCGTCGACAAGACACTGGCGTCAATCGACCTCGAGGTGACCTCCAAAAAAGCGGAATTTCTGCCGAAGCTGTTTGCCGGCGGCAGCTATGCCTACCAGCAAAATTCGTATCAGCTCTACCAGGACAACTGGGCTGTCGTCGTCGGGGTGAACATCAGCCTGTTCGAGGGCGGGCGCACGCTGGCCGATCTGCAGAAATCGCAGGAGAGAAGGGTGCAGCTTCTCGAGCAGCGCAACAAGCTCGTGGACGAGGTCAAGCTCCAGGTCCAGCAGGCCATGCTCAACATGCAGGATGCCTACGAACGAATCCAGGTGGCCCGGGGCGCAGTGGAGCAGGCTCAGGAGAATCTTCGCATCAACAGGACACGTTACGAGGTGAGCGTGGGAACGGCCACGGAGGTGCTCGACGCCGTCACCCTGTTGACGGTCTCGGAAACGAACCACATCCGCTCGATTTACGATTACCGCAAGGCCGAGGCAGCCACCTACTACGCAACGGGGGAGGACCTTCTCGCCGTGTACCGCTGAGTTCATTTCCGGAAGCACTGCTTGTCCCTTTTTCCGTCCTGGTCCCAGGTTACGCCGGATCATGAAGCAGCGTGTCATCGCGATATTGCAGGTATCCCAAAGGAACCCGCAGTCATTTCGTGCAATAGAGAAAAAACAGAAACAGAACGGCGAAGATCAGGAACCCGTACGCCGACAGGACCGGTGGTATCTTCATTGGCTGCTCCCCTCCCTCTCGGACCAT
>DASRZY010000129.1:0-4212 GCA_035685905.1 Syntrophales bacterium
GCGAATTTCGACACCTACCTCGCGCCGTTCATCCGATATGACGGTCTCAGGTACGATGAAGTCAAGCAATCCCTTCAGGAATTCATATTTAACATGAACATACCTACCAGGGTCGGCTTCCAGACGCCCTTTACGAACGTCACGCTCGACGTGAACGTGCCGAAACACTATGCCGATCGCAACGTCATCATCGGCGGCAAGCCCCGCAACGAGACCTACGGCGAGTTCCAGGAAGAGCTGAACCTTTTCAACAAGGCGTTTTTAGAAGTGATGGCGGAGGGGGATGCGAAGGGTCGAGTCTTCACATTCCCCATCCCCACCTACAGCATCACGAAGGACTTCAACTGGGACAACCCGCTGATGGACGGCCTCTGGGAGATGACGGCCAAGTACGGTGTTCCCTACTTCTCGAACTTCGTCAACTCCGACATGAGCCCCGAGGACGCCCGCAGCATGTGCTGCAGGCTTCGCATCGACAACCGCGAGCTCGTGAAGCGCGGAGGCGGCCTCTTCGGCTCCAACCCGCTCACGGGCTCCATCGGCGTCGTCACGCTCAACATGCCGCGGCTGGGCTACCTGGCCCAGTCCGAGGGCGAGTTCTTCGAGCGCCTCGAGAAGCTCATGTACCATGCCAAGGAGAGCCTGGAGACCAAGCGAAAAGTCCTGGAGGCCTTCACGGACCGCAACCTCTACCCCTACACGAAGCACTACCTCAGGGGTATCCGGGAGCGCATGGGAAGCTACTGGAAGAACCACTTCTCCACGATCGGGCTCGTGGGCATGAACGAGGCCTGCCTGAATCTCATGGGCAAGACGATCGCCGAGCGCGAGGGCATGGACTTCGCCAAGCGCGTGCTCGACTTCATGAACGCCAGGCTCCTCGAGTACCAGGCCGAGACGGGCAACAACTTCAACCTGGAAGCCACGCCGGCCGAGGGGACCTCCTTCAGCCTCGCCCGGATCGACAAGGAGAAGTACCCCGACATCATCTCGGCCAGCGAGAACTGCGATCTGCCCTTCTACACCAACTCGACGCAGCTGCCGGTGAACTACACCGACGACATCTTCGAGGCCCTGGACCTGCAGGACGAGATCCAGGTAAAGTACACGGGCGGCACCGTGTTCCACACCTTCATCGGCGAGCGCATCGCAGAGCCCGTCGCGGCAAAGGTTCTCGTGCGCAAGATCTGCGAGACCTACCACATGCCCTACTTCACACTGACGCCCACCTTCAGCGTCTGCCCGGACCACGGCTACATCCGCGGCGAGATCGAGGCCTGCCCCGACTGCAACGCGGCCACCGAGATCTACTCGCGCGTCGTCGGCTACCTGCGGCCCGTCAAGCAGTGGAACAAGGGCAAGCAGGCCGAGTTCGAGCTGCGGCAGACCTACCGCGTCAACGGCACCTCCTCGGAGGAGAAGGAAGAAAAGGAAGTGCGGCTCTATCCCGCGGACGTCGCCCAGCAGACGCTGAGACTGATCTAAATCAGAAAACCTGAAGCAATGACCGGGCTGCTGGGGCGTCATCCGACGCATCGGCAGCCCGGTTTGTTTCAGGCACGCCGTTGACAGAATACGAGGGCGGGCAGAAAGGGATGCCACTTTCAGGGCAATCGCTCAACGTCCAATCGGAGGTTCCCGTAAATGAATGACAGCGGAACGCAAACCGGCACTCAGCAGCTGCCGTCGGCGGCCATCGCCGCCCTGCAGAAGGGAAGCAAGATCGAGGCGATCAAGATCGTCCGTCAGGAGCGGGGCATCGGGCTCAAGGAAGCAAAAGATGCGGTGGATCTGTATGTGCAGGGCGACCCGCTGCTGCAGGGCAAATTTGCCGCGGCCCAGGCCGGCAGCAAGCGAAGCTGCCTGCTCTGGCTGACCATTCTCGTTGCACTGGCATTGATTGGCTATTACCTGTTCAGCAAGGGATTGCGGTAGGGAGAAATGAAGGACGCGACGGACAGCAGCCGCCCCGAAATACCGCCGGGGGCCGGTTCGAGCAGCATCGATCTGATCGATGTCGATCTCTTTTTCCGGGCCCTGGCGCTGAAACCCGGGATTTCCGTCGTCGACATGGGAAGCGGCCCGGGTGATTATTCCATCCCGATCGCAAAGATCATCGGCAAAGAGGGCCACGTTTACGCCGTCGATCTCTGGGAGGGATGCATCGAGTTTCTGAAGTCGGAGATCGAACGGCAGGGGATCGTCAACATCGAGCCCATCCTTGCGGACATGAGCAAGCGTTTGCCCTTCGAGGGGGAAAGCATCGATGTCTGTCTCATGGCCACGATCCTCCACGACATCAAGGACAATCAAAGCCACGATGCAACGCTCACCGAGGTGAAGCGTTTCCTGAAGAAGGGCGGTATCTTCGCCATCGTCGAGTTCACGAAACGAGACGGGCCGCCGGGGCCGCCCGCATCGATCCGGCTCTCCCCCGAGGAGACGGCCTTGCTCGTCGAACCCCACGGCTTCACCCGAAAAGGGTTGTACGATCTGGGCCCCTGCACCTACCTGGTGGTCTACAGCAGCATCTGACCCGTCGTCTCCACAGTCATCCGGCAAGTCTCACCTTGACAGCGGATCGCTCTCAAAGATATGTACTGAATCGGTGCCGCGGCACGCTTCTGTATATATTGCCTGGACCAAAGGAAAGGCCGGGAAGATGCCCCTGCCGGAATTTACCCGAAGGCTTGTCGAGACGAAACTGACGAAGTACTGCGAGCAGAAGATCACGCCTCAGTTCCGAGATCAGGTGCGGCTCAATTACAGAATCAGGGGAAACCAGGTAACGCTCTTCGAGGAACGGCCTGCCTTCAAGAAACCGTCGGCGTGGGTGGAGATTTCAATGGCGCAATTCCGGTTCAACCCCCGGGACAAGAGATGGTCGCTCTACTGCGCCGACCGGAATTCCCGGTGGCATCTTTACGGGCTCCTGGCGCCGAGCGCGGATTTCGATGATCTGCTCAGGGAAGTGGACCGCGACCCGACGGGAATCTTTTTCGGATAACTTCATAACGAGTGAGAACATGATCGAATACGACAAGGACAAAGTGGACGACATGATGCTGGCCCTGCTCTACCTCACGACCTTCGAGGATGGTCTCAACCTCAGGGCATGGAAGGGGATGGACTGGGAGGTCTCCGATCGCCTTCATGAAAAAGGCTACATCGGAAATCCCAAGGGCAAGACGAAGTCCGTAGTGCTGACCGATGAAGGGGCGAAACGGTCCGAGGAACTGTTCGCAAAATACTTCGGCAAGTGAGGGGAAAGCGAAAGATTCCCCTCGCAAATTTTAACGAGGAGTTCCCGATGAACATCACTGTCTTCAACGGCAGCCCCCGGGCGGAGAAGGGCAACACGCATTTCATGGTGGAGGCGTTCCTGAAGGGAGCGCGGGGGGCGGGCGCCGAAACGGAAAACATTTTTCTTGCGAAGAGGAAGATCAAACCCTGCACAGGCTGCTTTTGCTGCTGGGTCAAGACCCCCGGCGAGTGCGCGATCAAGGATGACATGGCGGAGCTGCGCGGCAAATTCACGGCGGCCGACATCGTCGTCTTCGCCACACCCCTCTACGTGGACAACGTCACGGGGATCATGAAGAATTTCATGGAACGTCTCGTCCCTCTTGCCGACCCCTATTGCGTGAAAGACGAAAACGGCCAGTACCGCCACGTCAAGGGTTTCGACAAGGTCCAGAAGTTCGCCGTGATCTCCAACTGCGGCTTCCCGGAGCAGGAGCACTTCCAGGTCCTGCGCCTGCTCTTCCGGAGGATCGCCCGGAACTTCCACTCCGAGGTGATCGCCGAGATCTACCGGGGAGGCGGCGAAATCCTGCAGGTGGATCAGCTCATGCTGAAACCCCTCATCTGGAAATACAAGAAGCTCCTGGAAAAGGCCGGGAGAGAAGTGGTGAAAGGCATGCGCCTCTCGGAAAAGACGCGCGAAGAGTTAGAAAAGCCCCTTATCCCCCACGATATGTACATCAAGGGTGCAAACAAGGAATGGGATAAGCTGCTGAAGGTGAATCGGCAGAAGGCGTGAATTTCCTTGCCGGACATGTTCACGCGAACAGGATGAGCAGGACGGCCGGTACGGCAAGGATCAGGGCGGACGTGGCCCACCAGTTGGCAGCCGGATTCCCCTTCATCCTCCCCCGGACCCCTGCTACGGCTGAGCCCAGCCCGGCAATGACAGACAGAAGCGCAATGGCA
>DASRZY010000130.1:0-4067 GCA_035685905.1 Syntrophales bacterium
GCCTACACCGAGCGGGCCTTCGAAGCCTGCCGGTTCTATTACAGCTACGTGCCCAAGGGCGCCTGGAAGACAGGCTACACGCTGCGGCTCAACAACGAAGGGACGTTCCAGCTCCCGCCCACGCGGGCCGAGGCGCTGTACTCACCCGAGATGTTCGGGGAGATCCCCAACGCGCAGATGTCGGTCAATCCGTGACGCGACAGCGTCAGTGACCAGTGACCGATTACCGGTGGAATACAAAAGGGACCAGGGACAAAACAGGTACGAGGTACGAGGTCCGAGGAACGAGGACCGAGGAAACAGATAGAAATCCTCGATCCTCGAACCTAGATCCTCGATCCTTCATCACAGGGACAGACCCATGGTTCATTTATCGATAAAAGGATGCAAGTTCGCCGCTGCTGCCGTCTTCATCGGTGCTGCGGCCTTCCTGTGCACCCTTGCCGCGGGGCTTTATCTCTCGGGGCCGGAGCTGCCGTCCTTCGAGTCGGTGCGGGCCTCGCATCGGCTCTCCGATGCCCTGCTGCTGGATCGGAACGGCAGCGTGATCCATGAAGTGCGCACAGACCCGACCGGGCGGCGCCTGGACTGGATCGGGCTGGCCGACATCTCCCCTGCCCTCACCCATGCCGTGCTTGCGGCCGAGGACAGGCGGTTCTATGACCACGGCGGGGTCGACTGGCGTGCCCTCGCCATGTCGACGCTTCGCCATATCGTTTCGGGAGGCTCCCGCGGCGCAAGCACGATCAGCATGCAGCTTGCCTCGCGCCTCGACGGGTCTTCAACGCCCCGTGCCGCAAAGAGAACCCTGCGGGAGAAGCTTCGCCAGGTGTCTGCAGCCATGGCCCTGGAGCGGGCCTGGCACAAGGAGGAGATCCTCGAGGCCTACCTGAATCTCATCACCTTCCGTGGAGAGCTGCAGGGAATCGCCGCCGCGTCCCGGGGGCTGCTCGACAAGGACCCCTCGGGCCTCAATGAAACGGAGTCGCTCGTCCTGGCATCCCTGATCCCCTCCTCCAGGATGTCTGTCGATGCCGTCGTGCGAAAAGCATCCCTGCTCGCCGCGCGGACGGGTTCGGCAAGCAGCCCCGGGGAAATCGCGGGCCTTGCATCGGAAATCCTCAACCGCCCCTACCGGATCCGGCCCCGGGCGGCCCTTGCCCCCCACGTGGCCCGGATGCTGCTGCGGGGCGAGGGTCAGCAGGCGCAGTGCACGCTCGACGGGGGTCTGCAGCTTTTCTCACTCGAGGCCCTCAATCACCAGCTGGGCCTGCTGCGCGAGCGCAACGTTCGTGACGGGGCCGTCCTGGTCGTGGACAACGCCACGGGGGACATCCTCGCCTATGTGGCCAACCAGGGCAGCGCTTCGAGCGCGCCCCATGTCGACGGCATCCGGGCCCTTCGGCAGGCGGGCTCCACCCTGAAGCCCTTTCTCTACGGCCTTGCCATCGAGAGGGAATTTCTCACGGCGGCCTCCATCCTGGAAGATACACCGGTACAGATCCCCACGGCGGGAGGTCTCTACGTCCCCGAGAACTACAACCGGGAGTTTCTCGGTCCCGTGAGCCTGCGGACAGCACTGTCATCTTCGCTCAACATCCCCGCTGTGCGAACGCTGATGCTCGTAACCCCCGATGCCTTCGTGGAAAGGCTCCGGGCCCTGGGGATGACAAGCCTCGACAGGGAAGCAGGCTACTACGGGTACTCCCTGGCACTGGGATCGGCCGATGTGACCCTCTATGAACTGGTGAACGCATACCGGGTGCTGGCCAATCACGGCAGGTGGGGCGCGCTGAGGATTGAGGCGGGTGAGACGATACAGGGGCTATCGCCCGTCATGGACGCCCGGGCGAGCTTCATCGTCTCGGGCATCCTCTCGGACCGAGAGGCCCGGAGCGCCACCTTCGGGCTGGAAAACCCGCTGGCAACTCGTTTCTGGACGGCCGTCAAGACGGGCACGAGCAAGGACATGCGCGACAACTGGTGCGTGGGCTACTCGGAGCGCTACACCGTCGGCGTCTGGGTGGGAAACTTCACCGGCGAGGCCATGTGGAACGTCTCCGGCATGTCCGGGGCCGCCCCGGTATGGCTCGACGTCATGAACCATCTCCACCGGCGGAGCTCTTCGAAGGCTCCCAAACCCCGGCCCGGCGTCGTGATGAAACAGGTGAGCTTTCTCGGCAACCTGGAGCCGCGGCGGCAGGAATGGTTTATCGCGGGGACCGAACCGGATGACGAGATCACCCGGGAGAGGCAGCACGAGATCGTCCGGATCGTTTACCCGCAGCCCGCCACGATCATCACGCTCGACCCGGACATCCCGGCCGAGTTGCAGCGGATCTCCTTCGTCGGGAAGTTCACCGGAGACACACACGAGTGGCGGCTCGACGAGCAGGCCCTCGGCTCCTCGACGCCGTTGCTCTGGAAACCCGAGCGAGGCAGGCATGTGTTGTCCCTCGTTGACGGGGAGAACAAGACAGCCGACTCGGTAACCTTCATCGTGAAATAACCCCTCCTTTTTTATCCACAGCCCGCAACCTGCGTATCCGGCTACTACTTTTGTCGTAGTTTCTCTAAGAAACGATACCGAGAAGAAAATCATCCGTGCGCCGTATTGTCTTTGCCCCTGCAGGTCGATACAATCCCTGCCAGACAAGGGCCAGGCTGTTACCCGGAGAGAGTCGCGGCCACCCGGAGGGGGTTGAAGGAGGAGCATCAATGGAGGGGATTTTTCTATTATTCATTCTTACCGGCCTGGCCCTTGTTTATACGTCAATCCTTCCGCCGCGGAAGGATAAACGCGAAAGAGAAAATCGTTAAGCCGCCGGCCGGCCGGATCTGAGATTGTCGTTCTCGCCCCGGGTTCTGCCCGGGCCATCCCCAGGGGAATCTCCCTTTTTTTGAAGGAGGGGGGGAGGTTCCCCTTTTTTATGATAACTACGGCTTCTATTTTGCTGAGTGGCATGTGCCCAAAATCAACCTGCAAAAGCCCACACCTCCCTGACGGAGGTTTCTCCTGAACTGTATTTACTGCACCTGCGGAGACGAATGAATCCTCCCTGCAGTCTCCAGCCAACCCCAAGAGAGCAAAGGGCCCGATTTCAAATCGGTATTCTCTGTATTCACACTGAATTGATTCCTGTGCGACAGGGATGCGGGGGCGTACTGATACCCGGACAGGTACAATGTCCTTAGTTCCGAAAAAAAAAGGGTGCCGGAGCACCCCTTCTTTGATAACTGGACTCGGAAATCATCTCTTCCGCCTGATCACCCCAAGACCTGAGAGACCAAGCCCGAGGAGAACCAGCGTCACAGGTTCGGGAACCGGATTGGTGCCCGGCGTACCTTCGCCGGCGTGGAAGTTGGAGATGAAGACGGCACTATCAAGAACATGATCATTTACATCGCCGACTTCGAAGACAAGAGTGTGACTTCCGGCTGACAGTGTATTCGTGAAGGTCGTCAGTTTCACCAAACCGTGCGGATCTGAGAATGCCGTGTTGGTGTCCGCCGTGGTAAGAGCATTCGAAAAGCTGGTGCCCACCTGGACAGGGTTATTGGACGCATCGAAGACAATCTGATTTGCCGGAAGGGTGCCGTCCAGGAATGCAATGAAGGCGTCAGTGAAATTGTTTACAAAAACAGGGTATTCGACCGACCCGAAGACAAAATTGAAGCCCACCTGGCTGGGAGCACTCAAGGTAAAATTGACTGTCAGCTTAGCTACGTCATTGGAACTGGTGAAATTTGTGATCTTTCCAGGCCCGTAGGCATTGAACTCCGAAGTGCCCGCCGCACCGGTATCCGTGGAAGGTGTGCTGCCGGTGCTATGAAATGCCGAAGTCGTTTGTGTTACTAAACCGGAAGACATCACGACACCATCTCCGATCGTAACGGGTCCGCTCGTAAATCCCGTATAGGTTCCAAACTGGTTTGCACTGCCGTTGTCTATCGAGACAGAATCGATTGTAAGTCCTGTCCCACCCAAAGCGGCCTTCAAAGTATTGGCATCTATTGTTTGAGTTGCGTCCATGGCAAAAGCATGCGTACCTATGGCTAATGTCAGG
>DASRZY010000131.1:0-11207 GCA_035685905.1 Syntrophales bacterium
CCGATTGGGTGTTGATCTTTGCCAGGAAAATATCCGCGCCGCCGGCATTTGCGTTCGGAGTGCCTGACTGCTCTGCGCTGCCCGGCAAGCTTCCCCTGGTCCAGCCCGCGACATAGAGGGATCCGATTTTGTCCAGAGAGATCGCTTCGACGAAATCATCGGCTGCCGAACCGAACTGGGTGACCCAGAGAAGCACTCCCCGGGAGTCGAACTTGGCCACGAAGGCATCCGCCCCGCCCTTGTTCGCGTTTGGGACGCGCTGCGTCGGGGAGTTGATTTCGCCATGGGTTGTGCCTGCCACGTAAACATTGCCGTCGGTGTCCGTGACGATGTCCTTGGCGTAATCAACCCCGGTCGAGCCGAACTGTTTTGTGAATGAGGGTGCAACCGGGGCTGTGGCGGCGGAAGCCGACCCGGCAAGCAGGGCAAGAAGAATAACTGCAGCGGCGATGCAACGGGTTTTCATGACTCCCCTCCTGACGTGAAACACTCCACGATTCGTCCCTGAGCAATGATACGGGGTCGCAGCGGGTCTGCTCGGAATAAGCTCTGTCGGAAGCGACGGGGGTTCTCGCAAGCGGGGCGCCGAAGGCGGCCCCCGGGTCCTGGGTCCCGGTACCGGGGGTGTTCGGCTTGCCTGGCAGCCCTGCAACCCTATCCCGCTTACGCGGGACGTAGGCCGGTGGCTTTGCGCCCCATCCTTTCGGACAGTTTGCCCTTTTCAGGCATGTCTAACCATCCATCGGCACGGGGGGCATAAAACTTTAACGGAAGGGAACGTCTGTAAAAAGGCAGCCGCACGCTGGCCGGCCATTTTTCAAATTGCATGGTACGGATATTGCTAATCTGGTCGGTGGAAACGTACTTTTTGTACGTCCCTGTAGCTTGCTGCAAGATCTTTTCTGATGCTTGAACGGGTGCGATATGAATTTCAGAGGATCGACAGCCGTGCGAGGTTCGATAGCAAGGAGAGGAATCATGAACCAGCGACCGAAAGTGCTAATGATCGACGACAACAAGGAAATATGCAGGCTGATGAAGGAATACCTCGAAAAAACAGGCAAGTACGAGGTGGCGATCTTCACCGACGCACGGATGGGCGTCCACTATGCCCAGATCGAAAAGCCCGATGTGATCCTGCTGGACTTGATGATGCCCGATATGGACGGTACAGAGGCCGCAGAGTACCTCCTCGACGACGAAGCGACCCGCGACATCCCGATCATCTTTGTCACGGCAGCCATCAAGAGGGATGAAGCGGAAGATCGCCTCGGACAGATTCACGGGCACCCGATCCTGGCCAAGCCTGTTACCCCGATTGAAGTCATGAACGAGATCGAAAAGATACTCACCCTTTCCTGAAACGCGATCTCTCGAAGGGACGAAAAAAGGCAGAGTCTGCGGACCCTGCCTTTTTTTTGTCACGATCAGGCCGTGCGGATCAGACCATTACCGCCGTCATGGCGTCATCGAGGCAGATGACCCCCTGGAGCACCTTGCTGACAGCATCCTGCTTCAGGGTTCGGAGTTTGCCGTCCCGCTCTGCGTAGGCGCTGATGTCAGCGGCGCCAGCCCCTTTCAGGATCATCTCCCGGATTCCGTTATCGTTCACCAGGATCTCGAACAGCGCCGTCGAGCCCTTGAATCCCGAGTTCTGGCAAGCGGGGCATCCAACGCCCCGGAAGAAACGGCCACCCGCCATTGACTCGAGGCCCAGGGACGCGAGCACCTGCTCCGTGGGCTCGTAGGGCTCACGGCAGGCCGGGCAGATTGTACGCACAAGCCTCTGGGCGATGGAGGCCGACAGGGCAGAAGCCACTGGATAGCGTTCCACACCCATCTCGATGAGACGGGTGATGACTCCGGCCGCATCAGGAGACTGGATTGTACTGAGAAAACGGTGGTTCGTAAGGGCTGTCTGGACGGCGAGCGCCGCCGCCTCGGCGTCACGGATCTCCTTGAGATAGACAACATCGGGGTCCTGTTTCAGGATGAGCCGGAGGCTGCCTGCCAGGGTCACCCCGGCTTTGCGGTTGAATTCGATCTGGGTCACGCCGGTCAGGGGGTATTTGACGGGGTCCTCCAGGGTGAAGATTTCCGTGTCCGGTTTGGCCATCTTTTGAAGCATGGCATAGAGTGTCGTGCTCCTGCCGCTTCCTTCCGGTCCCGAGACAAGGAAGAGTCCCTGGGGCTTCTCCAGCACAGCCGTAACGCTGTCGAGCTCCTTCGGGGAGAGGCCAAGGTGCTCCAGACCGAGGGAGTTGGTGCTCAGATCGGTCAGATTGAGAATCAGATTTTCACCGTGGATGCTCGGGATCGTGGAGACGAGCACGCTGATCTCCCGGTCGCCTACCCGTTCGACAAAACGACCTTCCTGGGGAACCCCCCGCACGCCGCTGTCGATGTTGGAGATGTCCTTGACCCATGAAATCACGGGGATGGACATGGATTTCGGCAGGTCGGGCAGATCATGCGTCTTGCCGTTTACCCGGAAGCGGACCCGCACGTTCTTCGTCTGCGGGCTGATGTGAATGTCCGTCGCCCCGTCACGGATGGCCTGCGCAAGAAGTGTTTCGAGCAGCCGGTCGGCCGGGTCGCCATTTTCTGACACCGGGGGTGCGGCAGCAGCCGGCTGGGGGCGGGCCGTGGCAGCCATCCTCGGCGGGGGAGCCCATTCCTGGACCGGCGGCTCGTGTCTGGGCTCCGAAGAGAAACTGCCGAGGGGCATGTCGTAGATGAGTCCCATGAGCCGGTCGAACTCGCGCTCCGTGCAGATAACAGGCTCGACACCCTCTTCCGAGCGCATCCTCAGGAGATCCAGAGCATATCGGTTTGTGGGATCGGGCATGGCCACGACGAGATTGCGGGTCGTCTTTTTCAGCGGGGCCGCCTGGTACTTGCGGGCGAGATCCATGGGAATGAACCTGGAGAGGCTCAAGTCGACGGGGTACTTGTCCGGCAAATACCGCTCGATACTGAGCTGATGGCTGAGAATGTCCACGATCTGCGAATCCCGGAGGAATCCCTGCTGGACGAGAAGTTTCCCGAGCCGCAGGCCCGTGTAACGCTGAGCCGCCAGTGCCTCCTCGAGCTGTGCCTCGTCAAGGAGGCGTGCCTCAACGAGGAGCTCTCCCAGCCTCTTCCAATGTCCGTCGACAACCTCGAGGTCCGTTAACTCCGCTTTTCTCGCCGTTTCGATCTCGGCGATGAAGTCGGGGAAATCGCCTTCGATCAGCGTCTGTTCCTTGGCCACCGAGGCAGCCCTCAGGAGGATTTTCTCCAGCTCCGCAACGTTGCCTGGCCAGGTGTACTCGACGAACCGGTCCATCACTTCCCTGGTTACGCCAAGGATATCCTTGCGGAATTCCTGGTTGATGAGCTTGATGAAGTAGTCAACGAGCAGCGGGAGATCCTCTTTGCGCTCCCTCAACGGCGGAACGTAGAGGGTGACCACATTCAGACGATAGTAGAGATCATCCCGGAAGGTCCCTTCCTTGATCATGCCCCGGATGTCGTGATCCGTTGCGGCCATGACCCGGGCGTTGAGCGCGGTTTTTTCCTTGCTCCCGATTCGCTGGAACTCCCCCGTCTCGAGGACTCTCAGCAGGCGCGCCTGGAGATTCAGAGGCAGCGCGCTCACCTGGTTCAGGAAAAGCGTGCCGTAGCCCGCCTCCTCCAGTTTGCCGACCTTTCTGCTCGTGGCGCCCGTGAAGGATCCCTTTTCGTAGCCGAACAGTTCGATCTCGAGGACCTGTTCCGTCATTCCCTCGCAGTTGACGATGACGAAGGGCTCGTTTTTCGCAGCAAAATTATGGAAGGTCTTCGCCAGGAGCGATTTGCCTGTGCCTGTCTCGCCCAGGATCAGGATTGTGCGGTCTTCGGGCTTGATCATCATGATCTGGTTGAAAAGGATTCTTACGCGCTTGCTCTGCCCGATGAATTCCGGGAAGAGCGCCTTGCCTTCCACCTTGCTCAGAAGATCGGTCACCTGCTCGAAGACGGCATTGAATTCCTTGAGATCATCGCCCTTGCCCTGATTCTTTCCCTTTGTCTGTCTCGACAAAGCGGGGATGGTCTGCATCTTCATGATGAAATTCTTCATGGGTTTCAGCAGCAGCCAGGTGATCAGGAGTGCACAGAAGAAGGCAAAAGCCCCGATGCCCGCACCCCACCACTGAAGGTAGAGTTCCGGATCGGGGATGAGCCTCGTATACCTCAGGATCTGGTGCGTCGTGATGACGGACAAAAGGGCAATGCCGCCGAAAATGATGGGGACGAGCACATAAAGACTGATGTTGAATCGAGGATGTTTCATGTCGTTCTCACCTTGTCTCCTGCAAGAACATTGTAATCGGGCCCATAAGGGCTACCCCCTTGCCGTACTGGAGCCACTGCCTCTTCCGCCTGAATCCTGCCCGGATTCATTTTGAATGCGTGAAGGGAGGGACTCCCTTTTTGAGAGTCTTCTACGATAACAGAGCCGTCCCGTTTTGCAATACGCCGCCAGTATGATTTTAACCTACGAGAATAGTATTGCATTTTCCGTTTATCGGACTCGTTCTCCCTCGAAAATGTCGCGGGGTTTTGCCGAACGGGAGTCACAGAATCATGGCAACGGGATGATGAGGAGCTTTAGCGTCGTGCATTGGCCCGCGCCGGCTCAATTAGAAGTGATTTACTGCACGAAATGTACCAGAAATTGTCTGTTTTCACAAGGATGGATCGTTCATGCGCGAGTCGGTCAGCTTGACGGCAGTGCCAACCAACATCGCAATCCCGGGTTGCCGCTTTATCATTCCTGCCTCGACGGCTCCGCTCTGGTGACGAAAATTGACGATGCCGTCCGCCCCCATGGCTCGGGCCTTGCGCATCAGGACGATAAGGGCCTTCTTCCCGGCAATGCCGATAAACCCGGTTCCCGCCGACCCCTCGACGGTGACAGGGCCGAGCTCCTTTGCAACGCCTCTCCCGGGGACGTCCGGAGTTGTGACAAGGGTGATCTGCTCCTGCAGCGATTTCAATTCCCGGTTAATCGCCTCGACGCCTGCTTTTCGGGCCTTCTGGCGGCGCATTTCCTTTACTGCGAGGGCATAGAGGAGCAGAAAGGGGATCGCGATGAGAATCAGCGCTTTGATGTGCCCCAGGATTGTTTCCAGATTCACTCCCCGGACCCGCCTTCACGTTTTTGGTTACGTAATTCCCTTCAGGATTTATTTACCCTTGGGGGATTTTTTGTTGATCATGTCCCCCAGGGACCCGAATCCTTTGGTCCCCTTCTGGAGGTAAGGGCGGAAAGAGTCCTCTCGTTCCTCTTCGGGAGCTACAGGAGAGAGCGACAGGCGCCGCTTTTCCCGATCGGAGGACTCCACGGTGACTTCGATCTGATCGCCCTGGACGAGGACCTCCCGCGGGTGGCGGATCTTCTTGCCTTTCGACAGCCTTGAGATGGGGATGAGTCCATCGATGCCCGGCTCCAGCGTGATGAAGGCCCCGAAGTCGGCAAGCCGGGAGACGGTGGCCATGTGCCTGGAACCCTCGGGGTAACGTGTCTCAACGTTTTCCCAGGGGTCGGGAAGGGTTTCTTTAATGCTCAGAGTGATGCGGTCCTTCACCCAGTCCAGGTTCAGGATGATCGCTTCAACGGTCTGTCCGACGGCGAACCGCTCCCGGATATCCTCCACCCGGCCCCAGCTGATCTCCGAGATGGGGAGCAGGGCCTCGACGCCGCCGATGTCGACGAAGGCGCCGAAATCCCTGACGGACTTGACGATGCCCGTCACCTTCATCCCCTCGAGAAGCGTTCCCTTGATCGCCTCTTTCCTTTTGCGTTCTTCCTCTTCGAGAATCCGGCGCCGCGAGAGGATGATCTTCCGGCCCCGCTCGCCGTATTCAATCACGACGAAGGGAAGCTTTTGACCCAGGACGGCCGCCGTCGATTCACCCCGGGCAAGGCCTGCCTGCGAGAAGGGGCAGAAGGCCCGGTGCGTCCCTGCGATCCGGACCTCGAGGCCGCCTTTCACTTCTTTCTCTACGATGCCCTCAACGGGGATCCCGCTCTGCCAGGCCTCCTCGAGGTACTGCCACGCGGCGTCGCCGGAGACTTTCGTTGTGAAGATCCGCTCGCCATGCCGGGACGAGAGGAAGTAGGCCTTGACGGTATCCCCCTCCTTCACCGTCAACTGTCCCTCTTTGTCGAGGAACTCGTTTTTCTCTACGATGCCCTCGGTCTTTCCGCCCAGGTCGATAAAGATCCATTCCGTCGTGATCTTCGCAATCACAGCATTTACGCTCTCCCCCGGTTTGAGCCGGACCGGTTTCTGATCGGCTGCTTCCAGGAGTTCAGCGAAACTCATCTCTTCTTCCATGATCCCTGTTCCATCCAAAAGGTATTTCACTTCCTGTTCGGTGGCATCGCGCCTGAGCCACTGTGCAGGGCACTACTATTAATCTGAGTTGGGCCATTTGTCAAACCCTCACTGCAGGCGGCAAGGGTCGCTGAAAATAGCCCTTGAACGGAGGGTGGATTAAGGTTATCAGTAGATGGGTCCGATAACAAGAGAACCGGGACCGGCACAGCGTAAAACCCTGCCGGGGATTATTTTTCGAAGGAGATCCTCCTGAATGCGAAAAGCTGCTCTTTTCATGGCACTGATCATCACCGCTGCCCTGTTCATGGCGGCGACCTCAACTCGCTCCAACGCCACGACCCTTTATGGTTGGGTTGACGACCAGGGTGTCAGTCATGTCTCTGAAAATCCGCCCGAAGGCAAAATGGACGTAGCCCAGGCCGTTGACGGAGAGGCACCTGACAAGGGGACGAAGGCGGAGGAAAAGAAAGAGTTCCGGGTACGTCCCGCTGAGGTCACCATCTACACAATGCCCACCTGTCCCTGGTGCCATCGAGCCAAGGCCTGGCTGCGGGACAAGAAAATCCGCTACAAGGAGGTCGATGTGTCGACCGATAAGAAGGGGCACGACGAGATGGTCCGCATTTCCGGTCAGACGGGCGTTCCCGTAATCCTCGTGGGCGCCGAGGTGATCGTGGGATTTAACGAGAGCCGCCTGAACCAGATCTTCAAAGATTGACCGAACAGATCAACGCGCTCGGCATTGACCGCCGGCAGGGCTTTCAGGCTCTCCGGCGGTTTTTTCATTGACTTGGCCCAATCTCCGCGGTAGAGATAAATATACGGTATTACCGTTCCATCCTGTCCAAACTCACTTTCGTAACCCGTTGTTTTAATCCCGGCACTATCGTTTAAACCAGCGTCGCCAGAGGTCAACTCACCAGCAAACGTTTCCCGTGGTCTGGGCTCGGGTGCCATTTCCAGGAGCCACCCATCTCGGCCCAGCCGGGGAGAAGTCCAAACGGGAGGTGCTCATATGCTGTTCATGATGATTTGCACGTGGGATCCGCAAGACGAACGGGAAGTCAGAACCAAGCGGGCAAACTGGGAGTGGCCGAAGGAGGTGCGGGTGATCTCGGAATACTTTGATCTCCAGGGCTGCCGGACCATCTACGTCGTCGACTGCGATGCGGTAGGGCTCATTGCCTGCCGTGCAGCCTGGATCAATCTCCTGATGTTCGAGATCTTCCCCGTCTGGCCCATCGGAGCGACCAAGGAACAGGTAAAGAAACAGGGGGCCTGAGGGCAAAAACGTGCGCCGAGAAAGGAGGTACGGAATATGGGAACTCTGGAACTGACGCCTGAAGAGGAGAAAGAGCTTCTCTCCTTTATCGAGCGATATTACCATGACCTTCGCGTCGAGATCGCCAACACCGATGACCGGGAATTCCGCCGGTCCCTCAAACACAAGGAGGTCATCATCCGGACCATCCTCGAACGCCTGAAGGTCACCACGATTTGAAGAGCCCCGGCTGAGATCAGGGCAAGGGTGCAAGGACTCTGATTTGGCCTCGGTGGGGACTGTAACATTCGGTTCGGGATAAAAAAAGACCCCGTTTTTCAACGGGGTTCTTTTCAGAGGGGGGGAGGGAGACGACCCGTTGTCGAGTCGCCTCCCTGGAGGAGATCGTTAGTTTTCTGGGTTACTTCTAAGCTTCTTCGGTTTCCTATTTCACTCGTGCTGTCAACGAGTTGACTCTCTGTATTGCACCTGCCGTGCCAACCCGGGCACGATTTCATAACAGCATGATATTATGTGATATTTTACGACAATGGCACGGGAAAAGGGTGGAACCGTGACTTTCCGATCGGCAACAATTGTCGAAAAAAAACGAGCCCGCCGAGGGCGAAAACCCTCGATGAGTGCAGGAAAGCTGAAGAAATGCGGCCAACTCGACAAAAATGGCGAGAGGAGACTTTTCCCGTAAAAAGTGCAACTCACAGCCGACACGGACATTGACAGGCGTGGTCGGGTATCCTTAGAATGATTATTGTGAAACCTTATCATACCTTCGATCACACGGCAGATCTCGGGCTTGTCATCATAGGCCCAAGCGAAGCCTCTCTCTTTGCAAACGCCGCACTTGCCGTCTTCGATATCATAACCGACCTTGCTCGAGTCGAAACTCGCGAGACCCGCCGGGTCTCCGTGGAAGGAGACGGCCGGGAGGACCTTCTTGTCAACTTTCTCCGGGAAGTCCTCTACCTGTATAATGGCGAGCGCTGGCTCTTGAAGGAACTCCGTGTCCTTCGGATCAGCGAAAAAGGTCTCGAGGCGGAGGCCCGGGGCGAGCCATTCGATGTACAAAAACACGAAATCTGCAAAGAAATCAAAGCTGTGACCTATCACCAGGCCCAGGTGCGTCAGACACCTGCCGGCTGGACGGCAAGGGTGATTTTCGATGTCTGATTTCAAGCTGCGCAGGATTGACGAGTACCGGTGGGAAGTGCCTCGGGAGGGCGCCATGCGCGTTCCCGGCATCATCTATTCCAGCGGAAGGCTCATGAAGGCCATGGGACAGGACGAAAGCCCGAAGCAGGTTGCCAACGTGGCGCAGCTGCCGGGGATCGTGAAATGCTCGCTTGCCATGCCCGACATGCACTGGGGCTACGGATTCCCCATCGGCGGGGTGGCCGCTTTTGACATGAACGGAGGGATCGTCTCGCCAGGGGGGGTGGGCTACGATATCAACTGCGGCTGCCGCCTCATGATGACAAACCTTGGCCAGGAGGAGATCCGCCCCCATCTGGCGAAGGTCGTCAACACCCTCTTCCAACACGTGCCTTCGGGCGTGGGCTCGAAGGGGGCCCTGAAACTTCCCCGCAACGAAGAGAAACGGGTCCTCGTCGAGGGCGCCCGGTGGGCTGTAAAAAACGGCTACGGCTCCCAGGGCGATCTGGAGTCCATGGAAGACGGGGGCTGCCTCCCCGGGGCCGACCCGGAGGCCGTGAGCGAACGGGCCCTCGAGCGGGGAAAGGACCAGGTTGGAACCCTGGGGTCCGGAAATCATTTCCTCGAGGTGGAGGTTGTCGAGAAGATCTTCGACAGGGACGTTGCCGCCGTTTTGGGGATTGAGGAGGGCCAGGTGGCCGTTATGATCCACAGCGGCTCCCGGGGTCTCGGGCACCAGGTCTGCGACGACTACCTGGCAAAGCTGGTGAAACATGTCGACAAGCTGGGCCTCAATCTCCCCGACCGGCAGCTTGCCTGTGCCTACATCCAGTCGCCCGAGGGGCAGCAGTACCTCTCGGCCATGGCCTGCGCTGCAAACTATGCCTGGACCAACCGGCAGATGCTCATGCACTGGACGGGCGAGGCCCTCGAACGGGCCCTCGGGATGAGCCCGCGCGCCCTCGGCATGCGCCTTGTCTACGATGTCTGCCACAATATCGCCAAGATCGAGGAGCACGTCGTCGATGGAAAAAAGATGTTGCTCTGTGTTCACCGAAAGGGGGCTACGCGCGCCTTCCCTCCCGGGCACCCGGCTCTTCCGGATAAATACCGCAAAACCGGACAGCCCGTGCTGATCCCCGGCGACATGGGTACGGGGTCGTACGTGCTTGTGGGGACGCAGAAAGCCATGGAGGAAACCTTCGGGAGCACCTGCCACGGGGCGGGCCGGGTCATGAGCCGTGCTGCCGCCATGAAGGCGAGCAGGGGCCGGTCAATCAGCCGGGAAATGGAGGACCGCGGGGTCCTCGTGATGGCTGCCGCCAAGGGCACCCTGGCCGAAGAGATGCCCGAGGCGTACAAGGACATCGACGAGGTCGTCAACGTCGTCCACGGGGCGGGTCTGTCGAGGAAAGTAGCCAAACTCCGCGCCATCGGGTGCATCAAAGGATAAGCCACGAGCCACAAGGCTCCAATCCCTGGAAAAGATTTTATCCAGCCTTGAGGCTTGAACCTTGCAGCTTGAGGCTGAGCCCTGCAGACTGCAGGGCGACTAAACGTCTCACGTCCCGCCATACCCGACGGTAACCTTCCCTGCCTCGACGATGACGGGGACGGCTCGTCTGCCGCCGCAGAGCGCAAGCATCTCCTGGAGCTTCGAGGCGTCTTTTTTCACATCGCAATACTCAGCCCCCGCGCCATAGGCCGACCTGGCCCTGTCGGTGTAGGGTCAGCCGCCCTTCCCGTAGATGATAACCTTGTCTGCCATAATCAGCACCTCCATCCTTTATGGTGTTTATCCATTCTCCGCCGCCTTCTATGTCATCCTGTCAGGGCCGCAGAGGTTGCAACTCCGGGGCTATGTATCCCGACTCGAAGAACGCCCGGTCGAAGAAAGGATCGATCTGGTAATTCTTGAATAACGTGTATTCCAGAAGATGACCCTCCGTGTCGTAGCGCTCAAAGCGGGCAGGGAGCCAAAATTTCTTATAAATAAATATCCGGTATCGCTCGGGCACCTTGCCGGTGAGATAGTCCCTGGCGTCAAGCCAGAAAGAAACGGTCTCCTCGTCGGTGCGGATATCACTGTTGTCCTGCGGCAGCTCCCGGGCATTGCGCTTGAGAAAGTCAAGAAAGTATTTCAGGTGGAGCTGGCTCAATTTCTGGCCTGCGGGGGATTTAAAAAGAGGGTTGTCTGCGGAAAGACGGTAAAGGACGGAAGGGAAGGTCTGGAATGGACGCGATATGAAGTCCTTTTCCCCGTCGGTATAGAAAATGGTGACCCCGCCGTACGGTTGGCTGAATTCCATCCGGAACCGATCCGGTTTGAGAAAGTAGAATTTGAAGATATAGCGTTGAAATTCCACTCCCGACGAGAAGTAGATCCCCTCGATGTCACAGGAATAGAC
>DASRZY010000132.1:0-4631 GCA_035685905.1 Syntrophales bacterium
ACGGGCCGAGATGACCGGAGCCAGGGCATCTTCCGCGTAAGGAAGGGGCGGCAGGACAAAGGGACCTGTTGCCTGAGCCGCAGCCTCCGAAGGAAGCCCTACGGAGGAAAAGGCCAGGGCGGCAGTCCCCATGAGGGATGCCTTCACGAAATCACGCCGGGTCATTACGCCTGATATCATTTTTTCTTCCATGACTGTCCTCCTTTTGTGACTGGAGATTCGAGGAAACGGAATTCCTGATCCACATGATTATGGTAACAAAACAAAATCGGGAAGAACAACAAAGATTATCGGGCCGTAAGTGGGCATGTTTCCGCCACAAAATCATCCTGAAAATGATTTGCAGCTTCCGGCAAGTTCCGATATAGTTCGCCGAAATCGACGCCAACCTGGAGGATCCATGGCCCTCTCCGTCGCTTTGACGCTGCTTCCCATCGTCCTGATCGTCTTTCTCATGGTGAACCGGCGTTTCGCCGCCGACACGAGCGGCGTCATCGGCTGGCTCGCGACCCTGGCCATCGCCATCGTCTGCTTCAACACGCCGGTGGAAATGGGCCTGAGGTCTTCACTCGCGGGCGTCATCGCCTCTTTCCCCGTGTCGCTCATGGTCGTGACCTCGATCCTCCAGATTACCTTCATGGAATCCACGGGGGCGATCCGGAGGATCGCCGTTTTCGTCAAGACCTTTGCATCGACGGACCGCTCCGTGCAGATCATGATGATCAACGTGGGGGCAGGCACGCTCCTGGTCGCCGTGGGCGCCACCCCCGTTTCGATCCTCCCCCCGATCCTCGTGGCGCTCGGCTATTCGACGTTCGTGGCCGTGGCGCTGCCCGCCCTGGGGTTCGACGCCCTGTGCACCTTTGCCCTTCTCGGGGCGCCGCTTGTCGTCTACTCGGATCTCACGGGAACGTCCCTGGCGCTGTCCGCCCAGATCTTCGCGAAGTTTCTCCCCGTGATCTCCGTCCTCATCGGGTTCGGCATGCTCTACATCGTCGGCGGCGTCCGCCAGATGAAGGAGGGATTCATCCCCTGCGTGCTTGCCGGGCTCACCAACGGCGGGACCGCCGTGGTCGTTGCCCACATCGGGATCGGGGTCGTCCTGACGGGAGTGATCGGCGGCTTCTGCACAATGATGGTCATGCTGCTCTACCTGAAGCTCCGGGGCATGCCGATCATCGACCGCTCCCACCTGACGGCAGAGGATCTTGTGGTCGAGAAGCAGATGTCGCTCGTCACGGCGCTCTCCCCTTGGATCATCCTGATTGCGGCCTCTTTCGCCATCAACTTTTATCCGCCCTGGTTTGATGTCCTCTTCAAGCAGATCGACATGGGCGTCTCGGTGATCCAGGGACAGACGATCCGGACCCGCATGCTGTGGAACGCTTACACGTGGGTTCTCGTCAGCACGGTGCTCTCTGCCGTATTCCTCCGACCCAGCGCGGCGTGCGTCGGGAACACTCTCCGGAAATGGCTGAAGCGGGCGCCCCGTCCCGCCCTTTCTGCAGCCATCTTCTTTGCCATCGCTTTTGTCATGAACAATTCCGGTTTCCAGCTCACCGGAAATGTGTGGAAACTCCTGGAGCCGGCGACCAACATGATATGGGTTCTCGCCCAGGGATCTGCCGCGGCCTTTGGCGCCATGTATCCCTTCATCAGCGCCTTCCTGGGCCTGTTCGGCGGTTTTGTCAGCGGGAGCGAGGCCTCCACGATCGCCATGTTCACGAAGTACCACATCCTGACCTCGAAGCTTCTCAACGTGGATGCCCTCATCGTGACGGCCGCAACGGGCATCGGCGGCGGGCTCGCTAGCGTCATTTCGCCGGCCAAGCTTCAGAACGCGGCGGCCACCATCGATGCCCTCGGTATCGAGAGCCAGGTCATCCGCACGGCCTTTGTGATCTCCCTGATCATCACGGCCGCAGCGGCGATCATGGCCCTGGCCTTTGCCTGAGGAAATGCATCTCATGAGCAGCCGTCACGTCGCTCAGCCCCGTACATCGCCGGCAAGGCTCCTGGGTCTTGCCGGTTTCTTCTTCCGGCGAAAAATCCTTCGGCGCGATCTGCCGCTGCTGGCCAGCTTCAAGCTCACCTACCGCTGCAACCTGCAATGCGCACCCTGCCCCTACCATCGAAGGGAGGATGCCTCCCGGGCCCAGATCCGCTGGGAGGACGCCACGGCTGCACTCGATGCGCTTCATCGCAACGGCTGCCGGATCGTCGTCTTCGAGGGAGGGGAGCCCCTGATGTGGTGCGATGGGACGAGGACCTTCAGCGACCTCGCACGCTATGCGCGGGAGCGCTTTCTCTGCACGGCCGCAACCACAAACGGAACTCTGCCCCTCGACGCGCCCGTCGATGTCCTCTGGGTGAGCCTCGACGGGACAAAAGAAATCCACGACCGTCTGCGGAGCGGCTCTTTCGATCGTGCCTGGGAAAATCTCGACAGATCGTCACATGGGAAGCTGCTCGTTCATTTCACGATGAACCGGGAGAACTGGCGGGAGTTGGAGCCGCTTCTCGATGAGCTGAGACAGCGGCCGATGGTGCGAGGAGTAACGGTGCAGCTCTTTTACCCGTATGGGCAGGGGGAGAAAGCCCTCGCACTCGAGCCTGACGAACGAAGAGAGGCCATCCAAAGCGTGGTGCGGCTCAAGGAGAGGGGATATCCGATCGTCAACTCGAGGCGGGCACTCGAGAGGATGATCTCAAACGGATGGAGATGCCATGACCGTCTTCTTGTCAATGTGGACCCCGACGGATCGATCACCCGGGGCTGCTATGTCCGAAGCCGCGGGACGGTCCGCTGCAGCGACTGCGGCTTTACCCCTGTAGCCGAGCTTTCCGGCGCCTTCGACTTCGACCCCGGATCAATCCTGGCAGGCTGGAAAGCCTTTGTGAGCCGGTAACAACAGGTATTCGGGCCAAATAAAATCCCCCTTTATCCCCCTTTGAAAAAGGGGGAAAGAGGGGGATTTGTCCCTTGTAGCAACCCTCGTCCCTACCCCCTGGTCCCTGGTCCCTTCTCCCAACGGTCACTGACCACTAGCCACTGGCCACTGGTCACTGTTTGGTCCCTTCCATTTCCATCCTCAGCGCCAATATCTCACTCAGGTCTTTCAGGGTGACAATACCCACGAGGCGTCCGTTCTCGACCACCATGAGACGGCTGATACCCGTCCGGTTCATGATGTCAAGTGCAGCCATGGCATCCATGTCTGGACCGACGACGGTCGCTTCTGCGCAGCTTGCGGCCACGTCCCCGACGAGCCGATGAGGCCATTCGTCCCTGGGGACATCCTTGAGCCTTCTGGCCGTGACGCAGCCCGCCAGTTCCCCGTCCTTCACGACAGGGTAGATCTGGTGGTGGTAGCGGTAAAGGTAGTCCTCCACGAAAGCCTGCAGGGTTATGCCGGGAGGTACGGAGACGGGATCGGTCGCCATGAAGCGACCGACGTTGAGCCCCGACAGGACGTCGCGCGTGACAACGAGACGGTAGGATGACTGGGCGGCCCCTCGCAGAAAAAGACCGATCATGGCCTGCCATAGCCCCCCGATGAAGTTCCCCTGGATAATCTCCCAGAGGCCCCATGCGATAAATAGCACCCCGAAGGCCGAGCCGATCCGGGAGGAAATCATCGTTGCCCAGCGAAGGTCTTTCTTCCAGCTCCACAGGGCGGATCGCAGCACCCTGCCCCCGTCCAGTGGAAAGGCAGGCAGGAGATTGAACAGGGCCAGGATGAAATTGACCCAGACGAGGTAGAACAGGACGCCGTTGACGGCCATGGGCCATCCGGACGATTCTCCTACCTGACTGATGCCGTAAAAGAAGGCTCCGATGAGCACGCTGGAGACGGGTCCGATGACGGCCGTGAGGAATTCGGCCTTCGCGCTGGGCGGCTCTTCGCTCATTTCGGCCACTCCGCCAAAGATGAAAAGGGTGATCCCCTTCATGGGGATGCCGAAGCGCCTGGCCACCAGTGAGTGGCTGAGTTCGTGAAAGATGATCGAAAGAAAAAGCCCCAGGGCGCCGGCCGCGCCCATGGCCCAGTAATTCGCCGTGGGCATGTCCTCGAAGTAGGCGGGAAAGACACCTTTGGCCAGCGACCAGGTGATGAGGACCGCCAGGATGATCCAGCTCGAATCGAGCCTGACCTCGAAGCCCAGCAGTTTGAACAGCGTAACTCGATTACCGAACATGATCCCTTCTTCGTTGTCCGATTATTTTTGTCAGGACGACGCTCAATGCAAGCGAAGGCTACAGGCTGCAGGTAGCAGTGGATCTCTGATTTCTTTATCCTGAAGCCTGTGGCCTGTTGCCTGTAGCCTGCAGCCTGTCATCTCCCGTAGGTCTTCGTCATCTCCAGCAGCCACTGCTCGAGTCGCCTGTTGAGCTGGCCCGGCAGCAGGCGCCAGCGCCAGTAGCTCCCCTTGCCTCCCGGCACGTTCATCCGGGCCTCATTGCCCAGGCCCAGCACATCCTGCATGGGGATGACGGATGTCCGGGCGACGGACATCATGACGAGGCGGATCATTGCCTCGTGGACGCGCTCCGGCCTGACCTTCGACCCCAGGTAGGCGAACAGGCGCTCCTTCTCTTCCCTGCCTGCCTCCTTTTCGAACCAGCCCCT
>DASRZY010000133.1:0-3583 GCA_035685905.1 Syntrophales bacterium
TTCGAGGCACATTCCGCAGCCGGTGCATTTTTCTTCATCGAGTTTCAGGGTCACGACATTCTCGAGGTAAACGAAGTCTCTCATGATGTCTCCTACATAAAAACGCGCGATGTGATCCAGGCCAGGAACCCGCAACCGGCCATTCCAATCTCAAGGGGCAGGGCCCAGCGCATCTCTTTTCTCACTCCGGAAAGGGATGTGAACGTGGAACACCCCGTAAAGTTCATCGCCAGATACGCCGTGAGGGCGGGAATCATCAGCAGCCACGAAGCCGCCTCCATTGCGCCCCGTCCCACGTGCCAGTCGAAGTCCCGAAGGGACAGGACGAGGAAGGCCGTCAGCGTGCCGATGAAGAAGCCCTTGGTGGCAAACGCCTTCCCGGGCAGACAGGGAAGAAGAATGGGATTCAACACCGCACCTGCAACGAGGGCACTCAAGAAAGCGCTAACTGCAAAGAGTCCGTCGTGGTGGGCGCCCGGCCAGAACCCCTCCTGCCCGCCCAGGCCGCCAAGCAGGAACAGGACAGGCACGATCAGAAGGGCCGGTTTCAAGGCCTCGACAAGTTCCACCGGAATCAGAACCACGCGTTCCTTCAACGTAAAGGTCTTCCGGCGCATTTCCGGCTTGGCCTTGAGACCTGATTCCAGATAAGCGGGAAGATCCTGCGCCCTGATCGGACCGTAGTGGACGGTGAACCCCGATCGTTTTTTGACCTGGTGGGCCGACACGCCCGGCCCCGCCAACTGGGGCACGATCAATCTCCGATGGCTGACCACGTCTTTCAACCCGGTCGCCTCGATTCTCCCGACGAGTTCGTCCGTGCCGAACGTCCCTTTACCGGCAGCGCACCAGACGTTGATCCCGTCCGTATCGAGCACCAGGATCCAAGCATCCCTGCCGGGCAGGGATCGGCGTAATTCGTCAAAGCTCATTTTGTAATTTGCGGACACAAAAACGAGAGAGTCGCTCTCCGGATTTCCCAGGGCATAAAGGCCTGGATCGACGGCGTACTCCATCCGGCCGACGCCGAACCGCGCTTTGATAGTGCCCCAGTGGTCAACCCATTGAAGGATTGATTCAATTTGCGGCACGGAGCCCACGGGAGTTTCAACGGTTCCGACAACGAAACTCTGACTCAAACGCGGCCTCTTCAATTCGGGTTGCTCGGCCGGGCAGCAGACGGTGTTGATCACAGGGAATGTCCCGCCGGGGCAAGCTTGGCTGCTCATCGTTTCATCCTCATTTTGTCATTTCCACGGAAAATGGTTTTCGCCTGACCGCCTCGGAGAAGATCCTCTTTCTGCAGGCTGTCCCATTGCGAGGCCACGGCCGGATATAGTACGAGATCGTTCATCTCCTTTGCTCGAACCCCTCCAGGAATTCCCCGAGCAGGCGCGCCGTGGTTCCCGTATTTTTTCGCGAACTTCTTGATGTCCTTCCCTTCCCTGTCAGTCTCCGGTTTCTCAGCGGGTCATCATGACGGGTTCGAGGAAGCCCTTCATCTTGTCGGCCAGGAAATCCGCCTTGACGAGGGTGAAGCAGCAGATTTCCCCGTCTTTCTCCCAGCTGATCAGGGCAAGCTTGTCCCCCGTTCCGATCTTCGCCCGGTCGCGGAGCTCCTTGGGCAGGACCATCTGCCCCCGCTCATCGATGCCGATGAGGGACTCCATACGGCAACGGCTCGCTAATTTTTCCGATGCGAAACAGCAGGCTTCGTCCTTCTTCTTTCTCGTCATTTGTCGATCACCTCGCAGTCGGTGGAGTTAATCTGATTAATCAGTGCAATCAGATTTATCTGAACATGTGGATTCTGTCAAGGCTTTTTTCATGCACTGCGCGCGGGGCAATAAAAAACCCCGGGAGACTCGATCGCCCGGGGTTTTCGCCTGATCTGCGTTTTTTCAGGAAGCGTCCTTCACGGCCCGGTCTGCCTGGCGCGCTGCAATCTGTACGGGATCCCACACGTGGGAGAAAGGAGGGGCATAACTGAGATCGAGATTGATCATCTCCCCGACGGTAAACCCGGCGTGAAGGGCTGTGGCGAAGATGTCGATCCGCTTGGCCGCCCCTTCGATGCCCACGATCTGCCCTCCCAGGAGCCGGCCGGAGCCTTTCTCGGCCAGCGCTTTCACCGTGATGGGCCCCGCGTTGGGGTAATAGCTCGCACGGGTCGTGCTCTCGATGCGGCTCGTCACGTATTCCAGGCCGAGGGCCCTGATCTCGCGTTCCTGGAGGCCCGTTCGGGCCACCTCCCACTCGCAGATCTTGCTCACGGCCGTGCCCACGACCCCCGGGAACGTCGCATACCCCCCTCCGAGATTGATCCCGGCAACGCGGCCCTGCTTGTTGGCGATCGTCCCCAGGGCGATGTGGACAGGCCTTCGGCTTACGAGATGGAAGGATTCCGCGCAATCGCCTGCCGCCCAGATGCCTTCCACGGCCGTCTGCATCCTGTCGTTGACTTTTATAGCGCCGCGCACACCAAGAGGGATCCCGGCCTCCGCGGCAAGATCCGTGTTGGGCCTCACGCCCAAGCCGAGGATCACAATGTCGGCGGGCAATGTCCTTCGATCCGTAACGACAGCACGAAGGCGTCCGCCGGACACATCGAAGGCCGTCAGCGATTCCTCCCTGAAAAGCTTCACGCCCACCTTGCTCAGGGCATCGGAAACGATGGCGCCCATGTCGGGATCCAGCCTGCCCATGACCTGGCTTGCCCGCTCGACGAGGGTGACGTCGAGCCCCCTGAGGATGAGCCCCTCGGCCATCTCGAGACCGATGTAGCCTCCGCCGATGACCACGGCCTTCTTCGGTTTTTCGTTATCGATCACCCTCCTGACGACGACGCCGCTCTGCAACGAGTGAACTCCGTAAATGCCCGGGCTTCCGGCTCCCGGCACATCCGGGCAGAACGGCAAGGCGCCCGTGGCGATCAGCAGATGATCAAACGGCTCCCACCATTCACGGGTTTCGGCTCGCGAGAGCACGAGGACTCGCCGGCTCTTCAGGTCGATGTCACGGACCTCGTGCAGAGTCCGAGCGTCGATCCCGTAGTCCTTGCGCAGCTTCTCGGGGGTTACCGCCACGAGCGTTTCGAGATCGTCGACAACCTTGCCGACGTAATAGGGGATGCTTCAGGCCGAGTAGGAGGTGTGTGGCCCCCTCTCAAAAGCGATGATCTCCAGGTCCTTTTTGAGCCTCTTCGCCTGGGCCGCGGCGCTCATCCCCGCCGCATCGCCGCCGATGATCACGAGTCTCTCCCTTGGCATGGCCCTGACCTCCTGCCCTTGCTGGTAAAATGCTACCATAGAACCGACGAAAGTCGTAAGCCTTTCCGCAGGGTTTCTGCAACCCATCCGCCTTGTTGCATTTGCCGGCATTTTGTGATTAGTCGGACAGGCGGCCGGATGCAGGCCATGAAGATATTGCAGAGGATTGAAAGGGACATGGAACAGGACCGGGACATCACTCTCGAGATCTTGAAGAAACTCTTTGCCGTGACCGGGCAGAGCTACTCCGAGAAGCTCATCGATTACGGGACAAGCCTCGACAACGCAAGGCCCCTCGAAAAACATGACGGCTA
>DASRZY010000134.1:0-2822 GCA_035685905.1 Syntrophales bacterium
TATCTGCGTAGAAAAGAAACAGGATGCGAACCGATATTATTCATTTCTATCGGTAATCGCTCGTTTCACGACTTATCACATCGTGAAGGCTTGTAGGTGAACCCGTTAATCCCTGCGTCATCCTGAGGCCAAAATGGAAAGTATCCGCAGCAGCGAAAAGCCCCGGCTTCAGTGAAGTTCGGGGCTTTATGATGTTGCCGGTTCTTTTGTATTCAGTCGGGATCGGGCACGTAGAGAGGGATCACGTAGGGCCCCTCGGGGATGACGGCCACGCGGTGATCGCCCGAGGCCTTCACGCTCTCCATGACGGCCGCAGCCGGCGAGGCGATCACGGGAACGCCGGTGAGGGATTGCTGTTCTTTGGAGAGGCCCTCGCTGAAGAGGCAGACACTTCCCTTCTTCATGGCCTTGACCTGCATCTCCGCCTGCCACTCGTCGATTGCGGCATAGCGCTTGGGAAGTATCTCCTGCAGGAAGTTCTCCGGTCCCAGACGGATCAGGCTGCGCTGCGCTTCGGCATATTCCTTCGAGCCGACCCCCTCGGAGCATTTCGACACGGTGACGAGCGTTCCTCCCGGCTCGAGGATCTCCAGGGCTCCCACCATGCCCTTCACCGTCTGGTAGTAGGTCTTGTCGAGGGGATAGCCCGCCGAGCTGGTGACGACGGTCCGGAACCTCTTTTTCATCGGGACTTCCGCATAGGGCCGGACGAAGTCAACAGCCGCGAGGTGGCTTGCCTCGATCTCGCCGAAATTCACGAAGGACAGCCTTCTCTCCTCGTCGATCACGGTGTTCACGGCGAAGCATTTCCCGATCATCCTGACAATCTCGAGCTGGGCCCCGTGCAACGGATTACCATCGAGAACGCAGTTCACGGCGTTGCAGTGCTCCAGCACCCGGGCGGAGTGAAATGTCCGGATGGTTTTCTCGTGGGCCACGCCGGGAGCGACGATTTTCCTCCCCCCCGAGTAGCCTGCCATGAAATGCGGCTCTACCAGCCCGACGGCGATGCGCAGATCGGCCTCGACGAACCGGCGATCAATGCCCACCTCGATGCCCTCCGCCGTGTTTGCCAGGAAGACATGGTCTTCTTCGTTTCGGGCGAAGTGATTGGCTACCCTGACGGTATCCAGGACCCAGTCGTCGCCCACGATCTCACGAAGCTCCTCCCCCTCGTTGGGCCGGTGAAGGCCCGTGGCAACGAGGACGGTGATCGAGCCAGGTGCGATGCCCGCATCGATCAGCTCCATGACAAGCGGGGGCAGGACAAGACCATTGGGTACGGGGCGGGTGATGTCGCAGATGAGGATGCAGGCGCTTCGGCAGCCCTTCGCTTCCTCGCGCAGCGGCTTGCACGCTACGGGGGCCGAAAAGGCTTTCTTGACGGACTCCCGGGGGTTCTCCAGGACCGGCATGGCCTTTTTCCGGATGAGGGTCACATCGAGATCGTCGGGGAGATCGAGCGGAAGACCTTCTTTTCCGTATCTCATGATGATGCGCATGGCCGCCTCCCGTGATGCAGTCAGAAAATCATGGAGAAAATCCCCCCTGAATCCCCCCTCCAGCTGCTACGCAGCAGTAACCGGGTGATTTGTTAACTGGTTGACAAGGGGAAGAGTGGAATCAGCCGTATGTTCTCCGCCAATTAACCAATTACCCAGTCAACCAATTACTGCAGCGAAGCTGCTGCAGGAGGGCTAAGGAGGATTTTACCAGATTATTGATTCTGTCACCATCCCTGGACAGGGCCAAAGGAAGGCACAGAAAGAGATACGGTCTACATGCCGAGGAATGCCTGCCGCACGAGGTCGCTTTTCAGGAGATCCTGCCCCTTGCCTTCCATCATGATTCGCCCGGTCTGCAGGACGTAGGCACGGTGCGAGATATCGAGCGCCTCGTAGACGTTCTGCTCGACCAGCAGAACCGTCACGCCTTTCTCGCTGATCGTCTTGATGACCTTGAAGACCTCGCCGACGAGTTTGGGGCTCAGGCCCAGGGAGGGCTCATCGAACATCAGCAACGAAGGGTTGGACATGAGGCCACGCGCAATGGCCAGCTGCTGCTGCTCGCCGCCGCTGAAGGTGTCGGCGCGCTGCCCTTGTCTCTCCTTCAGGATGGGGAAAAGGCCGAAGACCGTTTCCAGGTTCTTCTGTATTTCGTCCTTGGAGTCGATGGCATAGGCGCCCAGCAGGAGGTTGTCCAGAACGGAGAGGCGACCGAAAAGCTTCCGGCCCTCGGGGATCATGGAGATCCTTTTCTTGACGATATCGTAGGGGGGCGTCTGGTGGATCGCAGCGCCCTCGAAGACGATCTCCCCGCTCTGCGGATGGAGAAGACCGGCGATCGTTTTGACGATCGTCGATTTGCCCGAACCGTTGGAGCCGACGAGGCTGACGATCTCACCCTTGTTGATCGTGAACGATGCGCCCTGGATGGCCAGGAGGCCCTTGTAACCCACGGATATGTTATTGACTGACAGCACGGTACTTGTCCCCCAAATAGGCCTGGATGACTTCCGGATGGCAAACCACTTCCTTCGGCGTCCCTTCCATGATTTTCTTGCCGGAGTTGAGCACGATGACCCGGTCCGAGATCTCCATGACGGCTTCCATCACGTGCTCGACGACCACCAGGGTCATCCCGCCCTGGCGGATCCTCTTGATGAGCTCGATGATCTGCCGCAGCTCCACGACCGTGAGCCCCGCCATGGACTCGTCGAGCATCAGCACCCTGGGCTGCGTGGCCAGGGCCATGGAGACCTCGAGGCGCTTCTTGTCGGCGATGGTGAGCTCCGTACCGAGGAAATCCTTTTTCTCGTACAG
>DASRZY010000135.1:0-6232 GCA_035685905.1 Syntrophales bacterium
CAATCCGCGAACCCTTGTCAAAAGACTCGTTCGATACTACAGGAGAAGTCATTACAGGCGCCCCAGCATCCACCACACCCCGGAGATGTCGATGCCCTGAGTGATCATCCGCCAGATCGGCGCCATGTCTGCGACGGAAAAGGCAGGCTGGATTTCTCTTGCCCGCCCATTTGCCTTGAAGCGGTGAAAACACAAAAGGCAGAGTCGACTCGGCTCTGCCTTTTTCCCGCAAGGTCGTAAAAGTCAGATCACCGGAAACCGTGCTGTCACGTGAGGCGAATGCGACATCCGAAGGCGAATTGACCCGGGTTGGGACCAGCGCCGTTGAGAATGTGGGCGGTCCTGAGGTGCGACCTGTGTCGGAATCCGCCGGAAAGACTCGATACATTTCGACCACGATCTGGTTAATGCCCGGGTTGGTTCCCGTCAGCAGACCCGTGAAGGTGATTGTGTTAATCAATGTTGGCTGCGCCAGGGATTTGAGCCCATCATCCCACTCATCGCAAATACCGCTGCCAATACCAACAGGGCAAGGGTTTTCTGTCCAAGGCATTTCATGGGTAGTTCCTCCTTTCACCCCATTGAAGGATACGTTGACTGGCAGGGCGCAAGAAACCCTGCTTCTTCTTTCCAATATCAGGGCAGGTTGGGCCGGTTCTGACCCGGGATCAGGAGAAGTGGGAATAAAAAAAGACTGTCATTGCAGGGTTTGGGAATTTCCCGAATCAGCTGTGGCACGGATCGCCGCAGTCAACTCCTTGAAGTCACCGCCTTTCAGGATATACCCCCGGGCGCCGGCACTCATCATGCCGGAGTTGCATCCTATGTCGGCACACATGGACAGGGCCAGGATTTTCATGTCGGGCATCTCGGCAAGGATCCGACGGGTGGACTCGACCCCGTCCATGACGGGCATGTTGACGTCCATGAGGATGATGTCGGGTTTAAGCGTTTGGGTCTTTGCGACGGCATCCTGACCATTTTCCGCCTCGCCGACAATCTCCATATCCTTCTGAAGAGAGAGCAATGTTTTGAGCCCGTGACGAAACATCTGATGATCGTCTACAATCAGTATCCTTATTTTCATGGTTTCCTTTTCTCTCCTTTTTCCAAGGAGAATAGTCTCATTTCCGGCGTCACGAAAAAGAACGATGAGGGAACGCAAATTCCCGCAGTGGAAGCAAATAGCCTATCGTGACGCGTTTACTTATTATTATCGGTAAGAAAACAAAAAAGGCAAGGCGATTACCCTTGTCTAAGGTATTTAGCATGCGGGAATCATGGTATCCCTGATCCCGACGGAAAAGAAAGGGACGGGGACGGGGGAGGGGTGAAGAAGTGTTATGTGTCAAGTGTTAAGCGAAGAAAGGGACGAGGGACAGGCTGCTTCGCAGCAGTGACGAGCAGCTTCGCTGCAGTGACCCGTGGAAGAGAAAGAAAGGGATAAGAGAAGAAGTGGCCAGTGGTCAGTGGACAGTGAAATAAGAGGGGATGAAGAACCGACAGCAGACAGCAGGAAGCTGTCCCTGCCGCGCAGCGGCCTGTCCGAGGTCCCTCGTCCCTTTTTTCAATCAACCGGTTACTGCAGCGAAGCTGCCGGGGGATTGTTCGCTACCTGGTTGATTTTGGATATGCATGAAGTTAAAATCAAACGAAGCCAATGGATTTATGTTGACTCGTGCAGGGACGTCCGATGATCAAGCCGAACAAAGAGGATGCTGTGCGGATGGCTGTTGGAGCGGTATTCCTGCTCCTCGTCTTTCTGATCATGTATCATTTCTACCAGGAAGAGCAGGATCCTGCTGAGCAGCTGGCCTTCAAGGCAAGCCGGGTCGACCTGGTAAGCCGCATGCGATTGGACCTGTCCGCGGCCTCGGAGGCGGAAAAGAGTGCCGTCCTGGCCATCACCGACCAGGAATCGCAAACCTTTGCGGGGCAGGCCCGGGCGGCCACAGCGGAAGTCGAAAAGGAGCGCCGCGAGCTGGGCGAGCTCCTGAAAAAAGGCGGCACCCCGGGCGAGAGGGACTTGTTTGACAAATTCTCTGAACTTTTCACCGAGGTCCAGCGGATCGACACCGAACTGCTGGATCTGGCAGTCAAAAACACCAACATCAAGGCGTACGGTCTGGCCTTTGGCCCGGCCGCGGCAGCAGTCAATGATATGAATGCCGCACTCTCCCGCCTGATCGCATCCACTGCAGGCTCTGCGCTGGAAAAGCGGGTGATGCCCCTTGCCTACGGAGCGGAAGTCTGCGTCTTGCGCCTTCAGGCCCTGATCCCGCCGCACATCGCGGAGGAAAGCGACCAGAAGATGGACGAACTGGAAGCCCTGATGTCCAGGGAAGACGAACAGATTCGCAAGAATCTGGAAGAACTGGCGGCGCTCCCGAAATTGAATCGAAATGCCGATCTTGCGGCGGCTGGTTCCGCCTATGACCGGTTCGGCAAGATCAAAACCCAGATCCTGGCGCTTTCGCGAGAAAACACGAACGTGCGATCGCTGTCCATTTCCCTCAACCAGAAGCACAAGGTGATGCTTCTGTGTCAGGATACCCTGAACCAGCTGCAACAGGCCATCCTGGAAGAACCCATTGCGGGGGTAACCTACGGCCGTCCGCCCAGACCTCGATAGCTGAAGGACTGTTGAAACAGTCACACACGCGCCGGAAGGGAATGCCAGAGGGAATCGCGGGCACGTGAGGCAGGCACTGCCGGCTCAGAAGAACATCCCAGAGAATTGCACCGGAAATTGCCGGGCCAATATGCCGGATTACCGAATATCACGACCGGGAGGACAAGCATGCTCCGCCGCAGAACCTGTTGCGCACTCGCCTTTTGGAGGTTTCTTGTCCTCCTGATCACGGGCGCTGTCGCGGCCTCCGTTTTCGCCGTGGATGCGCCCCCCGGGCAGGATGTTCTCAGGGCCACACTCGACAACGGCCTCCGGGTGGTTGTGGTTCGGAGCCCGCTGGCCCCGGTTGCCACTGTCATAACGAATTACCTTGTGGGATCGCGGGAGGCGCCTGCGGCGTTCCCCGGCATGGCCCATGCGCAGGAGCACATGATGTTCAGGGGCAGTCCGGGGCTGTCGGCAGATCAGCTCTCCGACATCATTGCCCTGATGGGGGGAATGTTCAATGCCGAAACCCAGGAGACAGTGACGCAGTATTTCTTCACGGTACCGTCGGAGGACCTCGATCTGGCGCTGCACATAGAGGCCATCCGGATGAGAGACGTGCTGGACGGCGAGCAGCTCTGGAAGCAGGAGAGAGGGGCCATCATACAGGAAGTGACCCGGGACCTCTCTGACCCCGAGTATGTCTTCTACACGAAACTCGTGGCTTCGATGTTCAAGGGAACCCCGTATGCCCACACACCCCTCGGGACCGTTTCCTCTTTCAACAAGACGACGGGCAAGATGCTGAAGGCCTTCTACGACACCTGGTATGTCCCCAACAACGCCATCCTGGTCATTGTCGGGGATGTCGTTCCCGAAGAAGTGATGGCCCTCGTCAAGAGCCACTTCGGGGATATCCCCGCCAGGAAACTCCCGGAGCGCCCTGCAGTGCGCCCGGGGCCCGTCAAGCACGCAACGTACCGCCTCAAGACCGATCAATCGTACGGACTGGCCATCCGGTCCTTCAGGATGCCGGGCTATGACAGCGGGGATTGGCCGGCCATGAGGATTCTTGCCGAAGTCCTGAACAGCCAGCGGGGGAGTCTCTTCACGCTCGTCGTAGAAGGAAAAGCCCTTGCCGCCGAATTCAGCCTGACGACACTGCCCGAAACCGGCGTGGGTTATGTGATGGCCGCTTTCCCCGCTGGCGCCGATTCCGCGGCCCTCGCCCGGGAAACCCGGCGCATCCTCAAGGAGGATCTCGCAAAGGGCTATCCGGCCGAGCTCGTGGAAGCGGCAAAACGCAGCGAGATGATGCGCAAGGCCCTCCGGAAGAACTCCGTGTTCGGCCTTGCTGCGGAATGGTCCCAGGCACTGGCCGTAGAAGGCCGCCATTCGCCGGACGAGGGCACGGCAGCCCTCGCGCGTGTGACGGCGGAGGATGTGAATCGCGTGGCCAGGGCGTACCTGGACGTCGACCGCTCGATTGAATTCATCCTGACGCCTGAATCATCCGGCCGACCGGTTGCCTCCCGTCCCCGGGGCACGGTGGAATCCTTCGCGCCAAAAGAAACGCGATCGGTGGTCCTTCCCGAGTGGGCGAACAAGGCCCTCGGACGCCTCTCGGTGCCCCCGTCGAAGTTGAACCCTTCCGTATCCATGCTACCGAATGGGCTGAAGCTGATCGTCCAGCCGGAGCCCTCGCTCGATACGATCTGCCTCTACGGCCACATCAGGAATCAGCCCGACATGGAAACGCCGAAGGGCAAGGAAGGGGTGGATCAGGTCACAGGCACTCTCATCGACTACGGGACCCTGTCAATGGACCGATTGACATTCCAGAAGGCTCTCGATGACATCGGCGCCTGGGAATCCGCGGGAACCGATTTCTCCCTCAAGGTCCTGCCCCCCCACTTCGACCGGGGCGTGGGGCTGCTGGCGGATCATCTCCTTCATCCCGCCTTTCCGGAGAAAGATTTTGTGACCGTCCGGAAACAAATTGCCGATTCCGTGGCGGGCGAGCTGAAGAGCCCCGACTACCTGGGGAAAAGGGCCATGCTCCGAGGGCTCTATCCAAAGGACGATCCGCTCCTGCGGGAGGCCACGCCGCGGAGCATCCGGTCGCTGACCCTCCAGGACGTCCAGCTCTATCACGGCACCGTCTTCCGCCCCGACCTGACAACAATCGTCGTCATCGGCCGCACGACGCCCGAGGCCGCACAGGCCATCGTCGCAAGACACTTCGGCGCCTGGAATGCCGAGGGCCCCAAGCCGCAGACTCTCCTTCCGCCCGTTCCGCCCAATGGGCCATCCTCCACGGCCGTGCCGGACAGGAGCATGATCCAGGAGGACGTGACCCTCGTTGAAACCCTTGGGCTGAACCGGACCCATCCTGACTACTACGCCCTCGAGCTCGGGAACCACGTCCTGGGCGGCGCCTTTTACTCCACCCGCCTCTACCAGGATCTCAGGGAGAAAACGGGACTGGTCTACAGCGTGTCATCGTCGTTCGGCATCGGGTTGACGCGCTCGCTCTACAGCGTCAGTTTTGGATGCGAGCCGAAAAATGTCCCGCGGGCGCGACGCATCGTGGTGGAAAACCTCAGAAGAATGCAGGAGACCGCCGTCCCGGCAGCCGAGCTGAACCAGGCCAAGGCGCAGGTGCTCCGCGAGATCCCCCTTTCCGAATCAAGCGTGGATGAGATCGCGGATTGGCTCCTGTATTGTTCAAAGCACGATCTGCCGCTTGATGAGTCCATCCGTGCGGCGCATCGCACCCTTGCTCTCACGCCGGCCGATGTCCAGGGAGCATTTCGAAAGTGGTTGCGCCCCGGCGACCTCGTCCAGGTGACCCGGGGGCCCCCGCCTCGCTGACAGGGACGTTTCAATACCAAGCCATGATCCATCCCCGAAAGACCGATAGATAAACCAATCCTTTTCCTGAGATCAAAATAAGGGAACCCCTGATAGTGAAAACAGCCTGATTCCGATAATAGTATTCGATGCAGGCACGCCAGTCCTAAAAGCTTTTTATGCGGATCATGTCCGAGTGAGGAGGAAAGAGGGACGAGGGACCGGCTGCTACGCAGCACTGACCAGTGATCAGTAGTCAGTGGCTGGTGAAAGACCAGGGAATGCAGACCGCAAACAGCCGACAGCAGCCGCTCGATGCGGCAAGGACGGGCTGCTGCGCGTAAGGGACCGGGGAACAACAGGCCATCGGATACTATTCTTAAGAAGACAGGAGGGCTGCATCATGAAACGAAGGGTTTCGTTTGCCGTATTTGCCGTGTTCTTAATTTGCCTGTTCTCTGCAGGCTTCGCTCAGGCACAGTCGCCGTCCACGATCGCCCCGCTGTCCCCGGCCCAGGGGGACGGCACCATGCTGCTCACGGTTTTCCTGCGCCATGATCAGGCCAAGAATCTGAACGAGATCAATGACCAGCTCTGGAAAAACGGCTACTTCGACAAGTTCCCGCCCGAAGGGGTGGAGGTCGTATCCTGGACTGTCGCCATGGGCATCGGCCAGATCATCACGCTGCGCTTTCCTCCGGAAAAGCTGCGCGCAATAAACGTCGCCCTCGAACAGGGGGCCTGGGGGCCTTACCGGACGGA
>DASRZY010000136.1:0-9078 GCA_035685905.1 Syntrophales bacterium
AGCCTGTGAGCCTGGCCGAGGTGACGCTTGTCATGGAGGCTGACGAGTATTCTTTCCCGGCCCCCTACGGCGACTGTTCGGAGGTGATGATCACGCGCAGGGTCTTCCGCGACGAGGAAGGCGAGTACTCCATCAACAAGGTGCGCTGCCGACTGCTCGATGTGAAAGAGTTCTTCATGGACACGGGCGTTGGTGCCCGGACCTACTCCCTCGTGGAACAGGGCAGCATCGCGAACCTCATGGAGGCCAAACCCGAGGAGAGGCGCCAGTACATCGAAGAAGCCGCGGGGATCACCAAGTACAAGAGCCGCAAGGAAGCCGCCGTACGGAAAATGGAGTCGACGAAGCAGAACCTGCTGCGTCTCAACGACATCCTGCGCGAAGTCAAGAGCCAGCTCAACGCCGTCTCGAGGCAGGCCAAACGTGCCGAGCGGTACAAACTTTTGAAGAAGGATCTCCGGGAGATAGAGCTCGCGCTTGCGACGCAGGCGTTTACGGAGATGCTCGAGAAGAAGACAAGCCTGCAGAAGCGTTTCGATGAATCCTCAGCCGCCACCGAGGACATCCGTTCGGGACTTGCGGTGCTGGAGTCGCGTGTCGAGGAATTCCGCGCCGAGATCGCAGAGAACGATCAGAGCGTCAAGCAGCTCCAGGAGAGGCTCTACGCTGCGAAAAACGAGATCAGCATCCAGGAACAGGGAATCGAGCATGCCAGGGGCAGGCTCGACGACCTTGCCTCGATCAGGGAGAGAAGCACGATCGAGCTCGACTCGCTGCGCACCCGAAAAGGGGAGATGGAACGGGAACTGGAGATTCTCCGGGAGCAGTCATCCTCCTCGGATGGCCGGATTTTCGCCGGCCGGGAGGCGCTTGCCCTGCGGCAGAGCGCTGTCGATGATTTGAAACAGAGCGAGCAGGCGCATCGGGACGATCTGGAGAAGGAGAAAACGGCCTATTTCAATGCACTCACCGAGCAGTCCCGGTTGCAAAATGCGCAGGTCGCCTATCAAAAGAACCTCGAAGACCTGAAACGCCGCACGGAACGCGAGGTCAAAGAGCTCGAAGAGCATGAGAAACGGCTGAACCTGGCCCAGGAGAATCTTTCCAACACCCGCGAGGGCCTGGAAGGTGGCCAGGAGAAGCTGGACGGGTTGCGCAGGGCAGCTGCGGAGCTTCAGCAGCTCATCCAGCGATCCCGCAACGAGCTGGAAGAGGCCGACGAGAAGGGTTTCCGCCTGAAAGAGGAGTTGGGGAAGAAGACCTCCCGGCTCGCGTCACTGCGCGAGTTCCAGAACCGATACGAATGGTGCGATGCCGGAACCCGCTCCATCATCCGGGCGCGCGACGAGGCCGGTCTGGCCCTCGACAGCATCTACGGGCTGGTGGCGGATCACCTGGAAGTTCCCCGCGAATACGAGATCGCCGTCGAAGCGGCCCTCGGCGAGAGGCTCCAGTATGTCGTCGTGAAGAGCCAGGAGGAGGGTATCCGGGCCATCGACTACCTGAAGACCAGTGCAGCCGGGCGAAGCAGCTTTGTCCCGCTGCGGGTCCGGAGCAGCGCCGTCGACATGGCATCGAAGGAATACCTTCAGGGCACGACGCGGCTTCTCGATGTCGTCCGCGTGAAAGAGGAGTACCGCAACGTCGCCGAGTATCTCCTGGGCGACACCATCCTGGTGTCCGACCTCAACTCCGGGATTGCCCTCTGGCAGCGAAACGGCTTCCGGGGGACCCTGGTCACCCCGGACGGCGACATGATCAGCCCCCATGGTGTTCTCACGGGCGGGAGCCGTGCTGTCACCGAGCAGAGCAGCCTTCTGCAGCGCAAGCGCGAAATTGCCGACCTGGAGAAGGACGTCGTCCGTCTCGAAGGACAGATCCGGGATGAGTCGCAGAACCGAAGCGTGCTCGCTGACCGGATCGCGACCATGGAGGAGGACTGGGAGGCGAGCCGGGACGCGATCCGCGAGGCGGAGCTCGAATTCCAGGGCAGGAAGAAGGACCTCGAGCGTTACGAAAACGAGATGAAGTGGATCGAGCAGCGTGTCAGCGTGATCCGGTTCAACCGGGAGTCGCTGCTGACCGAGGAGCAGGAAACGGCCGATCAGATCGCCTCTACGGTGCGTGAGATCGAAGCGGCGGATGTCCGATGTCTCGAGATCAACGAGCGGCTCTCCGGCATCCAGGAGCGCTGGCAGGCCTTGAAGACGGATCTCGAGGGCAAGGAAGCCCTGTTCACAGAGGAGCGGGTCGCACTGGCCGCCCTGGAGGAAAAGCACAACGCGGACCTCAAGACGCTCGAGCGGCTTCAGGAATCCATCCGCAGCGTTGACGGCGAGACGGAGACGAGGTTGAAGGACCTGGAACAGGCCGAGCGCAGCCGTGAGGAGCTCACGGCAAAAATCGACCAGGACCGCCAGTCCCTGGAGACGCTGTACACAGGTTACGGTCAGATCGAGAAGGACCTGATTGCGGCCCGCGAAGGGCAAACCTGGCGCGAGGGCAAGATGAGCGGCCTCGAAGGCGAGGCCCGGGATGCCCGCAAACAGATCGAGCAGATGCTGCGCGAGACGGGCGAACTGGACATCGAGATCCGGGAGATCGGCTTCCAGGTCGATGCCCTGAGAAACGGGATGCAGGAAAAATATCAGGCCGATCTCGATGCGCTCGCATCGGCGTTCGAGAGGCTCGAGGAGGGCCGGATCGCCGAGTTGAGGGAAGACCTCGACAAGAAGAGAAAGGCCGTAGAGGAATTCGGCGAAGTGAACCTGCTGGCCATCAGCGAGCACGAGGAACTCCAGACCCGGCATGATTTTCTTACCAGCCAGATCAACGACCTCAATACGTCTCTCGACTCACTCCAGAAAACGATCGCGAGGATCAACCAAGTGTCGAAGAAACGCTTCTCCGAGACCTTCGAAGCTGTCAACGTCTGCTTCCAGTCCGTCTTCCCCAAGCTCTTCCGAGGTGGCAAGGCGTCGCTCCTTCTCACCGACAGCGAGGACATGCTGGAGGCCGGTGTCGATATCGAGATCCAGCTGCCCGGCAAGCGGACCCAGAGCATCAATCTGATGTCCGGCGGCGAGAAGTCGCTTTCCGCCGTGGCGCTGATCTTCTCGATCCTGCTGCACAAGCCCACACCCTTCCTGATCCTCGACGAAGTCGACGCCGCGCTGGACGATGCCAACATTGCGCTGTTCAACCAGTTCGTCAAGGACATCTCCGAGCGCTCGCAGATCATCCTGGTGACGCACAACAAAAGGACCATGGAGGTGTCAGACAACCTGTTCGGGGTGTCGATGGAGAAGAAGGGGATCTCGACGCTGGTCAGTGTCAATCTCAATCAAATCGCTGCTTAGGAGGCCGAAAAGCCCCAAGCCACAAGCCGCAAGCCACAAGGAAAAATCCCCCTCCTTCCCCCTTTTATAAAGGGGGATGCAAGGGGGATTTAAGTTTCTCTTCCCCGATAAAACAATTCCCCAATCAACCAAGTCCTGCGGCGAAGCTGCCCGGGGGGAAAGAGGGGGATTTTATTTTTTCGGTCTGGACAAAGAATCCGATACTATTCTATAAAACGAGAGTTTGAAACAGGCCCGGTACATCGAAGGGAAAAGAAATCATGTTCGGAAACTCAGAAAAGAAAGGCTCCTTCTTCGAGAGGCTGAAAGAAGGGCTCAGCAAGACCAAGCAGAGCCTCGTTCGCAATGTCGACGAGATGCTCTTCGGCGAGAAACAAATCGACCGCGATCTTTTCGAGGAACTGGAAGAGATGCTCATCACATCCGACGTGGGACCGGCTTTCGCCGCAGAGCTCATCGACGAGATGAAAGTCATTGCGAAACGATCCGATCTCAGCAGTCCAACCGTCCTGCGGAAGATCATGCGGGACAACATTCACTTCATCCTGAAGCAGCGCGAGGCGCCTCTGGACATCCCGCAAAACGGCCTTTACACTGTCATGGTCGTCGGGGTGAACGGCACGGGGAAGACGACGACGATCGGAAAGATTGCCAATGAATTCAAGGGCAGGGGCTGCAACGTGATGCTCGCGGCCGCCGACACCTTCCGGGCCGCAGCCATCGAGCAGCTCGAGGTTTGGGGTGAGCGGGTGGGCATCCCCGTCATCAAGCAAAAGATGGGGGCCGATCCTTCGGCCGTGGTCTTCGACGCCGTGCAGGCCGCCAGGGCAAGGGGGATCGATGTCCTGATCATCGATACGGCCGGAAGGCTTCATACGCAGGTCAACCTCATGGAGGAACTCAAAAAGGTCAAGCGGATCATGGGGCGGGAGCTCCCCGGATCGCCCCATGAGGTCCTCCTCGTTCTCGATGCCACAACAGGCCAGAACGCGGTCAACCAGGCAAAGATGTTCAACGAGGCCATCGGCGTCACCGGCCTGGCGCTCACGAAACTCGACGGCACGGCGAAGGGCGGCATCATCATCCGGCTGGCGAGGGAATTCGAGATTCCCATTCGTTACATCGGCATCGGTGAGAAAATGGATGACCTCCGGGCTTTCGACAGCACGGAGTTCGTGGACGCGCTGATGGAATGAAACAGAAGGTTCGAGGTCCGAGGACCGAGGACCGAGGACCGAGGTACAAAGAAACCTCGATCCTAAAGACCTCGAACCTCGAGCCTCGAGCCTCGGTCCTTGCAGAGCGAAGCGATGCAGAAATACTTTGCCATCGGTGACATTCACGGATGCCTCGACAAGCTCGTGGAGCTGATGGGGCTTATCCCCGTCGACTGGGACGAGGACACCCTCATCTTCCTGGGCGATTATATCGATCGCGGCCCCGATTCGATGGGCGTCGTCGAGTACCTTCTCAATCTGCGAAACGATCACGATCGATTGGTTTTCCTGCAGGGCAATCACGAGTGGATGTTCCTCAACTATCTGGACCATCGGGAAGAGCAGATCTACCTCTTCAACGGCGGACGCAGTACGCTGCGGTCCTACGGCATCTCCACCGAGGAGCAGGACCGCAGGGCAAAGCTCCCCCCCGAGCACCTGCGATTTTTCGAGGCGCTGCGTCCCTGTTACGAGACGGAGGACTATCTGTTCGTTCATGCCGGCATCAGGCCCGGGGTATCCATGAAACGACAGGACCCCTACGACATGATCTGGATCCGCAACGAATTCTTCCTCTCGACTCACGGGCTGGACAAGACGGTTGTCTTTGCGCACACACCCTTCCGGGAGCCCTTCGTCGGCGAGAAGATGATCGGCATCGACACGGGCGCTGTCTACGGCGGGATGTTGACGTGTCTGGAGCTGCCGGCCGTGAAGTTCCACCAGGTCTGAAAAGGCATGCACCTTACAGGCTCCCTCTCCCTTGAGGGGCGAGGGTGAATGATCCTGTTCCTTTCAGTCTGGGAAGTGCCCCCTTTGCGCAGGTGGATAGAGCAATGGGTTCTTAATCCGTATGCCCCGTGTTCGAGTCAGGGAGGGGCACAAATAATGACGAGGGTTTTGGGTATTTGACGGAACCCTTTTTTCTTGCCTTTGGCCTTTTGCCCCCACGTTGTCCCCGATCTGCAATTGTCAGAGCAATCCCAGGAACAATATGTTTGCACTTGACAAATATGGCCTAAGCAACTATACGTCTTATGACCAAGCGGGCAATCCCATCCATGAAAGGCACTCCATTGAAATCTGATGATCGCCTCATCTATCTTCTTTCGGTAGCTCAGCAGACCATGAAGGAATATACGAACACGGCTCTTTCCAAAGCAGGGGTGGAATTGACGATGACACAGGCAGGTATACTCTTCCTTCTGAAGCGGAAAGACATGCGTACGATGTCGGAATTGGGTGAGGTTTTCGATATTGATAATTCCGCAGTGACGCGCCTCGTCGATCGCCTGGAGAAGAACGGTATCGTTGAGCGCCATCCCGCTCCTGGAGATCGGAGAGCCTTTCTGATTCACATGACTCCAAAAGGGCTTGAGTCTTTGGAGAAAGCGAAAAAGATCATCATGGCCGTCAATGATGAATTGAGAAGAGGCTTTTCTCCTGAAGAGGTAGAAACGTACAAAAAGATACTGAAGAGCATTTTGGAGAGATTCAAAGCCCGGTGATGCCGAACAGGACGTAATGGGAATTTGACATGTCACGGAATAACAAAAACAAATCGTTCCTGTGCGCAATCGATCCCGAATATGAAAACACAGTTTTCGAGAGTTTTCGACGGCAAAAGTTCATGAAGTTTATCGGAGCAGAGCTGTTGCGGGTATTACCCGGGTGTTGCACGTTGCAGCTGAAATATCGAGAGAAAATGACACGCGATCCGTCATGTTTCCATCCGGGGGTCATCGGGGCTCTGGCGGACAGCGCCGGCGAATTCGCCGCCCTGTCGCTCCTGCCCCCCGATTCGTCCCTCGCGACGACCGAATACAAGTTGAATCTTCTCGCTCCCGCTGAGGGCGATGTTCTCGTTGCCCATGCAAAGGTCGTCAAGTCCGGGAAAACGATGACGGTCTGCACATCGGAGATTTATGTTCGCAAGGATCGAGCCCAGAATCTCTGCGCCATGGCACTCATGACTTTTATTCCAGGATAACGTTGTACGGGCTTGCGTACAGACTCCTGCGTTGGAAACCTGGCAGAAAGGAGATCACATTGAGCTTGGGAAAATGGACTGGATTTGACTCCCGTGAGGGAGTCCGCGAGGGACTGAAAAAAGTTGGCTACATCGCCACGGACCGTATCGCGAATACGGTATACCTGGCCTCTCAGCTTGCCAAGCCGATCCTTGTGGAGGGACCGGCGGGCGTGGGAAAGACTGAGCTTGCCAAGGCGACGGCTTCTTTCATGCGTGTGCCCCTCATACGGCTTCAGTGCTATGAAGGGCTGGATGAGTCCAAGGCCCTTTACGAATGGAAGTACGGCAAACAACTACTCTACACGCAGTTGTTGAAAGACAAGCTCGACCGGATCGTACAGGGAGAGATGGATCTGTCTGAGTCTATTGAAAAACTCCACCAGTACGATGACATCTTTTTCTCCCCCCGGTTCCTTGAGCCAAGACCCCTTCTGAAAGCGCTTCAGCAGAAGGAGGGAGCGGTTCTTCTGGTAGACGAAATCGATAAATCCGATGACGAATTTGAAGCCTTCCTCCTCGAGATTCTCTCCGACTTTCAGGTTTCCATTCCGGAAATCGGGACGATAGAAGCCGTATCCCTGCCGTTTGTTTTTTTAACCAGCAACAACACCCGGGAACTCAGCGAGGCCCTTCAACGGCGTTGTCTGCACCTTTATATTTCGTTTCCCGATGAGAAGCTGGAGAGAGAAATTGTCAGGACGAGGGTTCCTGATATCACGGAGAAATTGAACAGACAGTTGGTTGCTTTCATAAACAAAGTCCGGCAACTCGATATCAAAAAGCTGCCCTCGGTCAGCGAAACCATCGATTGGGCAAGGACATTGGTACTGCTCCACGCCGAAAATCTGGACCGTGAAATGGTCAGGGAGACCCTCAATACGTTCCTGAAAAGACAGGAGGATATGCAGGTTGCGGAGGGCAGACTTGACGAACTGACGGAGCAGGCCGTCAGGGAGGCGCGTTGATTGGATCGGACACTGGAAAATTTCATTACGGTTCTCCGGCGGTCCGGGGTGAGGGTATCCGTATCGGAAACAATGGATGCCGTCAGAGCGGTTGCATTATCGGGCTATGAAGACAGGCAGTTGCTCAAAGATTTTCTGGCCGTCTCTCTCGCAAAATCACAGCCGGAAAAACAGATATTTGAGAACTGCTTCGACAACTTCTTCAGCATCGAAGGCCTGGCCGGCCGGAACGCCCTTTCTGAAAATCAGATCGTAACACCTGCAGAACATCTGAGCGCCCCCCTCACACAGATGCTGCTCTCCGGCAGCGGGGGTGGATTGGCGCTTGCGTTCAGGGAGGCTGCACTCGGAGCCGGCATAAAAGACATCCAGTATCCGCAGCAGCGTGGCATTTATATGCAGAAACTCCTGCAGATTCTCGGTCTCGCCGGGCTGAACGAGGATATTCAGAAAGCAGCCCAAGGCAGCTCTGAATCCGCTGCTCTCGCTACATCGCTTGAATCCATGCGCGACGATCTCACGCGTATGGCGAGAGATCTGATAGACCGTCAACTCGATCTCTACGCCTCGAAGCGATCCGAGGAGATGCTTGAGAGACAGCTCAATGATACAAATCTATCGACGCTTGAGGAGCGTGATCTGATCCGGATTCAGGTCATTGTCCAGAAGATGGTCAAGCGGTTGAAGGATCGCTATTCGAGAAGGCCAAAAGTAGCCAGGAGGGGACAGCTGGACCTCAAAAAAACAATACGAAAAAACATCGCATACGGCGGGATTCCTTTCGATCCGGCGTGGAAATCCAAGAAAATCGACCGACCCGAAGTCGTTGTCCTGTGCGATGTCAGTCGTTCGGTTTCGAACGTGGTCCGATTCCTGTTGCTGATCCTCTACAGCCTCAATGAAGTCATTTCAAAGATTCGATCCTTTGCATTTTGCACAAACCTCGTAGAAGTGAGTTCCCATTTTGAAAAATACGCCGTTCATGAGGCCATTTCCAAAATTCTATCCGGGGATGGACTGCCGATTGTCCTGAGAAAGACGGATTATGGCCGCTCCTTCACAGATTTCAGAGAGCAGCATTCTGACTGCCTTTCAAAAAGGACGACCGTCGTCATCCTTGGAGATGCCCGATCGAACTTCGGAGAACCCCGTACGGAAACCCTTCGATTCATATCTGAGAGATGCAAGCGTCTGATCTGGCTGAACCCCGAGGCGCCCCTCCGTTGGGGATCGGGGGATTCGGAAATGAAGAAATACATCCCTTTTTGCGCGCTTGCACGTGAATGCAGTACTCTTTACCATCTGGAGCTTGTGGTGGGCTCACTGTTGCGTGCCCATAAACAGTAGATGTCTCTGAAATAGAACCGAGCCTGATATTCTCATCCTGAAAAAGGAAAACCCGCCCCTCGCGACGGGTTTTCCTGGTGATGCGATCGCGGGCGGCGAAACGGCATGGGCCCGCGGGGTCCATGCCGTTTTTTTTTCGACGATGCCGGGAAAAGGGG
>DASRZY010000137.1:0-7604 GCA_035685905.1 Syntrophales bacterium
TAAAGTACAAGGGACAATATAAAAGGATCGGGGAAACGGCTTCCTCGATCCTTTCCTTTTTCCTTTGGCCTTTAACCTTGGACCTTTACTTTTCCGTTACGATCTTCGAGAAATCCGCCACCCTGTGGAACAGCTTCGCGACGGCCTCGAGAAGCGAGAGGCGGTTGAACTTCACCTTCTCGTCCTTGGCCATGACCATGACGGCCTCGAAGAAGGCGTCCACGGGCTTTCTGAGACGGACCATCTCGAGCAGGGCCTCCGTGTAGTTGCCCAGGTCGATGAGGGCCTCGGCCTTCTTCCGGATCTCGATGTAGGAGTTGTAGAGGACCCGCTCGGCCTCGTTTTCGAAAAGGACGGGATCGATGCATCCGTCCTTGAAGTCCTTCAGGATGTTGCTCACCCGCTTGAAGGCCACGGCGAGGGGCTCGAAATCGGGGTCGCCCTTGGTTGCCTCGACGGCGTCGATCTTCTTGATGGCCTGCACCAGGTCCGTGATGCCCGTGGCCAGCACGGCCTCCACCACGTCGTAGGGGCGCCCCTGGGAGACGAGCTGGTTCGAGAAACGGCTCCGGAAAAACTCCAGGACGTCTTTCTTCGTCTCCCCGGGTGTGCGCTTGAACTTCTTCGACAGGATGGCGATGCTGCGGTCGACGAGCTCCGGCAGCTCGATGGGATAGCCCTTGCTGAGGATGATGTTGATGATGCCCAGGGCCTGCCTGCGCAGGGCGTAGGGGTCGGCTGTCCCCGTGGGGATGACGTTGATCCCGAAGAATCCCACGATGGTGTCCGTCTTGTCGGCGATGCTCACGATGGAACCTTCCTCGGTCTGGGGAAGATCGCCGCCGCCCGAGGTGGGAAGGTAGTGCTCGTAGACAGCCTTCGCCACGACGGGGTTTTCTCCCTGGATGAAGGCATATTCGCGTCCCATTGTCCCCTGGAGCTCGGGGAACTCGTAGACCATTTTCGTTTCGAGATCGGCCTTGGAGAGCAGGGCCGTCCGGTCCACGGTTTCCTTCAGGGCAGGGTTGACCTTGTCGGCGATCCACGCGGCAAGCTCCCTGAACTGCATGACCTTGTCGTAGGAGGTGCCGAGGGCCGAGTGGAAGACGACTTTCTTGAGCTCCTCGAAGTGGGTCATGAGGGGAATCTTCTGGTCCTCCTCGAAGAAGAACTTCGCGTCGGCAAGGCGCGCCCGGATGACTTTCTCGTTGCCGCGGGCCACGACCGCCGGGTCCTTCGCCACGGTGTTGTTGATCGTCACGAAGTGGGCCATGAGGCCGCCTTCGGCGTCGACGACGGGGAAGTACTTCTGGTGCGAGATCATTGTCGTGGTGAGGACGTCCTTGGGGAGCTTCAGGTAGTCCTTTTCGAAGTTTCCGAGCACGGCCGAGGGGTACTCGACGAGGAAGGAAACCTCACGGACGAGGTCCTCGTTCTCGAGGATCTTCCCGCCCACGCCTGCTGCGGCCTTACGGGCCTCGTCGAGAAGAATCCGGCGCCGCTCCTCGGGATCGACGAGCACAAAGCGCTTGCGTGTCTTGGCCAGGTAGTCCTTGTATCCTTTCACCTTGAAGGGCTTGGGGCTCATGAATCGGTGCCCGCGGGATGTGTCGCCGCTCGCGATGTTCTCGATCTTGAAGGGGACGACCTCGCCGCCGTAGAGGGCCACGATCCAGTGGATGGGACGGGCGAAGCGGATCTCGAGGTTCATCCACCGCATGGACTTCTTGAAGGGGATCGAGAGGATGAACTTGGGCAGGATCGTGGGCAGAAGCTTGATCGTGTCCTCGCCCTCGAGCTTCTTGCGGGCGCCGATGTACTCGCCCTTGTCGGTCGAGATGAGCTGCACCTCGGAGATGTCGATGCCCTGTCCCTTGGCAAAGCCGAGGGCGGCCTTCGTGGGGTTGCCCTGCTCGTCGTAGGCGACCTTCTTCGCGGGCCCGAGCTTCTCGATGACCTGGTCCTCCTGCCTCTCGGCCACGCGGGCAACGCAGAGCGCAAGCCTGCGGGGGGTGGCCACGGCTTTCACGGCGCCGTGCTTGATGCGGTTTGCCGCGAACTCCTTCTGGATCATCTCCTCCATGTCCGCGATCGCCTTCGGCAGGAAGGCCGCGGGGATCTCCTCCGTCCCGATTTCCAAAAACAACTCTTTAGCCATCTGAAACTCCAGTGAATGAGTGTCTAAGTGTCTGAGTGTCTGAGTGACGAGGGAAAGAAACCGGATTCGTCCCTACACCCTGGTCCCTCGTCCCTATTTTCTGAATTTTCCCATCAGCGGGAAGCCCATCTTCTCGCGCTGCTTGACGTAGCCCTCGGCGCTGAGCCTTGCCAGGTTGCGCACGCGCCCGATGTAGGTCGTGCGCTCGGCGACACTGATGGCCCCCCTTGCATCGAGCAGGTTGAACGTGTGGGAGCATTTCAGGCAGCAGTCGTAGGTGGGGAGCACGGAGCCCTTCTCGGCCATCCGGATCCCCTCGGCCTCGTACATGTCGAAGATCTTCCGGAGCATGTCCACGTTGGCTTCCTCGAAGTTGTAGTGCGACCACTCCACCTCGCCCTGGTGGTGGACGTCGCCGTACTTCACCCCGTGGGCCCACTCGAGGTCGTAGACGTTGTCGATGCCCTGCAGGTACATGGCGATCCGCTCGATGCCGTAGGTGATCTCCGAGCAGACGGGGTTGAGGTCGATGCCGCCGACCTGCTGGAAGTAGGTGAACTGGGTGATTTCCATCCCGTCGAGCCAGACTTCCCACCCCAGGCCCCAGGCGCCCACCGTGGGGGATTCCCAGTCGTCTTCGACGAAGCGGATGTCGTGTTCCAGGGGGTTGATCCCGAAGCTCTTGAGCGAATTCAGGTACAGCTCCTGGATGTTCATCGGCGAGGGCTTCATGATGACCTGGTACTGGTAGTAATGCTGGAGCCGGTTGGGGTTTTCCCCGTACCGCCCGTCGGTAGGCCGCCGCGAAGGCTCCACGTAAGCCACGTTCCAGGGTTCGGGGCCGAGGGATCGCAGAAAGGTCGCCGGGTTGAACGTGCCGGCGCCGACCTCGAGATCATAAGGCTGCTGGAGGATGCAACCCTGGTCGGCCCAGTATTTGTCGAGGGCAAGAACGAGTTCCTGAAAGGTCACGGCTGATACCTCCCGTCACGCGGCCCCGGAAGGCCGCCAGTTGATCAAAAAAAATGCCCCGTCGCGCAAAACGCCTGTTAATACGGGGATGTGTCAAGCGCAACAGCTAACATTTAGAGGGGGTCCTGTCAATAGAAAAGAGTGGATTCGGGACTCAGGACTCGGGATTCAGGATCGAAAAGGAAGGAAGATTTTTCTTTGTTCTTATCCGGAATCCCGAAGCCCGACGCCAGAATCCTTTCCTACGTGTAGCGCTTCCGGACCTCCCCGAGGACATTCAGGGACTTGATCTCGCGGCCGATGAGGTGGCGAACAAAGCAGCCGAGGATCTCCCGGCTCTCCCGGGCCATGGGCCCCGACAGGCCGACCCGGGGCATCTTTGCAAAATCGATGTCCCGACCCAGCAGCAGGGTTTTCAGCGTGCCGACGGAGACGGGGATGAGATCGGGTCTGTTCACGGTGCAGCGCGCGCAGCGGATGCCGCCCTCGTGGCAGTCGAAGAGGGGCGACCCGATCGTCTCCAGCGGCGTGCCGCAGGTCACGCATCGATCCAAAACAGGCTCGAATCCTGAGGACTTCAGCAACCGAAGCTCGAAGAACCGCTCTGCCGTCTCCGTCATCTGGCCGGACTCGATGAACCCGAGGTAATCCGTGAGCAGATCGAACAGGGGCAGGTTCCTTTTGCCCTCCATGGAGAAGTGATCGGCAAGCTCCGCCACGTAAGCGGCCACGAGTGTCCTGTCGAGATCGTCCCGGATGCCCGCGAAGTGATTGATGACATCGGAGCCCTCGATGAGGGCAAGCCCGCCCCGGCCGCCTCGGGAAAAGAGGATGGTCGAGAGCGAGAAGGGCTCCAGGGCATTGGCGAAGCGCCGTTTGCTCCTGCGCGCCCCCTTGGCGATTCCCTTGAGCTTGCCGAACTCGTCGGTGACGAAGGTGAGGATGCGGTCCGACTCGCCGTAGTCGAGCGAGCGCAATACAATAGCTCTTGTCTTTTGTGCGGATTTCATGATCGCAGGACCGAGGATCGAGGATCGAGGATCGAGGAAAAACGGAGAAAGTGTCTTTTCTCTTCCTCGTGCCTCGTTCCTCGCACCTCGAACCTATAACTCATTGTACTTGATCTCCCCGCCGACGATTGTGAGGACGGCCTTCACGGGGAGCTTCCAGCCGTCGAAGGGCGAGTTGCGGCTCCTGGAGCGGAACTTCTTGACATCCACCGTCCAGGACTTCTTCGGGTCGATGACGGTCACGTCGGCGTCGGCGCCTTTTTTCAGCGTCCCCTTGGGGATTCGCAGCACCCGTGCAGCATTCACCGTCATCCGGGCGATCAGCTCCGCCGGGGTGAGAAGCCCCTCCTCGACGAGCTTCCAGCACAGTCCGAGCGACGTCTCGAGCCCGACCATGCCGCTTGCGGCGTACTCGAATTCCACCTCCTTCTCGATGGCGGAGTGGGGAGCGTGATCGCTGGCAATGACTTCGATCGTGCCGTCGCGAAGCCCCGCCCGGACGGCGGCCACGTCCTCGGCGCTTCGGAGCGGCGGGTTCACCTTGTAGGCAGTCTCGAATCCCTTGAGGGCCCCGTCGTTCAGAAGCAGGTAATGGGGTGCCGTCTCGGCCGTCACCTTCACGCCCCGCTCGCGGGCCTGCCGGATGATCCGCACGGCGCCGGCCGAGCTGACGTGGCAGATATGGACGGAGGTGCCCACGTACTCGGCAATCAGGATGTCCCTCACGACCATGATGTCCTCGGAGATGGTGGGGATTCCCGGCATCCCGAGCTCCGTTGACGAAAGCCCCTCGTTCATGAGGCCGCCCTTCGACAGTTGCAGCTCCTCGCAGTGTGAGACGATGGGCAGCTCCAGCGAGCAGGCGTATTCCAGGGCCCGCTTCATGAGCCCCGCGTGCATGACGGGCCTGCCGTCATCGGAGAAGGCCGCAGCGCCTGCTTCCTTGAGATCGCCGAACTCGGTGAGCATCTTCCCTTCGGAGGCTTTGCTGATTGCGGCAACCGGGTAGACGTTGGCGAGGTTTGCTTTCTGGGCCTGCCTGAGGATGAACTCCGTCACCGAGCGGTTGTCGTTTACGGGGTTCGTGTTGGGCATGCAGGCAATGGAGGTGAACCCGCCCGCAACGGCCGCCTCACATCCCGACTCGACGGTTTCCTTGTACTCGTAGCCCGGCTCCCGCAGGTGCGTGTGGATGTCGATGAGCCCGGGCACGACAAGCTTTCCCTTCAGGTCCAGGACAGTCACCGCGGGGTCCTTCTTCTTTCCCTTCCCGTCATCGCCGAGGTTGCGGCCCACGGCCGCGATCGTACGGCCTTCAATGAGGACGTCCAGGATGTCGTCGATCTTCTGGGAGGGGTCGATGACCCTTCCGCCCTTGAGCAGCATTGTCATGACTTTCCTCCCGATAGAAGATAGAGCAGGGCCATCCGCACGGCCACCCCGTTGGTGACCTGCTCGAGGATGACCGAGTCGGGCCCGTCGGCGATCTCCGGCGAGATCTCCACGCCGCGGTTGATGGGGCCCGGGTGCATGATGAGGACGTCGTCCCTGGCCGCGGCGATGTTTTTGCGATTCAGGCAGTAGTACCTGGCGTACTCCCTCAGCGAGGGGAAGAGGTTCGTCTCCTGGCGCTCCAGTTGGATGCGCAGCATCATGATGATGTCGGCATCGCGGATGGCATCCTCGAGCTTGTAGTGGACCTCGACGCCCAGGCGCTCGACGAAGCGCGGCATCATGGTGATGGGGCCGCCGATGCTGACCTTTGCACCCATCTTGGTGAGGCCGTAGATGTTCGAGCGGGCAACACGGCTGTGGGCGATGTCCCCCACGATGGCCACCTTGAGTCCGGAGAGGCGTTTTTTCTTTTCCCGCATCGTCATCATGTCCAGCAGGGCCTGCGTGGGATGCTCGTGGGCGCCGTCGCCTGCGTTGATGACGGACTGGCGCACGACCTTGGAGAGCATGTGGGGCGATCCCGCGGCGCTGTGGCGCAGCACGATGATGTCCGGGTTCATGGCCTCGAGGTTGCGGGCCGTGTCGACGAAGGTCTCGCCCTTGACGACGCTGCTCGTGGAGGTGGCGATGTTGATCGTGTCGGCGCTCAGGCGCTTGGCGGCGATCTCGAAGGAGGTCCTCGTCCGCGTGCTGGGCTCGTAGAAGAGGTTGACGACGGTCACGCCGCGCAGCGTGGGGACTTTCTTGATCTCGCGCGTGGAAATGTCGATGAAGGAATCCGCCGTGTCGAGGATGAGGTTGATCTCCTCGACGCTCAATTCCTGGATGCCCAGGAGGTCTTTTCTGGCCAGTTTCATGTCAAACCCCATTGTGAGATGGTTGCGTGCCGCCCGATGAACGGGTGGGGTTCAGGACCGAGGATCGAGGCGCGAGGCTCGAGGCTTTAGGATCGAGGATAAAGGATCCAGGATCAGGTTTTTCTTTGTACCTCGTACCTCGCTCCTTGAGCCTCGCTCCTGTCTTTCATCCCCGTTCCTCGAACCTCGGACCTGCGGCCTACGGGCCGCCTAAAAGGTTTCCTCGATGATGACCGCGTCCGAGGTCTTGCGCTTCGAGAGCTTGACGAGCACTTCCTCCGACACCGACGAGGGGAGGTTCTTCCCGACGAAGTCGGCGCGGATCGGAAGCTCCCGGTGGCCGCGGTCGATGAGCACGGCAAGCTCGATGAGCATGGGCCTGCCGAAGTCCATCAACGCGTCCATGGCCGCCCGGATGGTCCGTCCCGTGAAAAGGACGTCGTCGACGAGCACAACCTTCTTGCTGTTGAGCGAGAAGGGGATGTCCGTCTTGCCGAGCGCAAGCTGCTTTCCCGATTTCATGATGTCGTCCCGGTACAGCGTGATGTCGAGCTTTCCCACGGGGATCGGGACCCCCTCGATCTGGGAGATCTTCTTGCCCAGGCGCTCGGCCAGCAGGGTGCCGCCCTTCTGGATCCCCACGAGCACCACATCCTCGACCCCCTTGTTCTTTTCGACGATCTGGTAGGCAACCCTGGTGAGAGAGCGCTCGATGCCCTCGGCATCCATGACGACCTTTCGCTTCTTCATGCCTTTCACCTCTTCCGTTTGTGCCCTGCGACCCTGCCGGTTCCCAAAAAAAAACCTTCCCGTCATCCGGGAAGGTTTTCCGTTATCGGCCAGCAATGAACAATTTTGACAGTCATGAGAGCGACCTTTTTCAATCTCTCCGGATTGCTCTTAAAAGGGCGTTGTCGTTATATAACAGAGAGCATGATCCGAGTCAAGAAGGCAGTGATGGTCCGGCATCCGAAAAGCGACGTCTCGGCGTCATCTGCAGACAACTTGATTCGGCTGAAGTCGATTGCTTTCAAGGGATTACCCCTGTACCCTTTACCCCGCACCCTGGACCCTGTCTTGCCCGCCCGCGTCGAATTGTGTATTGACAATGCAGGCGATATCCATTACAGATAGGCCACCTTATATTGTTGC
>DASRZY010000138.1:0-20837 GCA_035685905.1 Syntrophales bacterium
TTTGCATATCCAAAGAGGTCCTTCGTACAGTCAAGAGGAGTGGTTCCAATGTCTTCATCTGATGTGAGCCGTGACCTGGTGGTTGTACTGCCCGGAATTATGGGCAGCACTCTTGCGAAGAACAAAAAGCTGGTCTGGGCGCCTTCCGCGGGCTCGGTTCTGAGAGCGATCGCGACGTTTGGCGGCAGCATCCGTGAGCTCACCCTGCCCGCGGAAATCGGTGATGAGCACCCGGCCGACGATGTGGAGCCCGTGGCGCTCATGCCGGATCTGCATTTGCTTCCCGGCATCTGGAGCGCTAACATCGGCTACGGGAAACTGCTCGATTGGTTGCGTGCGAAGTTCCACTTCGTCGAGCCATCGCCCGATGACCCGTCCCGCATTCCCAATCTGCTGCCCATGCCCTACGATTGGAGACTCTCGAACCGGTACAACGGCAGGCGGCTCAAGCGGATCGTTGAGCCTGCTCTGGAGCGATGGCAGTCCCGGGGGGCGCCCTATTCCGACGCAAAGATTATCTTTATCTGCCACTCCATGGGCGGCCTGGTGGCCCGTTGGTATATCGAGAAAGAGGGTGGCGCCGCGTTCACCCGCAAGCTGATAACACTGGGCACACCGTACCGGGGGGCCTTGAATGCTCTCGACCAGCTCGTGAACGGGGTGCGCAAGGGCATCGGTCCCTTGAAAGCAGATCTCACGAACTTTGTCCGCAGCCTGCCTTCTGTCCATCAGCTCCTGCCTGAATATGCCTGCATCGATTCGTCCGGCGACTTGTTCAAGACAACCCAGGTTCCTGTACCGAACTTGAACGCCGCAAACATCTCTGACGCCATGCAGTTCCACGACGAGATGGACGAAGCCGCACTCCTTAACACGACCCATGCCTATGATATTCACCCGATTGTCGGGTTTCGCCAGCGGACATACACCACAGCCAGGATCGTCGATGAGTCAGTCGAGCCGATAGAAACCATCGGCGGCAACGATGAAGGGGGCGATGCGACGGTGCCTCGCATTTCGGCGATTCCGAAGAAGGAGCGGCTCGACAGCCCGATCATCCGCTGGGTCGCGGACCAGCACGGCTCGCTGCAGAGCAACCAGGCCGTCCTCGATGAGCTTGAGGGTATCCTCACAGCCAAGCCCATGGTATACAAGGCCGCATCCCGACATGAGCTCGGAGTACGTATCGAACCTCTTGTACTTACAGGGGAGCGGGTCGCGGTGGAGGCGACGGTGGCCGGCGGGGAACGGATTGCATTGCAGGCGCGGGTTATCGACGAGGGGGGCAATGAGGTCGCCACTGTTTTCCTTCAGCCCTCCGGCGGGATACACCGGGCTTCCATAGAGCCTCTTTCAGCCGGTGCCTACCACGTGGTCGTGGGTGGCCTGCGATCCAGGACAGAGGCCCTGGTCGCGCCGGTCACGGCTACGGTTCTCATCTGGGGTTAGGTGATGTCATGACAAAAACAGAAGCGGATGCGGGTCACCCCCTATCAATCTATGTCGGTGTGGGAGTGGGCGCCTACGAGCATCACGACAAATACCCGATCTTGGAAAAGGCGGTTGCGGAGGTCGAGGATGTCAGCCGAATTCTCGCCGAGTACGGCTACGACGTCCATGTCTTCAAGAATCCCGATCGCTCCGACGTTGCCGATCGCTTGGACGACCTGCTTCAGCAGGACGTGCTGCGCAACGGCGGCTCGCTTGTGATTCTCTGGTCGGGTCACGGGGAACCTGCCGAGAAGGGGGGGCTGAACCTGATCGCCCGGAACACAAAGCCCGGATCCGCGGCTCTGTTGACCCCGGAATATCTGGCCGACCTGGCGGCGCGAACCGGCGCAAACCAGATCCTGCTGATTCTCGACACCTGTTTCTCGGGTGGTGGTGTCATGCCGGCCACGGTCGTGGCGGATGCCGTATTGCGTGAGCTGCCGCCCGACGCCAAGCGTGTGTGGATCGGGGTCGTGGCGTCAACCATGGATTTCGAGCGCGCCAGGGATGGTGCCTTCGGCGCGCGCCTCATCAAGCTTCTTCGCAGCGGGCCGGATGACTCTGAACTCAGAAAACGGTGGAGCTCTCACAGCGTCGGAGTGCGGGGGGACGATCTCATCGATGCACTGGTCAAGGAGTGGGACATTCCGGAACAGCTTCCAAAGGGTGCGGCAGTCGGCAATGCGTGGATCATGTTGCCGAACCCGATCTACAGATCCGTCTCACCGGAGTACATGGACGCGCATCTGCGCGACGCCGCACGGGGCGGGGAGCCCGGTGAGGACGGCTTCTTCTTCACGGGCCGAATTGGGCAGCTGGACCGGATCGTTGCCTGGATGCAGGAGGGAAAGCCGGGCGCCCTGGTTGTGACCGGCCCTCCGGGCATCGGGAAATCAGCCATTCTGGGACGAATCGTCAGCCTCTCGAACCGCAAGGAGCGATCCCAGCTCCTCGCCCAGGGTCCCCTCGAGCATGCCGATCCGGGGGAAGGCTCCGTAAGCGCCCATGTGCATGCCCTGCGCTACACGGCCGAGCGATTGGTCGCGGCGATCGACGAGCAACTGATCCTGGATGGCATTCTTCCGACTCAGGCCGGCGGCCCCCGGAACCGGGGAGAGCTCCAGGGCGCGATTCAACAGAGCGGAAGATGTCCCGTAATTGTCGTCGACGGGCTGGACGAGTCCGGTTCTGAATCATGGCGTATTGCCGAGGATGTGCTGCGAACGCTGAGCGAGGTCAGCCTGGTGCTGGTCGGCACCCGGGATCTGCCCCCGGCTGACGGCCCCCTGTCCCTGATCAAGGCCCTTGGGGCCAAAGAGGTGATCGATCTGTGCGAGGCTGCGATCCAGCCGCAAGCCGAGGCCGACATGCGCCGGTACGTCGAAAAGAGATTGTCGACGGTCGCGGCCCCCGCCATGGATAACTCCAAGGTGGCCGGGATTGTCATGAAGCTCAGTCGTGAGCGGCATGCAGGCGCTTTTCTGCTTGCCCGCTTTGTCACCACCCGGGTCCGAAGCGCGCCGGTAGACACTTCCCTGCCGAATTGGCAGGACACACTCCTGCGCAGTATCGAGGAATCCATCGAGAACCACGTTGCCGGCGTGCCGCCGTTGCATCGGGGCGGCCTTGCAATCCCCCAGGCCGCCAGGGAGCTGCTGGAGGCGCTTGCCTGGGCCAAGGGCCCCGGGCTGCCTGACGACATCTGGCCGATTGTCGCCACTGCGCTGTCGCCGACGGGAACGACGTACGAGCGCTCCGACGTGTATTGGCTCCTGGCCCAGGTTGGACGCTACATCATCGAGGATGGCCAGGGCGGACGTGCCGTCTACCGTCTCGTGCACCAGCGGCTGTCGGAGCATTTCCAGACGACTTCGGGGACGTCTCCCGATACGGCCGCATCGGGTGATCCCGCCGTCAAGGTCGCTCGCGCTCTCGTGGGCTACTACCAGGATTTACTGACTGCGGGCCAATTGCCGCAGACGTCAGGCTACCTGTGGCGTTACGTCTGGCGGCACTGTGCCGATGCCGGAGAACCGGGCATCGATGCGCTGCGCCTGCTCTTCGAACGGGACAAGAAGGCCTTCGCTGCGCAGCTTGCGCGAGCCTTGTCTGAACTGAGCAAGAGCACAGCCGGGCTCGGGCGTTGGCAGGAGGCATCCGCGGCTGCCAGGGAAACAACGAAGCTATACAGGGAACTGGTCGAAAGCGACGTGACGCTGCGCGCCGATTTCGCCGAGGCTCTGGTCGCACTGGGACGCATCCAGATCCTGGTGGGGCAGCAGCAGGAGTCCGTGGACGCCGCCAGGGAGGCAGTGAATCTGTTCAAGACCATGGACACCGCCAACCCGGCTGTGGGTCTGCCGTTTGCGACGGCCCTGAGCACTCTCAGCCTGGGCTACGGTCTGACGGGGAAACTCCGGGAGGCGGTCCAACCTGCCAGCGACGCTGTATCGCTCCTGAGACAGCTGAGCAGCGATAACCCTGCCTTTGGTCCCGATCTTGCGAATGCGCTGACGGTCCTCGGCCTGGGCTATTCCCAGACGGGCCAGCCGAAGGAGGCAGTCGGTGCCGCACGGGAGGCGGTGGATCTCTTCCGTACCATGGACACCTCCAACCCGTCCGTGGGTCTCACGTTCGCATGGGCGCTGACGGTCCTCGGCCTGGGCTATTCCCAGACAGGGCAACCGAAAGAAGCAGTGGATGTCGCCCGGGAGGCGGTGAATCTCTTCCGTACCCTGGACACCTCCAACCCGGCCGTGGCTCTGCTGCTCGCATCGGCACTGAGCGTCCTCGGCCTGAGCTATTCCCAGACAGGGCAATCGAAAGAGGCAGTCGGTGTCGCCCGGGAGGCGGTGGATTTCTTCCGTACCCTGGACACCTCCACCCCCGCCGTGGGACCTCCGTTCGCATGGGCGCTGACGGTTCTCGGCCTGGGCTATTCCCAGATGGGGAAACCAAAGGAGGCCGTGGAGGCCGCCGGGGAGGCGGTGCATCTCTTCCGGACCCTGGACACCTCCAATCCTGCCGTGGGTCTGCCGTTCGCCTGGGCGCTGACGGTCCTCGGCCTGAGCTGTACCCAGACGGGGCAACCGAAAGAAGGGTTGAGCGCCGCCCAGGAGTCGGTGGAGCTCTTTCGGAGCATGGACACTTCCAACCCGGCCATGGGCCTTCCGTTTGCATCGGCGTTGAGTGTCCTCGGCCTGAGCTATTCCCAGACAGGGAAACCGAAAGAAGCCGTGGAGGCCGCCCGGGAGGCGGTGCATCTCTTCCGGACCCTGGACACCTCCAATCCTGCCGTGGGTCTGCCGTGCGCATGGGCGTTGACGGTCCTTGGCCTGAGCTATACCCAGACGGGGCAACCGAAAGAAGGGTTGACCGCCGCCCAGGAGGCGGTGGAGCTCTTTCGGAGCATGGACACCTCCAACCCGGCTGTGGCTTTGCCGTTCGCATCGGCGCTGAGCATCCTCGGCCAGGGCTATACCCAGACGGATCAACCGAAGGAGGCAGTGGATGCTGCCCGGGAGGCGGTGGATCTGTACCGGGACATGGACGCCTACAACCCGGCCGTGGCTTTGCCGTTCGCATCGGCGCTGAGTATCCTCGGCCAGGGCTATATGCAGACGGGTCACCCGAAGGAGGCCGTGGAGGCCGCCGGGGAGGCGGTGGGTCTCTTCCGGACCCTGGACGCCTCCAATCCAGCGGTGGCTCTGTCATTTGCGTGGGCGTTGACGGTCCTCGGCCAGGGCTATTCCCAGACAGGGAAACCGCAGGAGGCAATGGAGTCTGCCAAAGAGGCCGTTCAAATCGCCCAGGACCCCTCAGGATCGAACCCGGCCTCGCTCCCCTTGCTTGCCGGAGCGCTGGGCAGCTTCGGTGACTACTGCCGCATGGCGGGGCAGGGCGGGGAAATCGACGCGCAGTGGGAGGCTGCCGTGGATTTGCGAGAGCGTCCCGGGGACAAGGCCTTTCTTCTTTTGCGGCGGGCCGAAGGGCGCGAACCAGGAGATGCTCTGGCGGTCGGTGAACTGATCCGGGCGAAGTCTTATCTGGTCGATACGGACCGGGAAAGGATTGCGGATCTTCACAGGGTCTGTCGTTTCCGCCGGTCCGCCGATCCTGTCGCATTTGATGCAGCGTGGCGGCGGCAGTCAGGGGAAAATCCGCCACAGTGGCTCACATTCGACGAATCGCTCGCATCGCTTTTGGTGCAGTGGATTGACACGGTGCCTCTGGAGTCGGCCAGGGACTTTCTCCGTGAACACATCGGAGGGCTATCCGCTGAATCGAGTTCTGTTGCGCTCGATGAGATTGCACTGATGCTGGACGATCCGTCCGTCATCGAACCCTTCCGGGAACTCCTGGGACGTGTGTTCGCAGTTGGAGTCGACGAGGCCTACCGGCCGATGTTTGCCCTGCGGCTTCTTTCCATCTGGATGTCGGCAGATTGGGCGACTACACGCGCGATGCTTCTGGAGCATCGACTGGAACTGCTCGGAAATGACGTCGAAGAGTCCCTGCGGGCCCTTCTGGCCGGCAACCCGGAAGATCCTCAACTGATCGTCCGCAAGGCGTTGCTGGATCTGGCCCGCATGGATCGGGAGGATCTGGCTTTCAGGGCGATGGAGGATCCGACTCGGGCCCCGGCACTGTTGCTCGACCTGGCTCGTGCGGGGGACGGTGTTACACTCGATGCGACGGCGGCAATCCTGTTCTTCGTTCATCAGACCGATGCCGAGAGGGCGTTGGCCTGTTTCTACGGGGCAATCGCGCTGGTTCTCAAAGCCCGGCAGAAGGAAGCGTTTGACGCTGTGGTCAAGGCTCGCCGTCTGGATCCAACACAGGTGCCCGCATGGCTTGCCCTCCTCGTCGAGCTGGCCAGCAAGCATCAAGAGCTTACTGCCCTCGCCCAGGCTTTCGTCATGCCACTTCCAATGGAAGAGACCGGCAAAGAAACATAACCAACATTTCCAGGGGACGATGATCCCGCAGGCCTTCGCCTGTCCCTGAATCGAAACGGTGCTCTTCCCAACCCACAATCCTCCATCCTGACAACTGCCGACCCGTGAACAGTCGCAGGCGAAAAAGGCGGGCAGTGAGGGATAGGGTCGTGGCGTACGCCGGGGAATGGAAGGAGATGTTCTGCCTGCCTAGAAGGTTCGGATGAATGCGTTGACGACCTGCGGGTCGAACTGGGCGCCGCCGTTGCGGCGCAATTCGGAGATGGCTGCGTTGTGGCTCATGCTCAGGCGATACGGCCGGTTCGTCGTCATGGCGTCGTAGGCGTCGGCCACTGCGATCATTCGCGAAAGAAGCGGAATGGTCTCGCCGGCCAGCCCGTCGGGGTAGCCGGAGCCGTCCCAGTATTCGTGGTGGTGCCGGATGATGGTCCTCTCCTTCTCGAACAGGGCAATCGGGGTGAGGATGTCGTCGCCGATCGTGCTGTGGCTCTTGATGATGCCGTATTCCTCTTCCGTGAGCTCGTCGGGCTTGAGGAGGATGTAATCCGGGATGGCGATCTTGCCGATATCGTGGAGCATCGCCGCGATACGCAGACATTCGATTTCATCGGGGGAGCAATGCATGACTTCCGCAGTCCGGATCACGAACCCGGTGACATTCTCGGAGTGACGCTCCGTGTACTGGTCGCGGGCCTGGATGGAGGTGACGAGCGCCCGGAAGGTCTCGGCGATGTTCGTGTAGAGGGTCTCATAGAGGACCTTGTTCTCCAGGTTCAGCGAGGCCCGCTTCGACAGGCTCAGGATGACGTAGAGATCCTGGTCCGAGAAGCACGTGCCGTTGCGCTCTTTCCGGAGACCGAGGATCCCGAACACGTTGCCCCGGATCATCAGCGGGGCGCAAAGGAGCGATGAGAGGCCTTCGGGGTCGGAGGTGTTGAACAGGACGCCGTCTTTTTTGCTCACGACCTCCTGCAGCAGCTTCTTCGGCCAGGGTATGGTTTGTCGCGGCGGGGCGGGGTTGCTGCTGCACGTGATCTTGGGGAGGAAATCGCCGGTTTCCCTGTCGTAGAGCAGGATGGTGCAGTGCTCCCCGTTCGAGACCTTGATGGCCAGATCGGCGATGATCCGGAAGATGTTGTCGTTGCTGACTCCCAGCCTTTCGATGAAGTCGTAGATGAATCCTTTTGTCGACACCTGCCGGACCTTGTCGCGCAGCTTCTCCTGTTCGGCCTTCTGCACGAGACCCTCGGCCGTGAGAAGCGAATTCTCCCGCAGGTAGATGTTCACCTTGTAGAGAAGCTCGTCGATGTGGAAGGGCTTCGAGAGGAAATCGACGGCGCCCGTTTTCATGGCCGATACGGACAGGTCGACGGTGGGGAATCCCGTGATCATGATGACGGGGATGACGGGGTTGATCTCCCGGATCCGGTTCAGGAGGTCCATGCCGTTCATGCCCGGCATGTGGATGTCGCTGATTACCAGGTCATAGAGATCGGATTGCAGGATGCCAAGCGCTTCGAAGCCGTCGGCAGCCTCGGTGGCGATGTAGTCGCCTGCACGCCTCAGGGCTTCGACGACAAGGCCGCGCACGATGGGGTCATCGTCCACGACGAGGATCGTCCTCTTGTCGGATGTATTCACCGAGGAGATCCTGAATTCAGTCCTGGCGGTCTCCGTACCGTTCATCCTGGCAGCACCATCCATGGTTATGAACTCGCTGCGTGCCGGCGACAGGGGCACAGCAACGGCCTGGGTAAGAGGCGAAGGCCGATCACATGCGGTCTCGAACCTGGGGTATCGGAAACCTGTGATGAGGAGCTCGCAGCCCCCGTTGGAACGCTCCCCCGCTCAGCAAATCGCGAAGGCAACTATTTGGATTTATCGCCTTTCAGGATGACATCCATCAGGCTGTAGGAGATCTTGTCGTAGACCCCCTGCTTGTTCTGTTCGGACGACAGGGACACGACATCGGCGTACTTCGAACTTGCCTTCGGGACGTCCTGGGCCGGCGCGGATGTCGAGCCGATCTTACTCTGCCGGCTGTAGGCTTTGAGAATGTTGTCGATCTGATAGGCGGATATCGTCATCGTTCCGTTTCCCGATAGTGTTTCAATTACACAGATCGGTATCCTGCATGAAAACTTTAGGCGTTGTTCCATCCGGGAAACCCGGATCCGCCTTCCAGGCAATCGTGTTCATTTCGGATAATATTAATGGTTGACTAATGTCAAAATTTTGTTAACATCCCGTGTTGCTTTACGTTCAAACGGTTCATCCGGCCTTCCCCGACAGGACCCGTCCTGCCGATTGAGCGTTGCCCTTCCCGTCGGGAGGTCCGGGGAAAACAGAATCATTATCGGGAGATACCCACTCATCCGCGAAGGTGGCGAGACAACCGGTCATGGCAGAAAGCAAGGCAAAGAAGGACACGAAGAATATCCGCATCCTCATCGCAGAGGATAACGAGCTGAGCCGGGACAACCTGGCGGAATTATTGAGAAGTTATGGTTACGAGGTCAAGGGCGTCGGCGACGGCCGGCAGGCGATGGATGTTTTCATCGATGACAAGTACGACCTCGTCATCACGGACCTCAAGATGCCCCACGTCGATGGTCTTCACCTCCTGAAATTCGTCAAGGAGGTCAACCCCGAGAGCATCGTCATCATGATCACGGGCTACGGCACGGTCAACTCGGCCGTCGAGGCCATGAAACTCGGCGCCTTCGACTACATCACCAAGCCCCTCAAGGACGACATCGTCAAGCTCACCATCGAGAGGGCCCTGTCCTACGCGAAGCTCAAGGAAGAGAACATCACGCTGAAGGATCACCTGAAGAAGAAGTATGACTTTGGAAAAATCATCGGCTTCAGCGACAACATGCGGAAGGTCTTCGACAACATCGAGAAGGTGGCCGCGTCGGACAGCACCGTCGTCGTCTACGGCGAGAGCGGGACAGGCAAGGAACTCGTGGCGAGGGCCATCCATTTCAACAGCGACCGCCGGAGCTTCCCGCTGGTGCCGGTCAACTGCGGGGCCATTCCCGAGGAACTGCTCGAAAGCGAGCTGTTCGGCCACGAGAAGGGAGCCTTCACGGGCGCGATCAAGAGCCGCGTGGGGCGTTTCGAGCTGGCCCAGAACGGGACCATCTTCCTCGACGAGATCGGCGATATGAGCCCTGCGCTCCAGGTCAAGGTCCTGCGCGTCATCCAGGAAAAGCAGTTCGAACGCATCGGCGGAGTGAAAACGATCACCGCCGACGTGCGGATCATCTGCGCCACGAATCAGGATCTCGACAAGGCCGTCCAGGAGAAGCGGTTCCGGGAAGACCTTTACTATCGCATCAATGTCATTCCCATCTACCTGCCCCCGCTGCGGGACAGGAAGATGGACATCCCCGTCCTGATCAATCACTTCCTGATGAAATTCAACAAGCTCAAGAAGCGCAACGTGAAGGAGCTCACCCCCGAGGCCATGAACTACATGATGCGCTATGCCTGGCCGGGAAACGTCCGCGAACTGGAGAATCTCATCGAGATGCTCGTCGTCATGAAGGAAGAAGGGAAGATCAAGGTGGACGACCTCCCGCCCAAGATCCTCAGTGTCGGCAAGGGCAAGAGCGATGTCGCCAGCATCGTCGACATCCCCGAGGACGGCATCGAATACAACGATGTCGTCGACCAGTTCGAGAAAGATCTCCTGCTCAAGGCCCTGGAGAAAACGAGCGGCGTGAAGAACCGCGCCGCAAAGCTGCTCAACTTGAACCGGACGACCTTTGTCGAGAAGCTCAAACGCTTCAACATCAGCTGACGGCGCGAAGCGCCGCGTCTATCCGGTCCTATGAAAAACGTGTTCCTTGATCTTCCTCTCCCCTCCGAGGGAGAGGATCGAGGTGAGGGGGAATGATCCCCACACCTTTTTTCACCCTCACCCTAACCCTCTCCCCTCAAGGGAGAGGGAAATTAAGGTAAGGGGCATTGATGGGTTCTATTCCGTCTGTTCCGTCGAAATTAGCCCCGGGGAGATTGCTCTGCCCGGTTTTTTTTGCCTTGAGTCTTGGTGGACTGTCGTCCTCATGAAAGCCTCGATCCTCGTGCCTCGATCCTCGGACCTGCAGCGCAGCTGCTGTCAATTTTTTGACAAGCAGCTTCAGTTTTCGAAAGAATGTTCGACGGCGTGCAAAAGGACACGGACTCGCGTCGGTATTTCTGCGTTCTGAAGCGTCATTGCCGGAGCATCCCGTAGGCCCCTGATATCCAGTCAGGACGCACAAATAACCGATGCCCCTGCAATTTTTTTCCCTGTACCCTATACCCTGTTCCCTGTACCCTTTCCCCGTGGCATATCACTTGCTATCTTCCAGTCAGGCGGTGGTGCGTCCATCGGACCGCCTGTATTTCCGCATACCGAGACTGATCATGAGAAAACACCACATCGCCTGTCTGGCCTTCGTCCTGGTCCTGCTCCTCGCCGCATCCGCCGCCGCGGGGAAAGCCTCTGCCGCATACAGCCTTCATGTGGGATCCTACCCCAGCGCGGAAAAGGCCGCCGAACAGGTCAATGCCCTGAAGGAAAAAGGGTGCGATGCCTTCTCCGCAAAACCCGAGGGAAAGGATGGGCGCTGGCGTGTCTTTGTCGGCCGGTACAATGACGCGGGCCAGGCGGCACGCGAGGGCGCAAAGCTCGAGAAGAAGAACGTGATCCGTTTCTTTGCCGTCCGAAAACTTTCGGCAGTGGACGCTCAGCAGGATTCCGCCGGGACCAGGGACAGGACAACGGCCGGGAAGGAAACCCCGGCGCCGGAGCCTCCGAGGGCCGCAGCACCGAAGGACAGGCAGCCGCACCCCCAGGTAAAAATCACGGCGGAAGCACAGGAGGCAACCCCGGCGCCCTCGAAAGGGAAACGGCCGGCGCTCCATGCTTTCCTGGCTAAAAAAGTGACCGGTCCCGACGACTCCGTCACCGAAGGACTTCCGCTCCCCGAACCGTTCAAGTTCCAGATCTTCGGGAAGGAGTCCGGCTCGGATGGCCAAAAAGAGCTCAAGGGCGCTTCTCTTGCCGAGGACGAGGCTCTTTATGCCGAGGCGGTCAGCCTCTACCGCAAGGCCCTGTACAGCAAGGCCGTGGACAAGTTCAGGGCCTACATCGACCAGTTTGCGGGCAACCCCCGCTCGAAGGCCTCCTTCTACTGGATCGCCGAGTGCTACAGCCAGATGAAGGACACGAAAAAGTCCGACGAGGCGTTCCAGGAAGGCCTCAAGCGCTGGCCCGACTACCAGGACCTGCCGCGCGAAGTCCTCGTCAGCCTGGGGTTTCACTTCTTCCGCAAGGGCGCCTACGACAACATCGTCGGGGCTTTTTCCTACTACATCAACGTCTATCCCGACGATCCCTTCCGGAAGGAGATGTCCTACCTGATCGCACGATCGCTCACGGAGATGCAACAGTACGAGCCTGCACTCAAGGTTTTCAGCACGGTCGTCGAGAAATACCCCGACTCCAAGGAAGCCACGGAGAGCGCCATCATCATGGCCAATATCGGGGTGAAAAAGCCGGGGCTCAAACTCCCCGCATACATGGCCGGCGTCCAGTACTACAAGGACCCCGTTGCGACCTACGACATGGTGCTCTCGAAGAATCTGCCCAATCTGGAGATGACCGAGCGGATCCTCTTCCAGAAGGCCTACGCCCTTTACCAGAGAAACCGGTACCAGGAAGCCTTCGTGACGAGCATTTCCCAGCTCAAGCGCTTTCCCAACGGCCCCTGCAAGGACGCAACGCTTGCACACCTGAAGGTGATCACGGAACAGCTCGTCAATGAGGACTACCAGAAGGCCGACTACCTGCGCGTGGCGGACACGTACTTCATGGCCTACGAGGGCGCCTGGGTCAAGACCGTCGACTTCGGGACCGGGTACCGCATTGCCGACAGCCTGCGCCGCGTGGGCCTTTACCGCGACGCACGTCGCGTGTCGGAGCATCTCCTCATGGTCGAGAAGGACAGCCGGAACCGCAACTCGATGCTCGTGTTGATGGCGGACGTGAACATCCGCGAGCGCCACTACGACGAAGCGGAGCGGCTCGTCACGGAAATTGCGAAGGAGGCATCCTCTCTGAGCCGGGAGGACCGCATGGACCTGCGCCGGATCCAGGGGGACCTCTATCTCAAGAAAGGGCTCTACGAAAAGGCCGCTGCTTCCTATGCAGAGATTTCAACGGAAGGCTCGGCGGATTCGGCCGCACTGCATCGCAACTACGGCGTGGCGCTTCGTTTCAGCGACGCCTGTTCATCGGCACTGCAGCAATTCCAGCTCGCCATCCGGCAATCCGAGAAGGACAAGGCCGCCAACAGCCAGGTCCTCCAGGATTCGCTGGCCGGCGTCGGGGACTGCTACCTCAAGACCCGGAAATACCCCGAGGCGGTCACGGCGTACAAGCAGGCCGTCGACTCCGCCCGGAGCGGGGCGCAGAACCCCTGGACCCTCTACAACCTCGGAAAGGGCTACGTGGAGATGAAGAACCTCACCGAGGCCAACCGGGTCTTCTCGGAGTTGAAAGTCCGGACGGGGGACGACTTCTGGAACAAGACGATCGACTACACCCTCTCCGATTCCGCGTGGACGGAGAAATACCAGAAATACCTTTCGACGAAATAAGGGACATGCTGAAAGAGAGTGCCCGAAAACCGGCCAGAACGGCGAAACGGCCTGCCGGCGACATCACGATCCTGCAGGAATCCTTCGAGAGCTTCAACTCGGCCACCCTGAAGCTCCAGGATGCCTTTTCGAATCTGGAAGTCAAGTTCGAGAGCCTGAACCGCGAGCTCGAGCAGAAGAACCGCCGTCTCGAGAGCATTCTTGCCGAAAAGGAAGAGGTGCGGAACTACCTCGAAACCATCCTGGAGAGCCTCACGACGGGGGTCGTCGTGACGGACCTCGCGGGCCGCATCACGATGATGAACGGCTGCGCCGGGCGTTTCACGCAGATGCAATCGGACGCGGCAGCAAAAGACATCGCCGATCTTTTCTGCGGATTCGAGGAATTGAACAGGAACCGCCCCGGCAGGACAGCCTCCGGCAGGGTGCAGGGCAAGCGCAAGATGCGCCTGGGGGAGAGAATCCTCGAAGTCCTCACATCCCCCGTGAAGACGAAGGACGGCACCCGGGTAGGCACCGTTCACATCCTCCTGGATGTGACCCGTGTCGAGAAACTCGAGGAGATGGCCAAGCGCACAGAAAAGTTTGCCGCCATGGGAGAGATGGCCGCCGACATTGCCCACGAGGTCCGCAATCCCCTGGGGAGCATTGCCCTGTCGGCCTCGCTTCTCCTGAAGGGCCTCAGCGACGGGAAAAGCCGGGACCAGGCCTCGCGGATCATCCATTCCGTCCGGAACGTCGACAACAAGATCGCCAACCTCCTTCTTTTCACCCGGAGGCCGGAGCCCGTGTTCAAGGATCTGCGGATCAACGACATCCTGCAGGACATATTAAAATTCTCCGCAGAGATTCTCGACAAGGAAGACATCCGGCTGAATGTGAGCCTGGCGGGCGAAAATCCGCTCGTGCGGGCAGACGGGGAGCTTTTGAAACAGGTGTTCCTCAACATCATCCTCAATTCCGTGCAGGCCATGCGGGGCGGCGGCGAGCTCACGATCGGGGCCCGCCTGCACATCGACCCGGCTCTCAGGCCGGGCATGGAACGGATGATCGAGCTGCGCTTCGCGGATACGGGCCCCGGTTTCAACGAGGAAGACCACAAGCGGATTTTCGATCCCTTCTTCAGCACGAGAGAGGGCAGCGGCGGCCTGGGGCTTGCCATCGTGCACAACATCATCGATCTGCACCGCGGAACGGTGGACGTCGAGAGAGGGGAGAGGGGCGGAAGCGTTTTCACCGTCCTGCTGCCGCTTCTCGAAGAAGAACCCTGAAAGAAGAATCATGACGCTGATCGCTCTGCCAACGGGAGACGGACATGCCTGACACAGCAGCCAGACTGAGACCCATCCTCGTCGTCGACGACGACCCCTACATGCGAAGCTCCCTCACGGACTGTCTCGTCAGCTGCGGCTACACGGTGGAAACGGCAATCGACGGCGTCGACGCGCTGGGAAAATTCCGCAAGGGGGCCTGCGAGATGGTCATCACCGACATCCGCATGCCCAAGATGGGCGGGCTCGATCTGCTCAGGGAACTCAAGGGCCAGTCCCCGGAAACGCCCGTCATCGTCATCACTGCCTACGGCACGGTCAACACCGCCGTCGAGGCCATGAAGCAGGGCGCCAGGGACTTCATCATGAAGCCCTTCTCGCTGGACGATCTGGAAATGGTGGTGAAGAATGTCCTGGAGAGAGGGCAGGATCAGGGCGGCGTCCAGGAAGGGGGACCGGGCTCGGCGGAGACGGTTCGGCAGGCTCAGCGCCAGATCGTGACGAGTGACGCAAAAATGGCCGAGCTCCTGGAGTTCCTGAAGAACATTGCCCGGAGCCGATCCAGCGTTCTGATCCAGGGGGAAAGCGGAACCGGAAAGGAGCTGCTCGCCCGGTTCATCCACCATCACAGCCCCCGGCGCAGCCAATGCTTTGTCGCCGTCAACTGCGCGGCGATCCCCCACACGCTGCTGGAGAGCGAGATGTTCGGCTTCGAAAAGGGCGCCTTCACGGGAGCCGCGCAGCGCCGGATCGGGAGGTTCGAGCTGGCCGACAGGGGGACGCTGATGCTCGACGAAGTGAGCGAGATGGACATGCCGCTCCAGGCAAAGCTCCTCCGGGTCATCCAGGAATCGGAGATCGACCGCCTGGGCGGTAAGGACCCCATCCCGGTCGATGTGCGGATCGTTGCGACGACCAATGCCGATCTGAAGCAGTGCATCCAGGAGAAGAAATTCCGGGAAGACCTCTACTACCGGCTCAATGTCATCCCCGTCCGGGTCCCGCCGCTCAGGGAACGAAGGGGGGATATCGCCATCCTGGCAGAGCATTTCCTTGCAAAATACGCAGGTGAGAACGGGAGACGCAAGCCTGCCCTCGCCGGTGAGACCCTCGCAGCGCTGACTGCCTATCCCTGGCCCGGCAATGTCCGGGAGCTTGAAAACGTGATCGAGCGGGGCGTCCTGGTCTGCCAGGGCGACGCGCTCGAGCCCCATCACCTTGCGCTGGACGGTCAGGAGGTTGCTGCGACCGGTGAGAACTGTCTCGACGAGACGGCACCGTCTGCTCCGGCAGGCGAGCCGGCGACACTGCGGGACATGGAGAAGAACCTCATCTTCAGCACCCTGAAGAAGGCCAAGGGAAACAAGACAAAGGCCTCCGAGATCCTGGGGATCAGCGTGCGGACCATGCGCAACAAGCTCAACGAGTACAAACTCGAGCAGGGCACACTCGATCTCGGAGCCGACAGTCAATAGGCAACGGCCGACAGCCGACAGCAGACAGCCGACAGCAAACAGCAGACAACAGGTAACAGGCGACAGGCTAGTCACCCTCCCATTATGGGATAGCAACCCATCCTATTGATTCAGCTTTTTCCCCTTCTAGTCACTAATCACTGATCACTAATCACTGCGGCCTTCGGGCCGCCATTGGCACATGCCTTGCAACACAACTTCGTGGAATCTTTGTGTGAGGAAAAGGCTGCATGAAGGCCCTTTTTGGCAAGACCATCGATATACTGTCGGATCTCGTCGGCGCCCGGGCGCAGAGGCATGAGGTTCTGGCGTCGAACGTATCCAACATCGACACCCCGGGGTATGAGCCCAAGGATGTCGATTTCCAGAACCTTCTTGGCTCGATGCAGGGAAAGGGAATCCGCATGGCCAGGACAGACGGGAAACATTTTCCTGCCTCAACGCCGGGTGGCAACCTCGAGATTGTCAAAACGGGCGACAGGGTGGACATGGATCGCGAGATGGTCACGATTGCCGAAAACCACCTGATGCACAACAGCGCCATCGAGATGCTGGCGCGCAAGTTGAGGGGACTTCAGACAGTCCTGAAGGAGACGAGATAATGGATTTTATCACCTCGTTTGATATCAGCGCGTCGGGGCTTTCGGCCCAGAGAAAGAAGATGGACGTCATCGTCAGCAACCTCGCCAACGCGAGCACGATCCAGACACCGGAAGGCGGGCCTTACAAGAGAAAGGTCGTCGTCCTGGCGGCCGAGCCCGTGAACAGCAAATTCGGCAGTGCCCTGAACGATGCCCTTTCCCAGGTCAAGGTGCAGGAGATCTTCGAAGATGGCGAAGGCCTCAAGAAGGTTCATGACCCCACGCACCCCAATGCCGACGATCAGGGATTTGTCACGTACCCCAATGTCAACGTGATGACGGAGATGGCGGACATGATCACCGTCAACCGGGCGTACGAGGCCTGTGTCACGGCCCTGGATGTCACAAAGAACATGGCCCTCAAGGCCCTCGATATCGGAAAGTAACGATGATCGTGCGGGCGGTTCTCCAGGCCCTGCCTGCCGGTGAAGGAGCATAGAACATGGACAAGGTCACGACACAGAAGACTGTTTCCAATCCCTCCCCCCAGACCATCAAGCCCGTGGGGAAGGATTCCGGCAAGCCCCAGGGTGCCTTCGGGGACATGCTGAAACAGGCTGTCACCGAGATCAATCAGCTCCAGAACAATGCCGACAAGGCGATCACCGGCGTACAACTCGGCCAGTCAGGCAGCATACACGAAGCCATGATTGCCCTCGAGAAGGCCGATATCTCATTCCGGGCCATGATGCAGGTCCGAAACAAAATCCTGGATGCCTACCAGGAAATCATGAGGATGCAGGTCTGATTTCGGGTCTCTACCCTCTGTCATCTGCGGCGGTTCCGGTGCAACCTCGACTTGGTACGTAGCGCTTCGATGACGGATACGGTAATTCTTCTGACGGATAGAGGGATAGAAAATCGATGGGTCAGCTTTTCTCGCAGATGTGGAAGGGGTTCGAGTCCCTTCCTGCGTCCCGTAAACTCACCATCCTGATTGCAGCCGGCGCCACGCTGCTGAGCATTGCGCTCGCCGTCGTGTTCATCAACCAGCCGGAGTACAAGATCCTCTTCACAAACCTCTCCACCGAAGATGCCGGCCAGATCACGGCCCGGCTCCAGGAGAAAAAAATCCCGTACCAGCTCTCGCCCTCCGGGGACATGATCTCGGTGCCTTCCGAGAAGGTCTCGGAGCTGCGGCTGGAGCTGGCCTCGTCGGGCCTCCCCAAGGGCGGCGGTGTCGGGTTCGAGATCTTCGACACGAAAAACCTGGGCGTGACCGAGTTCGTCCAGCAGCTCAACTACCAGCGGGCCCTCCAGGGGGAGCTCACCCGCACGATCAACAGCCTCGACGAGATCCAGCAGAGCCGGGTCCACCTCGCCATCCCGAAGAAATCCCTCTTCTCCGAGGACCAGAAAAAGCCCACGGCCTCCGTCATCGTGAGGCTCAAGAGCGGGCGCAACCTGAGCGAGCCGCAGATCCAGGGCATTGCGCACCTCGTGTCGAGCTCCATCGAGGGGATGAGCCCCCGTGACGTGATGATCGTCGATTCGAGCGGCAAGGTTCTCTCGAAGGTGACCGAGGGCGGGGAGCTTGCCCAGCTGTCGAACTCCCAGGTCGAGTACAAGAAGAACGTCGAGAAAGACCTCACGAGCCGCATCACCTCCATGCTGGAGAAGGTCGTCGGCGACGGGAAAGCCGTCGTGCGCATCACGGCCGATCTGGATTTCCGGGTCATGGAGAAGACGGAGGAGAAGTTCGACTCCGAGGAACCCGCCATCCGCAGCGTCCAGCGCTCGCAGGAAAAGTCCGGCTCCACCAGCGGCTCGGCCGGGGAGAGCTCCGTCACGGCGACCGGTCGGCAACCGGCGGCGCCGGCACGGCCCGCCGGGTCGAACCGCGACAAGACCGACGAGACGATCAACTACGAGATCAGCCGCACGGTCAACAAGACCGTCATGCCCGTGGGCGACGTGAAGAAACTCTCCATCGCCGTGCTCGTCGACGGCAACTATGTGAAAAACGACAAAGGCGTTGAGGAATACCAGCCTCGCCCCGAGAAGGAGCTCACGGCCCTGGAGGACCTGGTCAAGAAATCCGCCGGCTTCGATGCCAAGCGCGGCGACCAGGTTGTCATGTCGAACGTGGCCTTCAAGAAGGTCGACCTGGCAGGGGAGCTGCCCGAGAAGTCCTGGATGGACAAGATCATGCCCTTCATGTTCGTTGTCCGATATCTCGTGATCCTGGCCGTCATTGCCCTTGCCTCGCTCTTCGTCATCCGGCCGCTTGTCGGCATGCTGGTTGCGCGCGGGCGGGAGACAGCCGTGGCGATCCGGGAAGTCCCGGCCACAGCGGGTGAGCTGAGAGGAGGCGACGGCGTGACGCTCTCGCTTGGCGCTCCGCAACAGCCCCGCGGCGAACTGACCGAGGCCGACATCGTTCAGCACATGGCCTCGGCGGACGCCAAGCGCTTTGCCGAACTCCTGCGAAATTGGATAAAATGATAGGCCACAGGCCACAGGCCGCAGGCGCCAGGACAGATCGGGAGTTCGTTTTTCTTTCCTGAAGCCTGCAGCCTGAAGCCTGATGCCTGTTCCGTGAGGAACCATGAACAACGAAGAAAAGGCAGCGATCCTTTTGCTCTCGCTGAACGAGGAACAGGCGGCCGAGGTGATGAAAAACCTCCGGTCCTCCGAAGTTCGCCGCATCAGCAAGTACATGAGCCGCATCACCAGCATCTCCTCCAAGGATGTCCAGGTGGTGGCGAAGGAATTCTGCGACCTCGCCAAGGAAAAGGGCGGGATCCAGTCCGTCAAGGAGGATGTGGCGAAAAACATCGTCATGAGGGCCCTGGGGCCGGAACAGGCGGGCAGCATCATCACGGCCCTCGACGACGAGAAGGAAAAGTTCAACGAGAACCCCATCTTTGAAAAGCTGCGCGACATCGACCCGAAGCTCCTGACGGACTTCACGAAGATGGAGCACCCCCAGACGATCGCGCTCATCCTGGCCCACCTGAGGCCCGAGCAGGCCGCCGAGATCATGGACTCCCTCGGTCCGGAAATGCAGATCGAGATCGTCCGGAGAATGTCGAGCCTGAAAAGCGTGCCCATGGAGCTGATCGAGGACGTGGCCCAGACGCTCGAGGACGAGATCATCACCGGAGCGTCCAACGAGAAGGAAGTGGGCGGGGTGAAGCTCATGGCGGACATCCTCAACCGGATGAACCGCACGAGCGAGAGTGCGATCATCTCGTCCCTCGACAGCTCGGACCCGGAGCTTGCCGCCGAGATCCGCGGGCTCATGTTCACCTTCGACGACATCCTGAAGCTCGACGACCGCAGCATGCAGGAACTCCTCCGGGAGGTGGCGAGCGAGGATCTCTCCAAGGCGCTCAAGGTCATCGATGCGGAGGGCCGCGAGAAGGTGTTCAAGAACATGTCCAAGCGCGGCGCCGACATGCTGAAGGAAGACATCGACATGATGCCGCCCATCCGGCTCTCCGACGTGGAGAAGAGCCAGAGGGCCATCCTGGACATCTGCAAGCGGCTCGAAGCCGAAGGCCGGATCCAGCTGTCGCGCGAGGGGGGAGATGAGTTCGTCTAAGCGAGTCATCAAATCGAATACCATCAAGGTCGTCGACAGCCCCTCATCCCAGAAGCCTCGCTTCGAGCCGGCCTCCTTCGGATGCGAGAATCTCTCGCAGGCCCCCGCCCCGCGGCGCTCCAAGATCGAGGAGATCCTCATCGAGTCGGAGAAAAAGATCGAGGTCGCCGTGAAGCATGCCTACGAACGGGGCCACGCCGAGGGTTTCCGCAAGGGGACCGACACGCGGGAGAAGGAACTGGCCTCCACGGCCGAAGCGCTGAAGAAGCTCATCCTGGAGGTGGAGAACATCCGCAGGAGCATCCTGGAACGGGGGGAGGCAAGGGTCCTGACCCTGGTCATCGCAGTAGCCGGCAAGATCGTCCGCCAGGAGATTGCGACGGATCGGGACGTGATCCTCGGCGTGCTCCGGGAAGCCGTCAAGAACGTGCTGGACCGCGACCGGATCAAGATCCGCCTGAACCCGCGCGATCACGAGCGCCTGTCCAAATTGACCCCGGCCCTCATCTCCGGTTTCGAGGGGATCCGCTCGATCGCGCTCGAAGCCGTCGAGACGATCAGCCCAGGCGGCGCCGTCATCGAGACCGCGTTCGGCGAGGTCGACGCGACGATCGAACAGCAGCTCGAAGAGATCCTGAACGCGTTTCTGCAGCACGGGAAGAAAACCTGACGCCGAAGGCGTCAGTGACCGGTGACCAGTGATCAGTGACCAGTGAAAGAAAATCCCCCTTCCGTCCCCCTTTTACAAAGGGGGAGACCGTAAGAGATTCCCCCCTTTGAAAAAGGGGGGCAGGGGGGAT
>DASRZY010000139.1:0-26846 GCA_035685905.1 Syntrophales bacterium
AAGACGCACAGCAAGTCCTATGCGGAATTCACCGTTCAGCCCCTCGAGCGAGGCTACGGCATCACGCTGGGGAACTCGCTGAGGCGCGTGCTGCTGTCCTCCATCCAGGGGGCGGCCATCGTGTCCGTGCGCTTCGACAACGTCCTGCACGAGTTTTCCACCGTCGCCGGAGTCAAGGAAGACGTGACGGACATTATCCTGAACCTCAAGGGTGTCCGCCTGAAGCTTCACGGCGATGTCCCCCGGACCATCAAGATCGACGCCTCCAAGGCCGGTCAGGTCAAGGCCGGGGACATCATCACGGATGCCAACGTGGAGATCCTCAACCCCGACCACTACCTCGCGACCCTCACCAGCGGCGGCAAGCTCAAGGCCGAGATGGTCGTGAAAATGGGCAAGGGCTACGTCATGGCGAAGCGCGAGCGCGATCCCGACCAGCCCGAGGGCACGATCAACATCGATGCCATCTTCACGCCCATCAAGAAGGTGAGCTACACCGTCAGCCATGCCCGCGTGGGCCAGATCACGGACTTTGACAAGCTGACCATCGAGGTCTGGACCGACGGCAGCGTGCAGCCCGAGGATGCCGTCGCCTTTGCGGCGAAAATCCTGAAGGACCAGCTCGACATCTTCATCAACTTCGAGGAGATCGAGGAGGAAAAGGTCCTGGAAGAGGCCGGGCAAAGCGAGAAACTCAGCGAGAACCTCCTGAAGAGCGTGGACGAGCTCGAACTGTCCGTCCGGTCGGCCAATTGCCTCAAGAACGCAGGGATTCACATCATCGGCGAGCTGGTCCAGAAGACGGAAGCGGAGATGCTCAAGACCCGCAACTTCGGACGCAAGTCCCTCAACGAGATCAAGGAAATCCTCTCCGAGATGGGGCTGTCCCTCGGCATGAAAGTCGACTGGCCACCCAAGAGCAGGGAAGAGGCCGGCAGCGCCGAGTGAAATTTCGAATTTTCTGATCTGAAAGGAATCGTTCAAAATGCGACACCGGGTAGGCGGAAGGAAGCTTGGCAGGTCGACCAGTCACAAAGATGCCATGCTTCGAAATATGGTGACGTCGTTTCTGAAATTCGAGAAGATCGAGACCACCGATGCCAAGGCGAAGGAGCTGCGGCGGGTGGCCGAGAAGATGATCACGCTGGCCAAGCAGGGCGGCCTTCATGCCCGCCGGCAGGCAGCGGCCGTGATTCGGGACAAGGACGTCGTAAAGAAGCTCTTTGACGAGATCGGAGCCCGCTTTGCCGACCGGCAGGGAGGCTACACAAGGATCGTGAAGACACGCTTCCGGGCAGGCGACAGCGCCGTGATGGCCATTATTGAGCTTACGGTGAAGCCCGAAGAGAAGAAAGAGAAAAAGGATACGAAGGCCAAGAAAGAGGCCAAGGCGGCGCCCAAAGCCAAGAAGGAACCCAAGGCCAAGAAAGAGCCCAAGGCGAAGAAGGAGCCAAAAGCCAAGAAGGAAGCCAAACCCAAAGCCGAGAAGGCCGAGAAAGAAGCAAAACCGAAGAAGGCGGCCGCCAAAAAGTCGGCGACAAAAAAAGAAGAGAGCTAAGAGAACTAAAGAGCAATTTCCTGGAACCCATAAAAGGCAGGGACCGTCGTCCCTGCCTTTTTTTACGCCCTGCTTCCGGCCGGCCCGGCAAATCACTTGATTTTCAATGCGAAAAATTATAAGAAACAGCGATCGAAGGTAACCGGAAGAAAGGAGGATTTTACTTATGGCGGAAGAGAAAATAGGCGAAATCGTAAAATTCTTCGCGAAGCCCAGTGTCGCGGCAATCAAGATTACGGCCGGCGAACTCAAGGTGGGCGACACAATTAAGATCGCGGGCCACACGACGAGCTTCGAGAGCGTCATCGAGTCCATGGAAGTCAATAACGCGAAAGTCGAAAAAGCCGCCGTGGGCGACTACATCGGCGTGAAGGTGGCTGACCGGACAAGGCCCGGTGATGAGGTCTTCAAGGTCATCCCCGATTAGGCAGACCGGTAAAAAACGCCCGTCTGCGGCCGATAACGTGACCTTTCCTTAATCTTCCTCTCCCCTGGCGGGAGAGGATAAGAGGTGAGGGGGAATCGTCACCCTCACCCTGGCCCTCTCCCCTCAAGGGAGGGGAAATCAAGGAAGGGGTCTGTGCAGGGCTGGCTTGCAGCCAGGCATTTTTAACCAGCCTGAAATCAGAAGAACCGCCTCGTTGCGCATTCGATGTGAATTTTCAATGCCCCTGAGCGGGGAGGTATGCCTGACATGTCAGACAGGGCCACAGGAGATTACGATCCTGTGGCCTTTTTGTTTTTCCAGGGGTTCCCGTTACAAAGGGGTTGCCCCTGCCCGCATGGCTGTGGTAACTTTCGCCGACAAATGGCCGGGGTGACAGGTGACAGTCAGCAGCTCAAAGAGTGAACATCCCGCGACACCGGTGACCGCTCACCGGTCACCGGTCACGGATCCCTTTGTGTATCTCGACAGCCTGAAAGGCCGCGGCATTCGACCGGGCCTCGGGCCGGTCAGGAGCCTCCTGGAGCGCATCGGGAGCCCACAGAAACGCTACAAAAGCATCCTTGTGGGAGGCACGAACGGGAAAGGCTCCATCTCGGCAATCCTTGCTGCAGTGCTCCAGGCAGCCGGCTACCGGGTCGGTCTGTACACGTCCCCCCATCTTGTCGATTTTCGGGAGCGCATCCGGGTGGATGGGGCCATGATCCCCGAAGAGGCCCTCGGCGAACTCATCCGGCAGGTTCGCAGGGCGGATCGTGAGGGAGTCACCTACTTCGAATTTGCAACGGCCCTTGCCTTCGTTTATTTTGCCCGATGCCGGGTGGATGTGGCTGTCCTCGAGGTCGGCATGGGCGGCAGGCTGGACGCCACCAACGTCGCCCGGCCCGAGCTTTCCATCATCTCGAACATCGCCATGGATCATGCCGAATACCTGGGGCGGCGCCTCGAAGAAATTGCGAGGGAGAAGGCGGGAATCGTCAGGCGGGGCGGGGTTTGCATCACGGCAGCCCGGCAGGCCCCCGCACTTGCAGCCATCGACAGGATATGCAGGGACAAGGGGGCGCTCCTGCTTCGGGTGGGCCACGAGATCCGGATTCGCGCAAAGGCAGGAGGATTGATCGATTTCCGAGGCCCGGCCCTCGAACTGACCAACCTGGCTCTGGCCCTGAAAGGACCTCACCAGCGGGAAAACACGGCCTGCGCCCTCGGGGCTCTGGGAATCCTCCGCGGCAGGGGTTTTGAAATCGGCGACGAGGCTGTTCGGTTCGGGCTGAAGGCCGTTCGCTGGAAAGGACGGCTGGAAATTGTGGCGGAACATCCGACGGTGCTTCTCGACGGGGCCCACAATCCAGCCGGCGCCGCGGCGCTCAGGAAAGCCCTGGGAGAATTCAAATACCGAAGGCTCATTCTGGTCCTAGGCATCCTGGCCGACAAGGATTACCGGGGGATGATCCGGAGGCTGGCCCCGCTGGCCCATCGACTGATCGTGACCCGGCCGCCGGATGAACGGGCCTTGGCCCCGGATCTGCTTGCCGCGGAGGCGAGGCGGTGGAACCGCCAGGTTGAAGTCCGGGCAGATCCCCGGGAAGCCGTTGCAAGGGCCTCGGCAGTGGCCGGTGCGGCCGATCTGATCTGTATCGCTGGATCGCTCTACCTCGTGGGGGCGGTGAGCCCTCTGTTCACCTCATCGAAAGGCTCGGGTTTGAAGGGACATGAGCGGCGATCGTAAAAAGGGTGGGGTTGTGAACCTGGCCTGGGCATTCTGGCTTGCCCAATGGGTTCTGTTTCTCCTCGTCACCCCGGCGGGCGGGCAGGGTCTCAGCTTGCAGAGGGCCGACAAAGGCCCCATCAACATCGTGTCTGATCGTCTTGCCTACGATCAGGAGTCGGACACGTATCGCGCCGAGGGAGATGTGGTCATCACCTTCACGGGCGGTTATCTCAAGGCCGACTCCGTCACGATGAACCGCACGACCCACGATGCCTGGGCCCACGGCCATGCGCTGCTTGTCAGTGAAGGCGACACGCTGGAGGGCGATCTGCTCGAGATCAATCTCGAGACGAAGAAGGGCTTTGCTCACGACGGGCGCATGTTCTACGTCAAGAATCACCTCTATGTGACGGGAAGCGAAATCGAAAAAACCGGGGAGGCCACGTACCGCATTCAGGATGCCACGGCAACGACCTGCGACGGGCCCGTGCCCGATTGGCGATTTACGGGCAAGGAAGCGGATGTCACCATCGACGGCTATGGGAAACTGACGAACGGAACGTTCCAGATTCATGATACCCCCGTCCTCTGGTTTCCCTGGGCGATGTTTCCTGCGAAGACCAGTCGCCAGTCTGGCTTCCTCTTTCCCTACATGGGCTACTCGGAGAATAAACTGGGCCTCGACGTGGATATCCCATTCTACTGGGCAATTTCCGACAGCTACGATGCCACGCTCTACACCCGGTACATGAGCATGAGGGGGCTCCAGGAGGGTCTCGAGTTTCGGTATTTCCCGACCGCAAGCACCTGGGGCCTTCTCTACGGGGACTTCCTGAAAGATCGGTGGACGGGCACGGATACCACCACCGGCGTTCCCCGCACCTGGACGGAGCCGCAGGATAGATGGTCGTGGTACTGGAGCCACGAGACGACCTTCGAGCCCGGCTTCTACTTCCGGGCGGACCTCATGAGGGTCTCCGACATCTACTACTTCCAGGATTTCAGTTCTCACAACTACTTCCTGGACCACTATGCAGGGAGCGCGAACCGCCCGTTTCAGAGGATCTCTTTCCTCGGGAACGAACAGCTCACCAGCTACGACTCCACGGCCCGCATCGTCAAGCAATGGCGGAACTACAACCTGACGGCCCTGACGCAGTACACGGAGAATCTTTCGGTTCCCAACAATGACAACACCCTTCAACGCTATCCGGAAATCACCTTCAACGGCTACAAACAGCCCCTCCTCGATACCCGTCTCAACTGGGAGTTCACCAGCCTCTACGGATACTATTACAGGGCGTTCGGGGAGAAGGGCTCCGTTTTCGACGTCTACCCGAAGCTCTCGCTTCCCTGGTCTTTCGGCGACTACCTGCAGGTCACCCCGACCGTGGGTCTGCGGGAGACGCTGTGGGATACGCAGAGCAACGACCCCGCAACACCGAGCAGGTCGGCGAGCCGCTCCGATTATACGGTGGAAGTGAACGCGTCCACCGAGGCCTTCCGCGTCTTTGACGTCGGCTGGGGGAAGGTGGAGAAGGTCCGTCACGCCGTCAAGCCCGAAATCACATACAACTACATCCCCGCCGTGAGTCCGGCTGTACGACCCGATTTCGTCCTTCCACTCAGCAGCACGACCGTAGGGGGCGTTGCCGCCTCCGTCGACGCACAAAACAGCATTACCTACGCACTGACGAATACCCTGATCTCCCGATCCCGAGACGAAAAAGGGGACGTGAGCTACCGCGAGATCTTCCGGTTGAAGCTGAGCGAGACGTACAACATCACGTCACCGACCATCTACGTCACGCCGCCCACGCTCGTGATACCGACAATACCTCCTAACCAGCTGCCCGCGGATCCCACGAAACCCTTCATGCCCATCGATCTGGAGGCTGACATCAATCCCTATCAGTACCTCGGATTTGCCAACAAATCCGCCTACGACGTCAACACAACGTCCTGGGTGCAGATCCAGCAGGATATCGCGCTCAAAGATAACCGGGGCGACAGCCTGGCCTTTGTCTACCGCTACACAAAGAATTCTGTCGAGTCCTATGGGATTCTCGGGCGCATCCAGGCTACAAATTACCTGGATTTCTTCGGGGGGATACGAGAAAACCTGTTTGACAGGACAACACTGGAAAAAACGATCGGCGTGGAATTCCGCAGGCAGTGCTGGGCCGTAGAAGTCAGCTATTCCGATCTGGTCAACGACAGAACCTTCATGGTTCTCTTTTCCCTCTCCGGGTTCGGTCGCGTCGGCGGGTTCTCGGCCTCCAGGCAGGTGATGGGCTTCTAGCAGTGGCCAGTGACCGGTGACCGGTGAAAAGAAAGGGAAACGGATCAAGAGCCGCTTCGCGGCGGGTGAAGCCGGAGTGATGGAATGCTGGAAGAATGGTAAATTATTGAAGAAAATGCAGAACCCATCATTCCATTATTCCACTATTCCAGTATTCCAGTCCCCCCCTTTTTTCTCTTGACAAAAACCGCTGATTCACCTATCCTCACTCTTTCGAATTTTACCGGAATGGTGTATTCATGAGTACATTTATGGCCAAAAAGGATGCCGTCGACCGCGACTGGTTCCTCGTCGATGCGCAGGGAAAGGTTTTGGGCCGGCTTGCAAGAGAGATCGCTCATCGCCTTCGTGGAAAGCATAAAACCATCTTTACTCCCCACACGGACACGGGGGATTTCGTGGTGGTCATCAACGCCGGGAAGATTGCCCTCACAGGCAGGAAGCTCACAGATAAGATCTACTACCATCATTCGGGCTTCCCGGGCGGAATCAAGGCATGGCCCGCAGAAAAGCTCCTGGCCAAGAAGCCCAACGAGTTGATCCGGCGTGCCGTGCAGGGCATGCTCCCAAAGAATTCCCTGGGCCGGCAGATGCTGCGCAAGCTGAAGATCTATGCCGGAGCCAAGCACCCCCACGAGGCCCAGAAGCCCCACTTGCTAGAACTGTAAGACCGACAGAGATGGAGTGGTTATGACCGACAAGCGTATTTATGCAACGGGAAAGAGAAAAACGGCGGTTGCCCGGGTCTGGATGAAGGAAGGATCCGGCTCGTTCACTGTTAACAGCCGGAACTTCGACGATTACTTTACCCGGGACGTTCTCAAGAAGATCATTCAGCAGCCCCTGGAAATTACCAACCAGATGGGCAAGTTCGATTTCTACGTCAACGTGGACGGCGGAGGCATTGCAGGCCAGGCCGACGCAGTCAAGCATGGCATCTCCAGGGCCCTGTGCGAGTTTGACGCGGAGCTTCGTCCCGCGCTGAAGAAGGCCGGCTTCCTCACGAGAGACTCCCGCATGAAGGAACGCAAGAAATACGGCCAGCCCGGAGCCCGCAAGCGGTTCCAGTTCTCGAAGCGCTAAGCGAAACGACAAGGGGGTTCTCGGAACCCCCTTTTTTATGCGGAGGAATAAAACATGATTCGAGTCGGCATTTACGGCGGCAGCGGTTACACGGGGCTCGAACTGATGCGGATTCTTCTGAGGCACCCCGATGCCGAAGTCGTGGGGCTGACGTCACGAAAGTTCAAGGGGAAGCCTCTTTCCGAGACCTATCCTCTGTTTGAGGGCCTCACGGACATCCGCTTCATCGACGCCTCGCCGGAAGAGCTGGCCCGGATGGCCGACGTGATCTTCATGGCCACTCCCCACGGGGAGGCCATGGCCGTCGCGCCGGCCTTTATTGAAGCCGGCAAGAAGGTCATCGACCTCTCTGCCGATTTCAGGCTTCGCAACCTCGACGTCTTCGAGAAATGGTACCACACGCACTCCGCCCCTGGACTGGCAAAGAAAGCCGTTTACGGCATACCCGAGCTCTATCGAGACGAGATCCGGAAGGCCGACCTCGTGGCAAACCCGGGTTGTTACCCGACGAGCGCCATTCTGGGTCTGGCGCCGGCGCTCAGGGGGAAGATCATTGACCCGGCCACGATCATCATCGACTCCAAGTCGGGCGTGAGCGGCGCCGGGCGAGACCCCGTCATCGGCTCGCTTTTCTGTGAGGTCGACGAGGGCTTCAAGGCTTACAAGGTCAACGAACATCGGCACGGCCCCGAAATCGAACAGGAGCTCTCCGCGCTGGCCGGCTCGGATGTGAAAGTCTTGTTTACTCCGCACCTGCTGCCGCTCAACCGGGGAATCCTCAGCACGATGTACGCAAGCCTCAATAAATCGCTTTCCACGGACGAGCTCATTGATTTATACAAGGAGTTCTATAAGAACGAATCGTTCGTCCGGGTTCTGCGCAAGGGGATGTACCCCAATGTGTCTTCCGTGAAGGGGACCAACTTCTGTCATATCGGGCTCTCCGTGGATGCGCGGACAAACCGCGTCATCATCCTTTCGGCCATCGACAACCTCGTGAAAGGGGCTTCAGGGCAGGCCGTCCAGAACATGAACCTCATGTGCGGCTTGCGGGAGGATGCGGCCCTGGACATGATCGCCCTCTTCCCGTAAGGATGAGCGGGAGGGATTCCATCACCGGCTAAACGCCGCCAGCAAAGGAGGGTATTCCATGGCGCTCCGTCTCTACAACACCCAGACGCGTCAGAAGGAGGACTTCGTGCCCTTGAAGGAGGGCGAGGTCGGGATCTATGCCTGCGGGGTGACGGTCTATGACACCTGCCACGTGGGGCACGCCCGTTCTGCCATCAATTTCGATGTCATTACCCGCTACCTTCGCTATCGTGGATTCAAGGTCACCTACGTCAAGAACTTCACAGACGTAGACGACAAGATCATCACCAAGGCCAACAAGCTTGGCGTCGGGTTCCGCGAGGTCTCGGAGCGCTACATCACTGAGCACAACGATGACATGGACCGTATCGGCATCGAACGGCCGACCGTTACACCCCGGGCCACGGAGCACATCGGGGGCATGATCGAGCTGATCAACAAGCTCATCCGGAACAACCTTGCTTACGTCGTCGACGGGGACGTCTACTTTTCCGTGAAGGATTTCAAGGGCTACGGAAAGCTCTCGGGCCGCAACATCGATGAAATGATTGCAGGGGCCCGAATCGCCGTAGGCGAGAAGAAAAAAAATCCCCTGGATTTCGCCCTGTGGAAGGCGAGCAAAGAGGGTGAGCCCTGGTGGGAGAGCCCCTGGGGAAAGGGACGTCCGGGCTGGCACATCGAGTGCTCCGTCATGAGCGCCCACTTCCTCGGCGAAACCTTCGACATTCACGGGGGAGGCGAGGACCTCGTGTTCCCTCACCACGAAAACGAGATTGCCCAGTCCGAGGGCGCCTCGGGGAAACCCTTCGCGAGATACTGGCTTCACAACGGCTTCATCAAGGTGGACCACGAGAAGATGTCCAAGTCGCTTGGCAACTTCATTACCATTCGCGACATCCTCAAGCTGTACCATCCCGAAGTGCTGCGCTTTTTCGTGTTGCAAAGCCACTACCGGAGCCCGCTCGACTACTCCGAGGAGAGCCTGAAAGAGGCACGGCTCGCGATGAACCGACTCTACGAAACCCTCGAGAAGATCCGCAATATCTTTGCCGACGACCAGGCGCTCGGGGCAGTCACGGTGAAGGAGGATCAGCTGCGGGAGAAGGAGAAGTCGCTTCTGGAGAGAATCCGCAAATTGCCCGAGCGCTTCAGGGAAGGCATGGACGATGATTTCAACACGGCCCGCGCCCTGGGCCACATCTTTGAAGCCGTCCGGCAGGTGAATGCCTACCTCACGGACAAATTCAAGGCAAGCCAGCCTGCGCTGTTCGTCCTCAACGAAGCCGAGCGGACACTTCGCGAGGTGGGAAGCGTGCTGGGCGTCCTGATGGAGGACCCGGGCGTCTACTTCGAAAAGGACCGGCTGCGGGAGGCGGGGAAAAGGGGGCTGAAGGTTGATGAGATCGATGCCCTCATCGACGAGCGGCTCAAGGCCCGTGCCGAGAAGAACTGGAAACGGGCCGATGAGATCCGAGACGGGCTTGCGGCGAAGGGGATTGTGCTGAAGGACAGCAAGGCGGGAACGACATGGACGATTGAGGGGAAAACGAACTAGGGACCAGTGACAAGGGTATAGGGACAATAAAAGAGGCCGCCCGGCTTACCGGACGGCCTCTTAATTATCCCCTTCCGAATTTGATCTGTTATCAAGTTCAGGCTGAAAGGGGTCGTTGCGAACCCTTTCCCTTTTGCTATCCGATCAAGCTCTTGAGACCCTCGGCCACCGGAGACGTGAACAGAGCGACCAGGATGGCATACATGGCGAAGCTGCCGACAGCCTCACCGAGGTAAATTTTCTGATACTTCTGCTTGAGGGAAACGATGATCATGCCACCGACGATCAGGCAGCCCAGGTGGAAGTAGGGGAAGTTCTCGACGCCTGCCGCTGCATACTCGGCAAAGCAGAAGGTTCCCGTGATCAAAACAACGATGCCGGCCAGAATCAGTGTCGAAAGCGTCCTTTTCATGATTTCTCCTCCCGATGTTTTTCTATTTTATTTTATTTGTTTACGATCTTGACTACTGCTATTGAAAAGAGCGTGCCAAGAATGGCAAGTGCTCCCAGAAAAGTCATAATATAATGATATTATTGAATAATAAATGATGTCGATTCATTTGTTTCACTTTCTGCCCCGGCATGGGATGTACATTATTTTAACGAAACGTTCAATTCGATTTTATGAAATGTGGAAAAAACAGGCTACAGGCTAAAAGCTGCAGGCAAAAGGTGAAGAAAAGAGGAGATTTGAACGAAATCGTAATATGATATATAAATCCGGCTAGTTAGATATCTGTCGCTTTTATTCGATCAAAGAGAAGGGACCGGTCTATGGCTCCCGGTCCCTTGAGTAGGTCGTTAGACAGACATCGTGTCTAACGCGTCCAGCCGGACATGACAACAGGCCGGTGTGGTTTGCGAGGCTCTTCACAACGTGAAACCATTCTCAAAGTCATGATCGGGGTTTTGGCCCTTGATCCGGGCCGTCCCCTCATAGCGGTATGCCACTCGTTTCTTTTCCCTCAGGGTATAGGCAGGGATCTTGTCCCGTACCGATGCGCGGAACTTTTCCATGTCGATTCTTGCCCATGCGGGTGTCCGTGCCAGTTCCATGTCGGGTCCCTCCTTCATTTTTTCGAGATCAATCTAAACCGGGAACCGTCAAGGCACAATACGAGCCGGATGTGGGGAAGATGGGGAGGAAACCCCACAGCGAGGCCCGCCACGCTGTGGGAGGCATCAGGCCACAGGCTTCAGAATTCAGGCAGGGAAATCATCTCCGGGATTACGTTGAGAGGGATTGGATGATAGGAACGAAACAACGAAAGAAACGAAACGAACGAGTTTATAATTCTTCAGGGGTGAAGGATACGACTTCATCAATGGAAGAGGCATCGGCAAAAAGCATCACCATCCGGTCCACGCCCAGGGCGATACCGGCCGACTCGGGCATGCAGGAGATCGCCTCCAGGAATTTCTCCGGCATGGGGCAGGGCGGCCGGCCTCTGTCCGACCGGGTCTCGTTCTCCTTCTCGAAACGGGCTCGCTGCTCGCCGGCGTCGGTCAGTTCTGAAAACCCGTTGGCCAGTTCCAGCCCGCCGACATAGATTTCGAAGCGCTCCGCCACGGCGGGGTTGACCTTCCTCTTCCTGGCAAGGGATGCGAAGACAAGCGGATAATCGTACAGAAAAGTCGGCTTCGGGCTCCCAAGGCGCGGTTCGATTTCCACCGCCAGTATCTCTTCGAAGCGGTTTTCTGCCAGGGCCTCCTCCAGGGAGATTGACCCGTATCGCTCGAAAGCCTCCTTTACAGCAAGCCGTTCCCAGGTCTTCGAGAGTTCTATCTGCTGACCCCGATAGTGAATGTGGCGGCCCGTTCCCAAGGCTCCCGACACATAGAGGAACAGGTCTTCGCACTCCTCCATGAGCCGGAAATAATCGTAGCCGACGTGGTACCACTCCAGCAGGGTGAACTCCGGAAGGTGCAGGGGGCCGCGCTCGTGCCCCCGATAACACTTGGAAATCTGGAAGATCCTCTCGTAGCCGGCTGCGAGCATCCGCTTCATGCAGAGCTCCGGCGAGGGATGGAGCCACCACTCGCCTGCCGGGACAGCGTCGATGTGGGATTCGGGCAGGGGGAAGGGAATGCGGTTGGGGGTTTCGACCTCGAGGTAATCCCGGGACAGGAAGAAGGCGCGAGTCGCATGGAGAACATCGGCACGCATCTCGAGTGCCCGGTGCCTGGTCTCGAGCTTCCAATCAGCAGTCATGGGGATGGATTCCCGGCTATTCCTTGACTCGGGTCAGGTAATCGCCTGTTCGCGTGTCGATGCGGATCTTCTCTCCCTGCTCAACGAAAGGGGGGACACTGACCTTGTAGCCCGTTTCAACGATGACAGGCTTGTAGTTTCCCGATACGGTGTCACCCTTGATCCAGGGCGGGGCCTCCGTCACGACGACGTCGACAAAATTGGGCAGGGTGATGTCGATGGGCCGATCACGGAAAAACAGGACCTTGCATTCCATATTGTCGATGAGGAAGTTCTTCGCATCGCCGACCTGCTCTTCCGTCATGGCGATCTGTTCGTAATTCTCGTTGTCCATGAAGTGATAGGCGTCGCCTTCCTTGTACAGGTACTGCATGGTCTTTTCCTGCGTGTCGGCGGGCTTGAAGGAGTCAACCTCTCGGAAGGTGCGGTCGATGATACTCCCGGTGAGCATGTTGCGAAGCTTGCAGCGGTAGAGGGACTGACCCTTGCCCGGCTTGACGAACTGGAAATCGACGACGATGTAGGGGTCGTCTTCGATCATGAGTCTTAAATTTTTTCTCAGGTCGCTTGCGTTGTACATCTCAGTTCTCCCCTCAGGGGTGTCGGTTGCTTGAAAGGGTATCTCTTTAATATATTTCTATTTTATTGTCAAAGCATAAAACGGTCTATCCGGTCTATTCCGTCTGTCCCGTCATGCCGCCTTCGGCGGCGGAAATCGGAAATTGGGAACGGGGTATTGAAGTTGGCGGATCGTGCATCGGAATCCCACTTTTTATATTTCCTTCTCTTCACTCAGGCACTCAGACACTCAGGCACTCAGGCACTTTTTCCTCGTCCTTTCTTTCTCTATCACTAGTCACTGGCCACTGGTCACTGGTCGCTGCTGCAAAGCAGCCTGTCCCTTCACCCTGGTCCCTCGTCCCTATAAAAAACTGACGGGCTGGAGGGGGACTTTTCCCTTCGTGCCGGGCATGTCGGCCACGTAGCGCGGAAGGCACAGGCCCGACGTGGTCTTCCAGAGCTTTTCCATGATCCGCATCCCCTCCCAGATCTCCACCCGGAAATGATCCGTACCCCGCACGGGGTCGCACTGGAAAAGGTAGTATGGCTTGACGCCGATACGCTCGAGGCCGTACAGCAGCTCCTGCATTGTCCGAAAGTCATCGTTCACGCCCCTGAGAAGCACCGACTGGTTGAGAACGGGGATTCCCGACGACAGCAACCTGTCGCATGCCTCTGCCGCCTCGCGCGTGATCTCCCGGGGGTGATTGAACTGGGTGAGAAACCAGATCGGCCGGTGCCCGCGCAGCATGCTGCAGAGCTCATCGGTGACCCGCATGGGCATCACCACGGGCATGCGGCTTCCCAGGCGCAGGACCTCGATGCCCGGGACGGTCCGGAACCGTGAGAGAATTTTTCCCAGGCGCGAGTCGGACAATGTCAGAGGGTCACCCCCCGAGAGGATGACCTCGCGGATGGCAGGGGTCCTCCCGATGCGGCACGCAATCCGTTCGAGTTCGCTGTCCGACAGAGTGAATTCTCCATGGCGCCACAAACGCTTGCGGTTGCAGTGGCGGCAGTAGACGGCGCAGCGGTTTGTCACGGTCACGAGGCAGCGGTCACGATAGCGCTGGATCAGCCCCGGCACGGGGCTGTGCGCTTCCTCTTCCAGCGGGTCCTCCGTGCCGCCTGTCGGGCATGCGATTTCCCTTTCGTCGGGGATGCACTGCCGGCGAAGCGGATCGCTGTCGTCGTGCGGGTCGAAGAGCGAGAGGAAATAGGGCGTGACGGCGAAGCGATAGATCCCGGCGACTTTCCGCAGGGATCGGACCCGTGCAGAGTCTGCACCCGTTATCTCGCTGAGACAGCCCGGCGAGCAGGCGCGATGGCGAAACTGCCAGCGCCAATCGTTCCACTGCTCCGGCGGGATGTTCTTGTGGCTCTTCATGCTCATTTTCGAACACAGGTTGACGTATGCTTCTGCGGTTCTAGCACAACCGGAGGGGCCCGCAAAGGGCAAATTCCGCCAAAGGATTCCGGCCGGGCCCGCGGGTTGATCGGAAATGTCTGAGCAAAATAAAGCCAGGGGACAGGGCAATTCCTGATTGACAGCCCGATTGACTGTACTTTAAAATTTACTGCAGTCCGTTTTCGACCGCTCAGCGGCCTGGCGCTTCCGGCAACGATCGGCCTCTCGCTGATTCTCCGCTTTCCGCTCAAACCAGCTGCTCATCGGCATTCCCCCTGGCATCAGACCGTCGGCGTGTCACCCCGCAGGCCCGAGGCCCATCCCCTCATGAACCGAAAGATTGAAAAGGAGGAGAGCCCATGAGGTACTTCGTATTCGCATGCTTGATGTGCCTGGTCTTTGCCCCCGCTTCTGCACAGTGGACAGACGCACCCACAGGGTTCGACAACAGAAGCAACGGCATGGTCGACGAGGCCACTCACCTGGCTGACCTGGAAACCTTCAATGCAGTAGAGGATATTGCCGATGGTCTGGGTCCTCTTTACAATGCCCAGTCCTGCCGCGAGTGTCACCAGAATCCCGTATCGGGTGCGGCAAGTCAGATTACGGAATTGCGCGTCGGCCATCTCGGGCCCGACGGTCTCTTCCGCGATCCCGAAATCCCCATCGCCCGCGGAACCGTGATCATCTCCGGCCGCTCGCTCGTCAATGACCGGGCCATCTGCCCGAATGGAGATTTCCCGGACACGGAAATTCAGGAACGTGTCCCGGTGACCGAGACGATCCGGACGACCCGGATCTCGCTCAATCTTCTCGGTGACGGATTCGTCGAGGCCGTTGCGGATCAGACCCTGATCGATCTGGCGCACATGCAATGCAGGGCCAGCCGCGGCAGAATCTGCGGCCTGGTTCTCCTTGTACCGGTCGTGGAAGCGCCGGGGGAAACCCGCGTCGGACGGTTCGGCTGGAAAAATCAGCACGCCAGCCTGCTGTCGTTTTCCGGTGACGCTTACCTCAATGAGATGGGCATCACGACCCGGTTGTTTCCGGACGAAGTGACCACCCTGTGCAATACGGTCCGGGAGCCGAATGACCAGCCGGGACCGGACGGGCTCGAGGACATAGACCGCTTCGCACGGTTTATGAGGGCTACAAAAGCTCCGGCCCGCGATGAGGTGCTCGCGGCGACCCCCAAAGCCACGCGAGGCTCCAAGATATTTGACAAGATCGGCTGCGCGGCCTGTCATGTCCGCTCCTTGACCACGGCTCCTCCCGGGACGAAGATCAACGGCGGCACCTTTACCGTCCCCGAGGCCCTTGGCCAGAAGACGTTCCACCCCTTCGGCGACTTCCTCCTTCACAATGTTGGCACCGGCGATGGGATCGTCATGGCATGGCAGGAGCATTACGGCCGGAGCATGTACAAATACAGCTGGAAAAGTCTTTCAAAGGGCGAATTCCAGAAGACGCGGAACAAGGTCCGCACTGCGCCCCTGTGGGGTGTCCGACTGCGCCCGAGGCTGATGCACGACGGCGCATCGGTTACATTCCACGATGCCATCCTGCGTCATCGCGTCGAGGCAAACCAGGTCACCCAGCGCTTCAAAATGCTCTCACGCGCAGAGCAGGAAGCCCTGTTCGAATTCCTCCGCTCGCTGTAAACGAAACGATGCAGAGGATGCTGCCGGGGGGAAAAGGCGGGCGGACAATCTCGGGGGATGCACAGAGGGGTTGAAGGCGACGCCTGTCTCACGGCGCAAAAAATGGTTGAACCGGAAGAGGCCCTCTTGAGGCGGCGCTTCCGGTTTTTCCGTTTGCCCATGTTGCATCTGCAATTATCGAATTCGAGCCCTGGCGTCTTCTTGCCCTCCACGTTGGTACCTGTCTTCGCAGGTGCCCAGGCCTCCTTTTCCCGAGTCCTTCCATGATATTCTCATGATCATTTCCCTTTTCCGTCCATAAACAAATATCTGCTGCCTCAAAAAGGCCGGTTTTTTGCATTGTTCGACACCAGTTGATCCGCCCTCCGGGGCAGCGGACGCAAGCCGGTGTGCCGGATTGGCGCAAGCTGAGGCGAAAAGGATTTTCCGCTTTACAATTCGGAGCGTTGTGCCGATTACCTTCTTGGATCCATGGTTCTCCGACAGGATTGCCTTGCTGGCGGCAGCCCCGTCTGCAGCCGGAAAAAGGCTCTTCTTCGTTGTAAGTCGCGTCTCAGATGAATGTCGCTGGAAGATGAGGCGGCCTCTTCACAAGCAAGCAGGAGCTTCAACACAACCAATATGGAGCAAGCAATGAAGAATCGATTCATGATTGCCCTGTCTGTCGCGCTGGCCGTCTGGTTATCCGTGCCGGCGCTCGCCGGGGTGGTTGTTCCCAACGTGGGCGGCATGGCGGTTGACCAGGCTTTCAAAACGCTCAGTACGGCCAGGCTGAAGCCATCGATCAGCTACGCAACGACTTCAAACCAGGCGCAAGCCGGCAAGGTGATCAAGCAGGTCCCATCCGCCAGGGAGGTTGCCGAGCTCGACAGTGTCGTGGCGCTGACGGTCGGCGTATACCAAGCCGCGCCCGTGACCGTGGCCCCTGTGAAGGTGACGGTGGCCCCTGCCGTCACGGATGCATTCGGTGAAACCGTCATGCCGAATGTGGTTTATATGACAATGGCTCAGGCAAAGGCTGCTCTCGAAAAAGCCGGCCTGAGCTACGATAAGGCAACCAAGGAATATGGCGTGCTTCGCTCCCGCGATGAACAGTCTCTTGCAGGACAAATCCAGGATCAACGTCCGAAACCCGGAACCCGTATCGCGAAAACAACCCAGATATGGTTGAAAGGCGTTCAATACCAGCCTCCGCCGAACGTTACCGTTCCGGATGTTCGAAATCTTTCCGTTGATGATGCCTTCGCAAAACTGAAGTCGGTCAACCTTTACCCGGGCGGCGGGAGTGCAACGACAGCCCGCAAGGAGCTCGACCACAAAGTGGCCGAGATGGATCCTGCCCCGGGACGAATCGTCCCCGAAGGAACTGCTATTCATCTGACCTACTGGCTTTATGCGGAGTCGTTCCTCGAGATCCACGCCGATTTCATGGACGGTTTAAATACGTATCTTCTGAATGTGAGGGGCGGCGCGCAGCCTTACGACATCGTCGCAAGCTATGACGTGCCGAAGGGTGTGAAGCTCGCCCCCGGGCAGAAGGTTGTTAAAATTACTCCATTAACGGACTCGCCCGGTGCACCGGGATGGAAGTCATACCGGATCACGAATCTGGTTCCCATTGAAGCGATGATGGTCATAACGGATGCCAAGGGACGCAAACACGAGTACAAGCTGCACTTGAAACAGGCTTACAGGTAACAGCGGTAACAGATCCAGGAGAAGGGCGGATCAAGAAATTATTGATCGCAGTCGCCGCCTTCCTGGCCGTGTGCATTTCACTGCCGGCACAGGCCCAGCAGGTGACCGTTCCCAACGTGGTCGGCATGACGACCGACCAGGCCGTCAAGACGCTTGAAGCGACCGGACTGAGAGGCCCGATCGGCTTCGAGATGACCTCGAACCAGGCCCAGGGGGGCAAGGTGTCGAAGCAGAGCATCGCCGCCGGTCAGAAGATTGCCAAAGGCAGCCCGGTTGTGTTGACGGCCTACATGTACCAGGCCCCGGCCGTCAAGGTGACCGTTGCGCCAGCCGTCAAGGATGCGTTCGGACCGGTCATGCCCAACGTGGTCGGCATGTCCTTCACGCAGTCGTATGATGCCTTCAGGAAAGCGGGGCTGGACTTCGAGAAGTACCGTAGTCGATATACCTGGAAGGACGACAGCACCGACCCGAAATGCGCTGAGCAATGTGTCGTCAGCCAGACCCCTGCGCCGGGGACACCGGTCAAGCCGGATACTCCCACGGTGCTCGTTTTCAACAAATACTGGGCCATGGCCGTTGTTCCGGATCTCAAGAACCTGACGGTCGACCAGGCCATGCAAAAGCTCAGGGACTCTGGTCTTGGTTTCAGCAGCAAGCCCACCGATACGGCTTGGCCGGAGCTCCACGGAAAAGTCTACGGCCAGAGTCCTGCGCCCGGGACGAAGCTGCGAACAGGAGGCGCCAGCAATACCGTCACGATCCAGTCGTATATCTACAAGGAAAGCGCTCTCGAGGTGAAGGCCCAGTTCATGCCCGAGGCGAAAACCTACCTTCTCATGGTGAAGGGCGGTGCTCAGCCTTATGACGTCGTGGCCAGTTATGATGTGCCGAAAGGCGTGAAGACAGCCCCCGGACAGAAGGTAGTCACGATCGTCGGCTTGACCGATAACCCGAGTGCCCCGGGTTGGAAGCTGTACAGAATCGTCAACATTGTTCCTGTCGAAGCAACAATGGTCGTGACGGACGCCAAGGGGCGCAAGCACGAGTACAAGCTCCACCTGACGCAGGCAAACAAGTAGCGCCGATTCTAAATTCGAATTGCAGTCCTTTTCTTTCAGGAGGTGGACAGTGAGAATGACCTCAACGTTTTTTGTTCCGGTTTGTGTGATGGCCGCATGCCTGGTGTTCTTTTCTACGGCTCACGCGGCGAATGTCACTGTCCCGAATGTTGTGGGCATGCCGGGTCTCGACGCCAACAAGGCCATTCAGAAGGCCGGCCTGAATCCGCAATACAGCATGGAGGCCACGCCGACTCCCGACAAGACGAAGGCCGACAAGATCGTCAAGCAGGAACCGGTGTCTGGTCGATCGGTGCCGGCGGGCTCCGTGGTGACGCTTTACGTTTACATGTACCAGCCCCCTGCCCCTCCCAAGCCGCAACTGGTTAAAGTTCCCGATGTCACAGGCAAGAAAAACACGGATGCCTACAAACTGATTGAGAGCGCAGGGCTCCACCATGCAGATGGTTTCGGCATCACGGGGACGCCCGACAAAAGCAAACTTTACACCATTGCCCGCCAGGACCCTGCCCCTGGACAGTCCGTTGCCCCCGGATCGGTTGTCACGCTTGTTGTCTACAACGCCGTGTCGGCACCCGATGTGACTGCGAAGGTGCCGAATGTGACCAGCCTGACCTCTTCGCAGGCAAAGCAAACCCTAGCGAACTCGGGGTTCAAGAGGATCGTCGAATACGATATCGCGACCAATGTGATGAGCGATCACGGTAAAGTTTTCAAGCAATCTCCGTCCCCCGGAACAACTCTTTCGACGTCGCAGAATGTTACGCTCTGGATCGGCTTATACAAACGATAATCACCGATCGGAATAGCGGGTGTTTCCGCCCTCCGGCTTTCAAGGCCCTTACGCAGTCGCGGAGGGGCCTTTGCCGTTTTCACAGACATGCACACGCGTTCGTGATCGGCGTTGTTCTATTGGCTTAAAATTGATAAACTCCCTGTTGGCCGCTTATGCAGCTTGAATCGAATTGCGAGGCAGACACATGGAATCCGATCGTTCTCCCATGCCCCGCGGGGCGGGGAAGAGCAGCTTCGAGCTGATCGAGGCGGGAAAGCTCTTCCAGGTGCTGGCACTGATGCCATGGTACACGGTCCTGGACATGGGCTGCGGGACAGGGTCGTATGCGCTTGCCATGGCGCAGATCATCGGCAACGAGGGACGCGTCTATGCCGTCGATTTCTGGCAGGAATCCATCGAGAAGCTTCAGGAGAGGATCGGTCAGCGGGGCCTGAGCAATGTAAAGCCCCTGGTCGCCGATGTGAGCCGAGCGCTTCCGCTGCCCGGCGAAAGCATGGACCTGATCCTCATGGCCACCGTGCTCCACGACCTGAAGGAGGCCGGTGTCCAGGACGGTGCGCTTACCGAGGCCCGTAGACTCCTCAAGCGTCACGGGACATTTGCCGTCGTGGAGTTCAAGAAAATGCCGGGCCCGCCCGGCCCCCCAATGACCATCCGGCTCTCTCCCGAGGATGCAGACACCCTGGTTTCGCCTTTCGGGTTCCAGAAAACGGGCCTGCACGAAGTCGGCCCGTACAACTACGTGATGACCTTCACGCCGAAGGTGGTGTGCAACGCATGAGGGAAGTTTGCACGTGGCAGATCCGTACAGTCCCCCTCACCCCGGCCCTCTCCCTCCAGGGGCGAGGGGGCCTGGATGGTGAGAGGCAGCTGATATGAAGAGGGACATTCCGATTGCGCAGGTAATGCCGGGGGACGTCCTGCTCTACAGGATCAAAGGCCTGATCAGCGACGCGATACGATTCATCGACCGCTCGGAGGTGAGCCATGCGAGCCTCTTCCTCGGCCGGTACAGCGGGATGGGGCGCACCGTCGGCGAAGCGATCCGGGAAGGGGTGATCCGAAGGACGTTGCCAAAGAGCATCGAGCACGTCGAGTGGGTCGAGTCCCGTCGGCTGAAGGAACCTCCGGCCAGCCTCGATCCCGTTCTGGACCGCGCTGATTACTATCTGAAGCGAGGCGAGCATTATGCCTTCGAGCAGATCCTGCTTCTGGCCTTCCTGTGCATCACCCGGAACCTCAGCGGCTCACGCGCTCTCGGATGGCTCATCCGGGAAACACTGGATGCCGCGGCGGCCTTCCTTCTGCGGCTCTTCAACGCGGGAAAGGAGCCCATGATCTGCTCCGAGCTCATTGTCCGGTGTTACGGTGAAGCCTTTCCCGGTTTGATCGATGTCCCGGTGCGCTCACCCGGGGTGCTTCGATTCGGGGAGCGGGGGGTCCCGATCGGGAAAAACGGAGGGATCCATCGCGGCAGCGCCCTGTCGCTGCTTCTCGAAAAGAATGGCAGCGAGCTTTCCGAGGGGCAGGTGGACCTGGAAGAAGTGCTGAGGACCGCGGGAATGGTTGATGTCGCTGTGGTGGAGCAACGGATCGAAACCTATTTCAATGACCTGCAGGAGCAGGCGCCAAAGACAGCCCGCATTGACCTCATGGTGCAGGATCTGCAGCCGTCCTTCGAACGATTTGCGGCAAGTCTCTGCCTGGCACGGCGCCGGCCGGAACGCGAGAAACTGTCCAGGGCCGCGGTGCTGGGCGAGCTCTTCGACGCGGCAGCCGATTTTGTCACGCCCGGGGATCTGCAACGAAGCAAAAGCCTTGCCTTCATCGGCAAGCTCGACAAGAAAGGAACGAGAACATGAAGCTGCGCACCTATGTCATCAACCATCTGGTGAAGAGCGAGGACCTCAACCACCACGGGACACTCTTTGCGGGGAAGACCGCCATGTGGTTTGTCGAGTCGGGGTTCATCGCCGCCGCGAGCCTCACCAGCCCGGAGCGCATCGTCTGTCTCAACATCCACGGGATGCTCTTCATGAAGCCGATCCACAACGGATCCATCATCCGTTTTGAAAGCAGGATCGTCTTTGCCGGGGAGACACGCCTCGTTTCCTACATCAAGGTTGTGGACAACAGCAACGACGATTTCCTCGTCGACGGATTCATCACCTTCATCCATGTCGATAAAAATGCCCGGCGCATCCCCCACGGGGTCGTCCTCGAGGTGACGGAGCCAGAGGACCTCGCCCTCCAGGAGAAGGCAAAGAGCCTGCAGATCGGAAAGAAGGTGAAGGGCTGATGGATCTGAAGCTTCTCGACCGGTTGAGCCCCGCGGAGATGAGAGCTTATGTGGAGTTTCTCCTCTGGCACTATCGGGTGATCGACGGGTTCTGGTTTCTCTTCGTGCAGGAGCGCTTCGACCAGCAGACAGCCGAGGGGATCAACGAGCGGGTCTGGCACAAGGCGGCCGAAATGGCCGCAAAGGATTTCAAGAGGCGATTTTCAATCGGTGAGGGTCTTGGGGGATTCGTGCAGGCATTGAACTATTTTCCCTGGGCGATCATCATCGGCTACGACATCGAGGAGAGAGACGACGAAGTCATCATCACGGTTCCCCGCTGCGCGCCCCAGGTCGCGAGGATCGCAAAGGGCCTGCCCGAGTTTTCCTGCAAGGAGATGCACCGCGGCGAGTTCGCCAACTTTGCCCGGGTGATCGATGAGAGAATCCGGGTCGAGTGCCTTTTTGCCCCCCCGGATCCCCATCCCGAGAACGCTTTTTGCAAGTGGAGGTTTACATTGAAAACGGGATAGGTGGAAACCATGGCGGAACGCGAACCTCAGTTCTTAGGACAGCACATCCTCCCGACCTCAGCCAACCTGCTGGGGATCTGCTTTGCCATCTTCACCCTGATCAGGGCGTTGAATATCGGGGCGTCAACGTTGATCGATGAAATGGCCATCGTGGCCGTTTTTTTCTTTCTCGGCTCCTGCCTTTGTTCCTACGCCTCGATGCGAAGCCGGAAACGATGGATCCTCTATGAGAGGATTGCCGATTCCATTTTCATCATGGGTCTCGCATTCATGTCGTTCCTGACACTGATACTTGCAGCCGGGGTCATCACGTAGAACTCCTCCCGAAATCTCCTTGCCGGGATGCCTCTCCCTGTTGAGCGTCGAGCTTCACATTGGGGATTGTAATTTCCCCCGAAGCTGGCTTATACATAGGGTGCGGCCCGGGGATGTCTTCACCCGCACAAGGCGAACGACATCCACTCCATCGCATGATTGCCGTGAGCGTTTACGGCCTGCCCCAATGGATGCGACAGACATGTCATCACCCCTTCGGACTCTTTTTCCTGCCGTCTCGGCCCTGTTGCCGCGCCTCGCGGCGATCGCCATGCTGGGTCTTTTCCTGTATGGCTGCGCCGCACCGCCGAAGATGAGCATCTTTCGATCCTGGGACGAGCAACCGGAGACAGCCATCGAAAGGCATTCCTTCCCCGTCGAGAAGGGCGACCGTGTCATCGGCCGGCTGGCCAAAGTCCGCGTCAAAGATGGCGACACGCTGCCTGACATCGCGAGACATTTCGGCCTCGGCCTCGACGAGCTGATCGCAGCCAACCCCGAAACGGATGTCTGGGCGCCTCCGACCGGAAGCCGCGTGCTGCTGCCGCTCATGTTCATCCTGCCCGATTCACCCAGGCAGGGCATCGTGATCAACCTGGCTGCCATGCGGCTGTTCTATTACGGAGCACAAGGCAAATCGTCCGCCATTGCAACCTACCCGGTCGGCATCGGGGAGGAGGGCCGGTCGACGCCTGTCGGAGCGATGTTTGTGGAGCGCAAGGCCGTCAAGCCGACGTGGTATGTACCCGCCTCGATCCGCAGGGATCATCAGCAGAAAGGGGATCCCCTGCCGCCCGAGGTCGCGCCGGGCCCCGACAACCCGCTCGGCGAGTATGCACTCTACCTGAGCCGGCCCAGTTATGTCATTCATGGGACCAACAAACCTTACAGCATCGGACTGCGCGCAACCAACGGCTGCATCCGGCTCTATCCCGAAGACATCCGGAAACTGTATCAGGCCGCACCGGTCAAGACGAAAGTGCACATTGTGAACCAACCCTACCTGATCGGTCGCGCCAACGGGACACTCTATTTGGAAGTCCACGCTCCCCAGGAGGAAATGAATGCCGGGGAGGTGCAGAAGAGGCTCTACGCAAGGCTCAAGGAGCTTGAAAAGAGTGAATCGCTCCAGATTGACTGGAATCGGGTCGATGAAACAGTCAGGCAGGCAAGAGGCATTCCGGTGCCGGTGCTCCGGGGCGGGGAGAGCGTGGGAAGCATCATCGCCGGCGCCGTCGAGATTGAGGCTCCTGCCGAACTGCGCGGCCAGCCTCGAATCCCGGCGATGAAAAACGGGGCCTGGTATGTCCGGGCGGCCGAAAGCCCCAGGGAGATCAACGCCAGGAGGCTGGCCGCCGTGCTCAATCATCAGGGGCCGCAGATCCCGGCCCGGGTGGTTCAGAAGGGCAATCTGTACCAGGTTGTGGCCGGCCCCTATGTCAATCAGAAAGCAGCAGCAGTCGATGCCCGGCGCCTGAGAAGCGATCTGGAAATCGACGGGGTGCTCATCGCACCGTCCGGCACCAGGGAGCTGGTGCTCGATACGTCAAGGAATCAGGTAACAGGTAACAGGTAACAGGTAACAGGTAACAGGTAACAGGTAACAGAACTCCCCTGTTGACTGTCTTTGACCTGTCTCCTGCTACCTTTGTTCATCGGGAAAAGCGCTTCAGGAAGACCTCCTGAAGAATACGAAAGACAATTCAGACGCCCGTCGCGAGAAACCCCGCCGCAATCCCTCCCAGGATCAGAGTCGCCATGTTGGAAAGAGTGACGTTGCCCGGCAGCGCCTCGAGGACCGCGATAAGGGTTCCGGGGAACAGGGCAAACCCGATGATGAAGCTCATCAGGATGCCGAAGGCCACCCACTTCCACCGGCCGGCGTAGATCTTCTCGACGAAAAGCGCCGCCGCAAAGAGGGAAGCGGTGAAGAGCAGGATGTTGAAGAGAATCCGCAAGACGTCCATATGGACAACGTAAGGTCGATGCCCCCGGATGTCAAACGTTGCAGAGGTGATAATCTGCTTTGAAATCATGTGACCCGATAGTAGATGTTAAAACGGACATCGACTCCTTCCTGAAAGCGTTGACATTGGTTGTTCACAGAAAACAGAAAGTTACTATCGGTAATCGCTGCAGACCTAATCCTTTTCCTTAGAGCAATCTAAGATTTTAGCATATGGACAATCCGGGGAAATACTGTAGTTTGTTGGGGCCGCAGTCGCAAAGGGTTCGACACTCTCATGACTTTGTGAGAGGTAGACTACAAAAAACAGGCGGGGCTGTTAGCGATGGCCCGATGATTTCCGGAGAGAAGCAGAGATGACCGAACCGCATGGGAAGAAGGGGAAAAGCATTCAGAGCCGATTGTTACTGCTCATTGTCTTTATTCTGATTCCCGTCCTGGCATTGCAAGCTTATACCTACTACGCAAACTATCAATCTCTGCGGGCGATAGAACTCGAGTCAAATCTGGAGCTTGCCCGTGCTGTCTCAACCGCATTTGATTCATTCATACAAAATGTTCTTAATCAAGAACTGGCAATTGGGCTTGCCATCACTTCCTCACAGCAGATGTCTGCAAAGGACATCAGTCGGCTCCTTAAGAGCAGCCGGGGTAATCCAGCTGTTCGTGACTTCACCTGGATGAATCCGAAGGGTGATGCGATCCATTCCAGCAATGATGCCATGATCGGTAGAAACTACAGCGACCGATCCTATTTTCGTGAAGTCACCAATGGCCATGAATGGTCAGTGAGCGAGCTTATATTGGCAAAGACTACCGGAGAGCCGACTTTTGGCATCTCTCGTGGTATTCGGGACAGCAAGGGCGCACTGCTCGGTATTGTTTTCGCTGCAATCATCCCCGAAAAACTCAATACCATCCTTTCGTTTGAGAGAGGTAAAAATGCGGGTGTGTCCCTTATTGACAACAAGGGTATACATGTCGCCCGATGGCCCAAAACCGAGTATACATGGGAACAGCGCAACTGGTTGAAACACTATCCCGTAATCGCAGAGGCTCTCGCGGGAAAAGAGACCACCAGCATTGTAACGTCAGAATCATCAGGGACGAAACGCATCGTCGCTTTCACCCTGGTTTCTAAAATAGGCTGGGTGGCCTCGGCAAGCCGCGCAGAGCAGGACGTTGTGGCGACGATCCTCTCGGCCATGCTCCCTCAAGGAATATTGTTCCTGATCACATTATTTCTTGGCATCCTCGCAGCACTTGCTCTTTCCCACCCCATTGTCGTCTCATTACGCAGGCTACGGGATCATGCCCTGATGCTGGGCCGGGGTGATATGAAGACCATCGAGATCACATCCGGGCCCAGCGAGATCAAAGATCTTTCCGAATCATTCAATCAGATGGCCCAGGAGATACAAAACCGCGATGCGGCACTGCGGGCGAGCGAGGCTCGGCTGCGCCGCTTCTATGAATCCGGACTGGTCGGAGTCATCTATTGGAACATGGACGGCGTGATCACGGACGCCAACGATAAGTTCTTGGAGATGATTGGCCACAGCAGAGAGGATTTGGAGGCCCGCCGAATCGACTGGGTCAGCTTGACGCCGCCGGAATATCGCCATCTGGATGAACAATCAGTCGCGGAACTCAAAACGACAGGAGTTAACGAACATCCTTTTGAGAAGGAGTATATCCGAAAGGATGGTTCGCGGTTTCCAATCATTGTGGCCGGCGCCATGCTGGATGAAAAACGCTTCGACGGGGTCGCATTGGTTCTGGACATCACCCAGCGCAAGCGGGCTGAGGAGGCGCTGAAAGAAGCCAACGAGTCCCTGGAGCAGAAAGTCGGTGAGCGCACGATGGATCTGCAACATCTCACGGCGCAGCTCGAAAGGAGCCGCGTCGAGCTGCGCAAGCTTGCCTCGGAGCTTGTCATGGCGGAGGAGCGCGAGCGCAAACGTATAGCGGGGGTGCTGCACGACGATATCGCTCAGGTCCTGGCGGCAGTGCGGATGCGGCTCGATCTGTTCCGGGATGTTCCAGCCGATCAGAAGGACAATACCCTGCAGGAGGCGAAGGAGCTTCTCTTAGAGTCGATCCAGGAGACTCGCGGCCTCATGAATGATCTCGGCAACCCTCTTCTCTTCGACTTGGGATTGCGGTCAGCCTGCGAAGCGCTCGCCAATCGCATGATGGAAAGAAGCCCGACTCGGATCAGCTGCGATATCCGGGAGCCATACAAGAACCTTGATCCGGATATGAAAATGATTCTGTACCAGATCGTTCGGGAATTGCTGAACAATATCATAAAGCACAGCAAGGCACAGAACGCGCATGTCCTGATCGACTCGGAAAACGAACACTATCGGGTGCAGGTCAGGGATGATGGCGTGGGATTCGAGCCCCAGGCACTCGGGGCGCCCACCGCTGAAGGCGGGTTTGGGCTCTATAGTATGAGGGAGCGGTTGATCGCTGTAGACGGAAACCTCGTGATCGAATCCTCTCCGGGCGCCGGGACCGTGGTGACAGCAATTCTGCCTACGGCATTGGACTGATTGCGTTCTCCTCCATTTCAATCGCAAATCTA
>DASRZY010000140.1:0-6866 GCA_035685905.1 Syntrophales bacterium
CTCCTTTCCATGAGCAACTGTCATGCCCTGAAATTCATTGCTCCGCCATTACCCGGGATCTGCCGTGAAAGGGCATGACTCCACTTATGGATACATCGCACTCAACCCATCGAGATGACTTGGTATTTCAAATTTACGGGACATGCTCGGGATTGAGAGGACGAACGTCTTCTCAAGCGCCTTGCCTTGGTGGCGGAGATTCATGAATTTCCGAATTGTTGGAAATGGTGATTTGAGACATGGGGGCCACGGTAGCCAGAACACAGGAATGCCAGCTGTTTCCGGATTTTCGGAACACCAAGCGGCACAAATTCCGAAAAATCGGAATTAATCTTCCTTATTCGGTTCGATGCCAAGGGACTTGATCCTGGCGTACAGCGTGGAAAGCGAAAGCCCGAGTTCGCGGGCGATTCTTTTTTTCGCCGGCACCGACCACCCCTGGCTGTTGAGCCTGCCGAGGATAGTCCTTTTTTCCACCTCCTTCAGAATGTTCTCCAGACTGGCTCCGGCAGGAACGGAGGCCATACCGTGAAATACCTTCGGAAGGTGCTCTGGCAGGATCAGATCCGCCTCTGCCATGTTTGACGCATATTCCACGGCATTCATGAGTTCCCTCACGTTCCCGGGCCAATGATGCCTATAGAGGGCCTCATACACTTCCGGGGAAAAGACCATGGTGCGTCCCAGGCGCTTGCCGCACTGCCCGAGGAAGCGATCCGCCAGGAGACGGACATCCTCGAGCCGGGTGCGCAATGCCGGCAGGTGAAGATTCACGACGTTGAGCCTGTAGTATAAGTCTTCGCGGAAATGACCGGACTCAACCCTCCGCTCAAGATCCCGGTTGGTCGCGGCGACGACGCGGACATTCACGGCGATCTCTTCCGCCTCGCCGACTCTGCGGATGCGGCGCTCCTGAAGGGACCGCAGCAGCTTGGCCTGCATTTCCTTGCTGAGTTCCGCGACTTCATCGAGGAAAACGGTACCCCCATCCGCAATCTCAAAGAAGCCGACCTTGCCCCCTTTGCGGGCCCCCGTGAATGCGCCGTCGGCATAACCGAACAGCTCGCTTTCCACCAGGGTGGGGCTCAGGGCCGCGCAGCTGAAGGCGATGAACGGCCCCGGCGAGCGCCTGCTCTCGTTGTGGATGGCCTGGGCGAATACCTCCTTCCCGGTCCCGCTCTCGCCCGTGATGAGGACATCGTTGTCCCCTCGGGCAATGCGCCGGGCGAAGGCAATCACCTTCTTGATATCCTCGCTCACACCGATAATGTCATCGAACGTGAAGCGCGCATGGAATGCGTGCCGGACGATAGAGTGGAGACGGTTGGCCCTGCTGACGAATTTCTTGAGCTCCTGGGAGAGGCGCTGGACTTCCGTGATGTCTTTCAGGACCGACACGCCCCCGACGATCACTCCGCCGCTGACGATGGGCGCCATGTCGACGACATACTCGATTTTCCCCTCCCGGCGGAAAACCCCTGCGCGCGGTATGCCTGTGCGGATGACATCGGGCAGAATGGCGCCGGGACGGACTTCGCGAAGAGGCCGGCCAACGATCTGGTCCGGCTTCACGCCCGTGATGCGGGTATATTCCGGATTGACATATCGGACCACCGTCGATGCATCGGTCACCAGGACCCCGTCGTAGATGGCATCGAGGATATTCGAGCACCATTGGGAGATCATCCCTGAGAGCTGATCTCCGTGGGCACCCTTCGACTCACAATCATCTGAGGCCATGGGATTCTCTTTTCCGGGCACAATCCGCTCAGGCAGCTAGCGTCCCCTTCCCCGGATGGCGCGTTCCATCTCCCGCTTGTCCGTCCTCTTCTTCAGGTCCTGCCGCCGGTCGTGGGTCTTCTTGCCGCGGCCCACGCCGAGCAGGATCTTCACCTTGCCGTTTTTGAAGTAGGCCTTGAGCGGGATGACCGACTGCCCCTTCTCCTGCGTCTTGCTGTAGAGTTTCCGGATCTCATTCTTGTGAAGGAGGAGTTTGCGGACCCGCAGGGGCTCGTGATTCATGATATTGCCGAAGGTGTAGGGGCTGATGTTCATCTCGTACAGGAACACCTCTCTGTTCTTCACCCGGGCAAAACTGTCCGTCAGGTTCCCCTTCCCCTCGCGGAGGGCCTTGACCTCGGTGCCCACGAGCGCGATCCCGGCCTCGTAGGTGTCCTCGATCTCGAAGTTCAATCTGGCCGTCTTGTTCTGGCAGATCGGCTTTTCGCCGGATTCCTTCTTAGCCACCTTGTTTCCCCCGGGGCATGTAGTCCGTCTTCACGTTTTTCATGGCGCGAAACAGGTTGTCGCGGATGAGCCGGTTTTCCTTCTCGAGCTCGTTGAGCAGCTCCTTGACGTAGCGCCTCCTGGAATTCCCGCTCGTGGGGCATCGGTTCCCGGCAATGGGAAACCGCCTCTCCCGGGCAAATTTCTTGACCAGATTCTCGCGGATGTAGGCCAGGGGCCGGATGATGTGGAGCGTCCCCGCGAAGATCCGCTGCATCGGCATCATGGTGCTGATCTCGCGGCTGTAAAACATGTTCAGAAGCAGGGTCTCGATCATGTCGTCGCGATGATGGGCCAGGGCGATCTTGTTGCATCCCCGGGCATCGGCGATCTCGAACAGGCGCCTGCGCCGCAGCCGCGAGCAGAGAAAGCAGGGGTTCTTCCGGTTCACCTCGCTGTGTGCAAGGGGCCCGATGTCCGTCCGGTCGATCACGTAGTCGATGCCGGTGCCTTTCAAATAGGATTCAAGAATTGAGCTGTCCTCGCCGCTCCCCTCGAATCCCAGATCGATGTGCGCCGCCAGAACGGAATAGTCACCGGTGATGGAGTACTTCGGGGTCCGCAACAGATCGAGAAGGGCCATGCTGTCCGTCCCCCCCGATACGCCGACGAGGATGCGGTCGCCCGGCTCGATCATCCCGTAGTCACGGGAGGCGGCCTCGAACCACTTGTTCAGGTGGTTGTGAAGCCGTGTCCGTTTCTCCCCATTGTGGCCTGTTCCGTTCACCGAATCTTTCCTTGCCTTGCGTCCGCAAACCCCAAAATTTATACCACATCGGCAGGGTGAATCAAACACCAATCCATCAGGGAATGGCAGCACTTCGGCTTGCAAAATCCGGCTGTTTGAGCTAATCAGGGAGGCGGCAAGAGAGCAAGACATTCACCTTCACCGTTTCTCTCCGGAAGCTGGAATGGGTTAGCAGCGGAAGAAGATCATTCACCCTCACCTCGGCCCTCTTCCCTCAAGGGAGAGGGAGATCAGGGTATGGGGTCGGTCAAAGGAAGAAGAACATTCCCCCTCCTCCACTTCCTCCTCCCACGGGGGGAGGAGAACAGAGGATGGGATCATCATAGGGAGGAGATATGAGCGAGATTGTCCGGGTACACGCGCGGGAAATCCTCGATTCGCGGGGCAACCCCACCATCGAGGCGGAGGTCATGCTGTTGTCGGGAACCATCGGCAGGGCGTCGGTGCCCTCCGGGGCCTCCACGGGGGAGCGCGAGGCCCTGGAGCTTCGTGACGGCAACAAGGAGCGTTACCTGGGCAAGGGCGTCCAGAAAGCGGTCCAGAATGTGGTCCTGAAGATCGGGCCCGAACTCGTCGGGACGGATGTCTTTGAGCAGCGCAGGATCGACTACACGATGATCGAGCTCGACGGGACGGATACCAAGCGCGCTCTCGGGGCGAATGCCATCCTCGCCGTGTCGCTGGCCTGCGCACGCGCCGCCGCAGAGAGAATCGGGATGCCCCTGTACCGATACATCGGAGGGGTCTCGGCCAAAGACATTCCCGTTCCACAGTTCAACATCCTCAACGGCGGGATGCACGCCGACAACAACGTTGACATCCAGGAATTCATGATCATGCCCGTCGGCGCCCGGAACTTCCACGAGGGGCTCCGCATGGGCGCCGAGGTCTTCCAAACCCTCCGCTCGGTGCTCAAGTCGAAGGGTTACAACACCTCCGTGGGCGATGAGGGCGGGTTTGCCCCCAACCTGAAGTCCAACGAGGAAGCACTCGTCTTTATCGTCGAGGCCATCAAGAAGGCCGGCTACGAACCCGGCGGCAACGTCTGCATCGCCCTGGATTCCGCGGCCAGCTCCTTCTACCAGAAGGGCAAGTACATCCTGGCTGCCGAGAAAAAGCCGCAGAAGGACGCCGAGGAGATGGTCAAGTTCTACAGCGGCCTCATCAAGAAGTACCCGATCATCTCGATTGAGGACGGGCTGGCGGAGGGGGACTGGGACGGGTGGAAGCTCATGACGGAGGAACTGGGCAACAAAATTCAGATCGTGGGCGACGACATCTTCGTGACAAACAAGAAGATCCTCGAGAAGGGCATCGCCCAGGGCATCGCCAACTCGGTCCTCATCAAGCTCAACCAGATCGGCACGCTGACGGAAACCCTCGAGACGATCGAGATGGCCAAGACAGCGGGATACACGACCGTCGTATCCCACCGCTCTGGCGAGACGGAGGACACCACCATGGCCGACGTGGCCGTGGCCATGAACTGCGGCCAGATCAAGAGCGGCTCCACGTCACGCAGCGAGCGGCTGGCCAAGTACAACAGGCTGCTGCGCATTGAAGAAGAACTGGGGCCGGTCTCGGTCTACAGAGGCCGCAAGGCGCTGTACAGCATTAAATAGGCAAAAGGATCAAGGACAAAGGTTAAAGGAACGCCCGCTTCAGATGTCTGAAGCGGGCGTTTTTCTTGCCTGGTCCCAACCCCCTCGTCCCCGGTCCCTTCTACCTACAGGAATCTGAAAATTCTCTGCCTCAAGGCCTCGATCCGTCCCTTGTTCTCCGTGAGGGAGTAGAAGGTCTTCATCTCCTTCTTGTCCTTCCGCTCAAGAGTGCTCAGGACCTCCTCGTCCAGCAGCGCCTTCATGGCATTCTGGTAGTTGGATACGCTCTGGGCCTCGTTTCGCAGGATCTCCCCTTTTTTAAACATCCGCGTACCCAGCTTCTGCACCAGCTTGAGGAATTCCTTGTCGGTGCGCATGTCTTTTTTCAGATAGGACGACCCTCTTGTGACGACCCAGTAGGACTCGATGTAGTTCTGGATGAGCCCGGCATAGGGCCTCAGGTACATCCTGCCCTTTCCCTTCACCTCGATCCAGGCCTCGTCGCCCTTCTCGAGTCCCACGATCATGCCCCGGTCCAGCAGATAGGCCAGAGCCTCGTGGACTTCCTCGGCATCGCCTTTGCGGTGGTCAAAGATGAACTCGTAGCGGAAGAGGCGTTTGAAGAACTTGTAATCCTCCATGAGGGTAACCAGCGGGATCACATCCTCACTCTTCGAGAGGATGGAAGACGCCACGAAGGAGAGCGGGACGAAGAAGTGCAGGATGTTGTTCTTGTAGTACTCCAGGTGAAGCCGCTTCTCCTCCTCCAGCGAATAAACGACCTCTGTGAACTCGTCCTCCTCGCCCTCCTCGGCGCCCATCTCGGAGATGAGCCCCATGGACTTGAATTGATCGAGGGCTTCCTGGATGGCCCGCTCGGGGTTGGCAAAGGTGGACGCGATGGGCACGCCGCGCGCCGCCAGGTAGTGGAAAAGCTCGTGGATGATCTCCAGCAGGTCGTTGCGGGTCAGGCCCCGCTTGAAATGGCAGAGCAGTGCCGCCGACACGAGCGCAAACGGCGTCACGACGGACACCCGGCTGATCTCGCTGACCACCTCGTAGCTCATTTTCCGGTAGAGGCTGCGGCGCTCGTCCATGTCCATGGACTCCAGCGGTTTCTCCTGGGCCTGCAGGTAGGGGCGCAAGTAGATCGGCTCGCCCACGTTCACGTAGACGCGCCCGTAGCGCTTGTTGAGCAGTTTGCCGCTCCTGATGACGGAGGTTGCCCGCTCCTTTTCTTTTGCGGCGCCTCCCAGCTCCTGCAGGTAGGCCGTCTCCTCCATGACGCGGTCATAGCCGATGAAGACGGGAATGATGGCAAGATCCCGGTGCAGGCCCATGTTCGCCTGGATGACCATGGAGAGCATCCCGTACTTCGGCATGACCATCTTGCCCGTGCGGCTCCGCCCCCCTTCGATAAAAAACTCGAGGGGATAACCGAGAGCCAGCAGCGTCTTGATGTACGTCTCCATCACCTGCCGGTAGAGGAAGTTGCCGCCGAAGGTCCTCCGGATGAAGAAGGCACCCGCCTTGCGAAATATCTGGCCCAGCGGCCAGAACATGAGGTTCGTCCCCGCCGCAACAAAGGGCAGAGGGATGTTGTGCTTGTAAAAGACGTAGGACAGCAGCAGGTAGTCGATGTGGCTGCGGTGGCAGGGAATGATGACGCAGGGCATGCGCCGGGAAATGTCGCGCACCCGCGCGAGTCCCTCGCGGTCGACGACGACGCCGTCATAGATGTTGTTCCAGAGCCAGGTGAGGGCCTTGTCCCAGAGCTCGATGTAAAAATCGAAGTAGTCCGCCGCGATCTCCCGAAGGTACTTCCCCACCTCTTTTTGAACGGCGGGCAGGTCCTTCTTCGTGGCCGCGGCGTGGTCCTCCATGAAGCGGACCAGCCCCTCGTCACGGAGCGTCATGGCCATGATCTCTTCGCGGGCCTTGATGCGGGGCCCCAGTGCCGCACTCTTTTCGTGATCGATCCGGCCAACCAATTCGCCTCTCAGCCCCGGGGCGAGATCAGACTCTGTGCGTTCCCCGTTCTCTTTGAGAAAGCGATAAAGGTCTATCGGCTCGGCAGTAATGACGGAGGTGCGGTTCTGGTAGCGGATGAAGGCAATCAGCCGCCTCAACCAGCCGGGATGCTCCTGGTCGCCGAAGAAGATATCCACCAGGGGACGCTCTTTCTTTTCCCGACGCGGACCGTAGCTTACAGCCACGGGAACGAGATAGAC
>DASRZY010000141.1:0-12545 GCA_035685905.1 Syntrophales bacterium
GCACCCCCTGAAAAAAACGGACGGGGGGTTTGTCCAAATATCCTGGGAACAGGCGATCGCCGAGATCGCGGAAAAAATCGCGTCCATCGTGAAGCAACACGGCCCGCGCTCCTACGTGTACATGGGCGGGGGCGGGCAGGGATGCCACTTCGAGGCGGGCTTCGGCACGACCCTCATGAAAAGCCTCGGCTCGCGCTATCACTACAGCGCGCTCGCCCAGGAGCTCACGGGTTACTTCTGGGTGTGCGGGAGGATGCTCGGCAGCCAGAACCGCTACGTGATCCCGGACGAGCACCATTCCGACATGATCGTGGCCATCGGGTGGAACGGCATGGAAAGCCACCAGATGCCGCGCGCCCCCCTCGTTCTCAGGGAATTCGCTTCAAATCCGGACAAGCGGCTTGCCGTCATCGACCCGAGAAAATCGGAAACGGCAAAGATCGCGAACCTGCACATCGCGCTCAGGCCCGGGACCGACGCCCTTCTCGTCAGGGCGATGATTGCCGTCATCCTGAACGAGAAATGGGAGAACAGGGACTACCTCGCAAGAAACTGCATCGGTTTCGAGAAAATCGAGCCCTGGTTCAAATCCTTCGACATCCATTCCGCACTGTCGATCTGCGAAGTGAGCTACGACGAGGTTCATGCCCTGTGCCGGGAGCTGGCCACCCGGCGCTGGTGTTTCCACTCCGACCTGGGCACCCTCATGAACCGGCACAGCACGGTCGTGTCGTATCTGCACATGCTTCTTGCGGCCGTGTGCGGGAGACTCTGCGTTCCCGGCGGCGACGTGATCCCGGGGACCGTGATGCCGATCGGCTCCCACAGCGACGAGCGAGACCCGAAAACCTGGCGCACCGTGTCAACGAATTTCCCGGCCATCATGGGGACGTTCCCGCCCAACGTGCTCCCCGAGGAGATCCTGAGCGGACACGACGAGCGGCCCCGGGCGGTCATCGTTTCGGGATCGAACCCGCTTCGCTCCTACGCCGACACGACGGCGTACGAAGAGGCCTTTGGGAAACTCGAGCTGCTCGTGACCATGGAGCTCGCCATGACGGAGACGGCGGCCCTTTCACACTATGTGCTCCCCGCCCGGTCCGGATACGAGAGCTGGGATTCCACCTTCTTTGCCTGGAGCTACCCCGAGGTATTTTTCCACATGCGGCCGCCCGTCGTGGAACCGGAAGGCGAGCGTCTCGAGTGCGGGCAGATCTACACGCGGATTGCAAAGGCGATCGGCATCGTCCCCGAGATTCCGGCGGCCCTGAAAGAGGCTGCGGAAAAGGACATCTTTTCCTTCACCCTTGCCCTTTTTGCATTCATGAGGAAGAACCCGAAGGCGATGAAAGCCATGCCGTTTGTCCTTGCGGAGACATTGGGCCGCGCGGACGATTCGGCAAACAAGGCGGCCCTGTGGGGGCTGCTGCTCTCCATGCCCGGGGCCTCCAGGCGAAACGCCGTGCGTGCCGGGCTTCCCGGAGCCTCTGTCTGGAGCGTCCTTGCGCGTCCGGGGCGCATTGCCAGGGCCCTCGCTGCCGCCGTACAATACGGGTCTGCCGCATCCCTCATGGCCCTGCACCCGAATATCCTTCAGAGCGAGATCCTGTACAACGAATTGCTTGAGCACCCCGAGGGCATATGGATCGGGAAGCTCGATCCCGAAGCGAACATGAGGGAGCTGCGCACCCCGGACAAGAAGATCCATCTTCACATCCCCGAACTGGAGGAGCCGTTAAAGGGGATCAACCCTGAAACGGAACGCGCGGCCCTGGCGCCGGACAGGGAATACCCGTTCATCTTGAATGCGGGCCGCCACACCCGCAATGTCGCCAATACGCTCATGCGCGACCCGTCCTGGCTCAAGGGCAAGCGGGGGTGTACGCTCGCCATCCATCCCGACGACGCAGCCGCGCTCGGCATCCGGGACGGCGAGAGGGTTCGCGTGACGACCCAGGCCGGCTCAGCGGAAATCGGGGCGGAGCTCTCAGCGGACGTGCGCGCTGGACAAGTGCTGATCCCCCACGGCTTTGGCCTTGTGCACCGGGGCGCGGCCTACGGCGTGAACGTCAACTATCTCACGAAGAACACCCACAGAGACGCATTGGCGGCCACCCCCCTTCACCGGTATGTTCCCTGCCGGGTCGAGCGGATTTAATCCCTCTGCCGGGAAGCCCCGCAAGCGGCATGAGGCTTCAATGCGCGTGCAATCGTTTTCAGGGGGAGCGGTCATGACGACGACATGACGGTGCTCAGCGGACAGGCATTTCGGCCGGGACTGAGACAGAGAGCGGTTCGCGAAAATAGCAGAGAGGGGTCCGTCCCATGCTCGGCATCAGCAGCTTGAATTTCAACCGGACAATATCAACCGTCATCATCTTCCTGTCTCTGATCTTTCTTGCAGCCTGCCAGACTCCCGGATCGATCATGAGTTCAGGACCGGAAAAGGATGCCGTGCCCGACGAGGCGAGACTTCGCGCGAGGCTAACAGAGTTCCACAACGCCCTGGGTGCCAATGACATCGCCCGGCGGTACGCCATGGCAACGCCCGGCATCCGCGACAAGATGACCTTCGAGGAGTTCAAGAAAGATCTGCGCTGGGATGAAAATGCCGCACGCAGGAAAGAAACAAAGATGTCGGCCGCACTGGTCAGGGCCTGCAGCTGCACTCCGATGAAAGCCCTCCGCTGCGTGCTGATCGTAGACGTTACCATCGAAGAGGCCGGCGGCAAGGTCATTACAGATAAGCCCCTGGAGATGTGGGAGTACGATGGAGGGGAGTGGTACTGGGGCTACATCGGCGCCAATAGCCGCGGCCGCTGCCCCGGTGAGCGCTGAGCGTACCCACAAAGAAAGAACTTCACCGTATTGATTTTTTCACTCGGTGCCCCTATTTTACTGAAGCGGATGAATGACGCAAGACAGGGAGATAAAAACATGAAGCCACTTGTGAGAACGGCCTTTCTCGGCATGCTGATCGGTCTGCTGCTGATCCCGTCATTGACCTTTGCGCAGGAGCTCAAGGTCCGTCAGTCGCGTCCCGATGAGATCGGCATGAAGGCCTGGTGCCCGATCATGGATTACAACTTTGATGTGAAGGCCGGTACCTCCGTCATCGACTACAAGGGAAAAAGCTTCTATTTCTGCTGCGAAGGCTGCCCGGCGGAATTCAAGAAGGACCCTGACAAGTATCTGGCCCAGACCGAGTTCAAGGATCGCCGGCCAACGCCGAAGGAGATCGGTCAGGAAGCCCGGTGTACCGTCATGAACCACACGTTCAAGATCAAGGCGAACACCCCCGTCATCGACTACCACGGGAAAAGTTTCTATTTTTGCTGCGAGGGCTGCCCTGCGGAATTCAAGCAGAACCCCGGCAAGTACGCTGTGCAGTAAGCGTATGGGTTCAATTTCTTCTGCTCTGCGTCGAAAACATGAAAAGGTCTGGGCTTTTACCCGGACCTTTTTTTCTGTTACACCTCTCGTTCGTGATCTGATCCGGCCCAGAAGTTGCAATTATCCCATTCACGACCTGACAAAGGGAAAATTCGTCATGAAACATTCGCGCCGCTTGTCCTGCCTCGTTCTTGCAATACTTTTTGTCCTCGGTTGCGGCTCCGGCAGCCCTGCTCCCAAGGCCAAAGGAGCACCTGACGGCCGTTCCGAAACCAAGGTCGTCGAAGGCGCTACGGCCGTCGGCTATAATGGGAGCCAGATGCGCAAGAAAATCGACAAGACTCTCGATCAAAACGACGCGAGAAACAAGGAAATCGAAAACGTCGCGGGAACCACCCCGTCCAAGTAATCGAACAGCCATAAAAAAGAGGTCCGGAGCAATCACTCCGGACCTCTTTCGTTTCTTTCACTGGCCACGGGTCACTAACCACTGGCCACAGCTTTTTACTCCCCTTCGTCAAATGCATCGGCCTTCTTTTCGCCCTTCACCGCTCCCTTGCCCGTGAGGCTGGCCGGGGCCGGGACAGGCACGTCAACGGGCTTGACGAATTTTGCCGTCACGTCCTTCGTGTTGAAGACGGAGAGCTGGTCGAAGATGAAGAAGAATTTGTTTTCCAGCTCCTTCCCGATCCCTTTCAGGACATCCGGCGGGAGGTTCCACATGTCTTTTTTGAAGGCCCCGAAGCCCTTCTTTCGCGTCTTGTAGATGAACTGTTCGTCGGTGTCCTTGGCGCCCTTCTCGCTGATCAGGTCTTTCCGTATGTAGTCGTAGATCCTTTCCCGGAGGGGCGCAGGAAAATACCTGCTGTCGTAGATCATGTTCTGGAAGGCCGTGGCCAGGTGCACTTCGGCGGTGCCGCGTTTCGGGAAGTTGTCGAATGCCTCGTCGGGCAGCGTCGAGGCCCCGTGCTGGACGGCGCCCGACATGCCGTACTCTTTTCTTGCCGCCTCGGAGAGGGTCTGCAGGGTGTCGAAGTCGAGCTTCACCTTGGCGATGCTCCCGTCGGGCAGGACCACGCCGCCGTGGGAGGTGCCCGTCTGGACGCTGATCTTGCTGATTCCCTTGAGCCCCGTGCCGCGCTTCTCGAGTTCCTGCCGGTAGCCGGCCATGAAAGCCCGCAGTTCCCCGACGGTGCTGTTCTTGCTGCCGACCTCACCGATCTCGCCGCCCACGGAGACCTCCACGCCTTTCGGTTGGTGCTGACGGATGAAGGCCGTGATATCGGCGGCGATGGTGAAGTTGTTTCGCTGCTGCTCCTCTTCGCCGGGCTTGCTCAGGTCCACCACGGTGGAGGAGTCGATGTCGATGTTGAAGAAGCCTGCGTCGATGGCCTCGCGGACGAGCTCTTTCACGGAATCCACTTCCTTCTGCGGCTCCACGGCAAACTTCTTGACGCCGATCTGGAAGTGATCCCCTTGCAGGAACAGGGGGCCCCGCCAACCGGTCTTGATGGCCGCGGCCGTGACGGCGCAGGCGTACTCGGCAGGGCGCTGCTCCGTGTAGCCGATCTCTGAGCGGGCGATCTCGAAGATGATGGGACCGACGTTTCCCTTGAGGCCCGCGCGAAAGACGGCCTGGGCCGTCTCGTAGGTGAGGCCGCGGATGTTGATGGCGGGCACGGTGAAGCCCTTCACATCGCCCCGGCCCATGGCCTCGTAGAGCGGCTGGATGGAGAAGGGCAGAACGCCGAGCGTGACGCCGGCCCTGCGGATAAGCCAGCGGGCGGCCTGCCTCGCCCCCGCATCGCCCGACAGCACGGCCGAGTAAACGAGGTGGTCGATGAGCGATCCGCGGAGTTTTTCCTCGTCGAGGACCCGGACATTGCCCCCCTCGATCTTCAGGATGCCCTTGATTGCCTTGTTCAGCTGATCGACGCTGCTAAAGATCATGCTTGCCCCCTTTGTCGGCGGTATAGAACTGTTCACCCTCACCACGACCCTCTCTTGTAAGAGGAAAGGGATTTGTCACCCCCACCTGACCCCGTTCGAGAGACTCACGGCCCTGAGTCGATTCGACAAGCTCACGACCCTGAGCCAGCCGAAGGGCTTGTCGAAGGGCTCTCCCCTCGAGGGAGAGGGAGACTAAGCGGTGGATAGTGGCCTAGTCCAGGGATTCCCTTGCCTTCTCCACTTCGTAGCGGCTTCCGATATAGATCGGCGAGCGGTGGTTGAGGTTTTCGGGCCTGATGGCCAGGATGTCCTGCTTGCCGTCGGTCGCCAGGCCTCCGGCCTGTTCAGCCAGGAAGGCCATGGGCTGCAGCTCGAAGATCAGGCGAAGCTTCCCCTTGGGATCCTTTTTCGTGCCCGGGTACGTGAAGACGCCCCCCCGTTTGATGAGGATCTGGTTGATGTCGGGTACGAACCCGCCGCTGTAGCGCAGCTTGTAGCCCTCGCCCTCGAGGGTCTCGACAAATTTGAGGTGCCCGGGAAGCCACTCTTTCCTGAGGGCGCCGAGGCTGTATATGGAGCCCTTCTCGTCGAAGGTGATGTTCTCCTCCGACAGGACATATTCGCCCTCGCGGTTGAGGACGAACTCGTGTGCGCCTTTGCCCGCCGAATAGACCATCGTGATGAGCGGCCCGTAGGTGATGTACATCGCCCCCACCATGGTCTTTCGCCCCTCGGCGGCAAGCGGCGAGTCCCTGTGGATGCCGATGATGGTCCCGATGGCAAGGTTTGTGTCGACGAGCGACGAGCCGTCGAGAGGGTCCGCCGTGACGTAATACTTGCTGGAGGGCGCTTCGAAAGGGACGATGCGATCCAGTTCCTCGGACAGGTACGCTTTTACGAACCCCGAGTACTGGAGCTGGTTCTGGAGAATGACGTCGGCGCTCCTGTCGAGGGCGAGCTGCTCGTCGCCGTGGATGTTGCGCAGGCCCGCCAGCTTGCGGTTCGATTCGTGGATCTTTGCCGAGATGTACTTTCCCGTGATGGCAATCTGCCAGATGAGCCGTCTCAGGTCCATCTCGATGCCGGCCATCCACATGTGGCGCCGCAGATCGACGATAAATTGCGTGTAGTCCGATATGTTCCTGGAATTGTTTTCCATCGGCCGATCCTCTCTTTCAAGTCTCTAGGATGGTAAACAATTCAGAGCCTTTTTGACAAGGAAATTCTGCCCTCTGGCGCACGTTTCAGCCTCGAGCGAATTGTGATATAGGGGAAGAGAGGGCCGGTGTGAGGGTGCAGGGCCGAAACGCACGAAGACGAGGGGCCTCCGATCAACGGGGGCAGGCAAGGAACCATGGCGCTCTCGGAGTTCACACTGAAGCTGGTGGAAAAGAAGCTCGGGGACTACTGCCGGGGGCGGTTCCACGAGGCGCTGTGCCACAGCGTGCGGATAGGCTACGCCATCGAGGGCGATCTCGTGACGCTCTTCGAGGAGCGTCCCGGCCTGCTGGACCCTGGGAAATGGGTCCGGCTGGACATGGCCCGATTCCGATTCGACCACCGGACCAAGAAGTGGAGTCTCTACTATGCGGATATCGACTTGCACTGGCACACGTATTACCTGAAACCAAGAGCGGATTTCGAAATCCTTCTGAGAGAAGTCGATGAAGACCCCGTGCGTGTCTTCTGGTGGGGCCAGGGCTAAACGCCCGCCCGTGCCGGGAGAACCTTTCATAACCATTCAAGACGTAACCGTGCGCGTAAGGGACCGGTTCATCCTGCCCGACACGTCCTGGGAGATCCGCGCCGGCGAGAGCTGGGCCATCCTCGGTCCCAACGGGGCCGGCAAATCCTCGCTTGCCCGTATCCTCCTGGATGACGTGCCGACGACGAAGGGGACTGTCACGCGTCACCACCCCGACGCGGCCCGCGAACACATCGGCTGGGTGTCGCCCGAGCTGCAGGAGTGGCTCCTCGGCGCCGAGGAGACCCGCGTCGAAAACGGCGGATGTGCCGGCCGGGACGGCACTCCCGAAACGGCCCGCCAGACGATCCTTACGGGCAATCCGCAGGGCTGTGACGGCACGCGCCAATACCGAAATGTAGTGAAAAGGCTGGGTATCGGCTATCTGCAGGACAGGCCCATGCGTCATCTCTCCACGGGAGAGCTGCGCAAGGTGCTCATCGCCCGGGCCCTCATGAAGTCCCCGCGGCTGCTGGTTCTCGACGAGCCCTTCGGCGGGATCGACACCGCCTCGCGCAGAGAGCTCATGAGCCTGTTTGACGAGCTGATGAAGGATGGAGTCCAGCTCATCCTGGTGACCCACCGAGCCGACGAAATTCCCCCGGGAATCGACCATGTCCTGTGCGTGGAGAACGGGCGCGTCGTTTTTCAGGGAAGGCGCGAAGATGTTCCCTCCGGCTGGCTGCGGATGAATGCCGATGACGAGACCCCGGCCCGCAGCTTGCCCCAGGCGGATACGCGGGAACAGGGGGGCCCGGCTGTTTTCATCGAGATGAAAGGGGTCACCGTGAAGTTCGACGATGTCACCATCTTCGACAACTTCGAATGGACGGTGAGACGGGGGGAGAACTGGGCGGTGCTGGGCCCGAACGGGGCTGGCAAGACGACGCTGCTTGGTCTCATCACCGGCGATAACCTCCAGGGCTATGCCAACGAGATCCGACTTTTTGGTGTTTTGAAAGGCTCCGGTGAGACGCTCTGGGACATCCGGGAAAAGATCGGCGTCGTCTCCCCGGAGCTTCAGGTGCGTTACCGCAAGGGGATTCAGGCCCGCGACGTGGTGGCCTCCGGGCTTTTCGACTCCATCGGCCTCTTCCGTCGTTTGAACCCGGAGGAGCGCCGCACGGTTGAAGACTGGATGGACCTTCTCGGCATCCTGCCCATGGCGGAGCGGGTCTTCGACCGGCTTTCCTACGGGGAGCGTCGGATGGTTCTCATTGCCCGGGCGATGGTGAAATCCCCCCCGCTGCTCATCCTCGACGAGCCCTGCCAGGGGCTGGACCCGGCCAACCGCAGAAAGATGCTGAAACTGATCGACCGCATCGGTGCCGGGACCGGTACCCGGATCATTTACGTGAGCCACTACGAGGAGGAAATCCCCTCGTGCATCAACCGGGTGCTGCGACTGGGAAGGGAAAAACAGGAGGGCGAGCGATCGTGCTGACCGAGGACCGGATCATCCGGCACTGCATCGGGTGCGGCTTCTGCTGCGTGCATCAGCGCTGCACCTTCGGCGTGGCACGGCACCCGGAAGAGCAAACCGGCCTGTGCCCGGAGCTGCAGTGGGCGGGCCACCGTTACGTTTGCCGCATCATGGCGCAGCCGGGCTCGATGGCGGATTTCGTCAAGCGGGAGCTTCGCTCGGGTGAAGGCTGCGTGTCCTTCAACAACCCCTGGCGCAAGGACGTCCGCGAGCGTACGCAGGAGGAAGCGAAGGCCGTCGGCAAAACGAAGTGACCTGAAGTGTCCAATCACTTTTCCTGCCTCTGCTCTGAGCCCTGAACCCTTGCCCCGCCTGTCTACATCTTGAAGTGAGCCAGCAGGTAGGACTGCAGGTTGGCTTTCTGATTGCGGATGCCGAGTTTTTTCCGGATGTTGTTCCTGTAAAAGTCGATGGTGCCCTTTGACAGCTTCATCATGACGGCGATCTCCTTGGAGCGCATGCCCTGCATGATGCAATTGGCGATCTGGATTTCCGTCTGTGTCAGGCTGGCGGATTGCACCGACAGCTGCCGGGAGAAGGGCGAGACGATCTCCTTCAGATTGGCCTCGAGGATGCCGACAAAGGAGGCCGCCTGGCGGCTGATCGACGCCGCTTTCAGTTTCTCCAGGGCGGGCATGATCAGCTTGTTCATATTGGCGATCACCCTCTCCTCGAGGAGGATCCGATCCTGGTCCCGCTGGTCCAGGAGCGTGCGCAGGGTTGTGTTGAGATCTTCGAGCTTTCTCGAGTGGAGCTCCCGCTCGCTCTCGCGCTGCCTCAAGGCCTCTTCCATCTCCCTTCGCTTCTCGATGTCCAGGCGCAGTGTTTCATTCACCTGCGCAAGTTCCGCCGTCCGTTCCCGGATCCGCTCCTCCAGCTCGGTGTGTGCTTTCCGGAGCTCTTCCTCCATCCGCTTTCTGTCTGTAATGTCTTCAATAAAACCCTCGTAGTAGATGGTTTTCCCTTGGGCGTCACGGACAGCCTGGACGTTGTTGAACACCCATCCCGTGCTTCCGTCTCTGCGGCGGATCCCGATCTCGAAGCTGCCGTGACCCCGCTCCTCCACGACCCGGACACATTCCTTGCGCACTTCCGGGTCGAGATAGAGCTGTTGCCCGATGTCGTTGACGGCCTTGATCAATTCTTCCGGCGAGTCGTAGCCGAACAGGCGGGCAAAAGCGGGGTTGGCATCCACGTACCGCCCGGTGGGAAGGCTCCGATAAATCCCCTCGACGGCATTCTCTACGATGCCCCGGTATTTTGCCTCGGCCCGGGCAAGCGCTTCCGACGCCTCCTTGCGTTTCGTGATGTCGCGCGAAATCGTCCGGTAACCCAGCAGTATCCCGTCATCGCTGAAAAAGGGCATGCCCGAGGTTTCCATGATCAAGGGTTTGCCGGATTTGTGCAGAATCGTGTATTCGAAGGGGAGGAGGGGTTCTCCCCGGCTGACCGCCCGATTGAAAATCTCTCTTACGCGTGCAGTCTCGTCGGGTGTCATGAAATCGAATGGCGTCTTGCCGAAGAGCTCTTCTGGAAGGTAACCGAGAAAATCGAACGCACGCGGGCTGGCGTAAGTGTTCACGCCGTTTGCGTCATTCTCGGCGATGAACTCGTCGATTGACTCCACGAGGCTGCGGTAACGCTGCTCGCTGCCGCGGAGCGCCTGCTCCATCTCCTTTCGCGAGGTGATATCGCGGGTCAGCGCGCAGTATCCGGCCAGTTGCCCTTTTTCGTTGATGTAGGGGGAGGCGTTCATCTCCATCGTCCGGGTCTGACCGTCCCTCAACGTGACCGTGTATTCGAGCCCCTCAATCTTTTCCTTCTTTTTGGCTTTCTCTTCAAAGAGCCTCCGGCAACGGACTGCGTCCGCAGGGATCATGAAGTCAAAGGGCGTTTTATTGACAAGGTCGGCTGGTTCGACCCCGTACAAGCTGAAAAACGGGGGGCTGGCGAACACGAAATTCCCCCTTGCATCCGTCTCCGTGATGACATCCGTGATCGTTCCCACCAGGTTTCGGTAGCGCTTCTCGCTGGAGCTGAGCGCGGCCTCGATCCGCTTGCGCTCGGTGAAATTGGTGAAAAAGGCAACCGACAGCGTCGTCTCGCCCATTCGAATCCTCGCCACCTCGACAAATACCGGGAACGTCGAGCCGTCTTTCCTCAGTCCCATGAATTCATACTGATTGGGGACGGTCTCCCCGCGCTTGCGCTTGTTGATGTAAAGGTTCATCTGCCACCGGTAGTCGGGGGCGACCCGGTTCATCTGCGAGGTGCCAGTCATTTCCTGTGGATTGTCGTAACCGAACATTCGCAGGCAGGCCCGGTTGGCGTACAGATTGATGCCGTCCCTGGAAATGGAAATCCCCATGGGGGCTTCATCCGCCATGGCGAAAAACCAGGCCTTGTTCCGCTGCAGCTCGGCAATCAGCTCCCGGGTTGCGATGGCTTGGTCCGCTTCAGTCGTCACGACCGTGTCCTCGATACTCATCTTCAGTCTCCGGATGGGCAGGTGGGCAGGTTAGAAGTCAGCACTCGAAAACCGTATCTTCAATCCGGGGGCATGTCCCTCAGGTTGTGCCTGGCAGATGCGGCCAGATCAAACGATTGCATGAAGCCCCGCCAACACGGCGGAGAGACGCTTACTCGATGGTCTCTGCTGTCAAAGCGTGAAAACGAAAGAGTGGATGGGAAGGACGATAAATCTGTTTATGTGGATCTGTCAAGTCATTAATGTAGGTATTGGTGCGACATATTATCTACATTTTATCTACATTGCGCTTCCCGTGAACTGTGCTAATCATCCACGATGGGTTTCTTGTGACAAGAGATGAAGCCGCGGGAATCGTCAGTGTTCGTCCGGGTGCAGACTCTGTGTCATATCACTACCTCCTTTGTATTGGGGGATCAGGCTGCGGCCTGGTCCCCCTCCCGCATACGGCAGGACTTGATCGTTTTGCTGTGCTATATCCCATGTTTTTCACTTGTCCACTGCCGCTTACCTTGCCAGGAACCCCCCGTCGTTGACAAGCACGTGGCCCGTCATGTAGGCCGATGCGTCCGAAGCCAGGAACACTGCCACACCCTTCATGTCGTCCATGTCCCCGAAGCGCCTCATGGGGATGAGCTCCAACGTCTTGTCGTGAGACTCCTTGAAGTCGGGCGTCTCGATGTAGGCCATCATGTCGGTGCGGAAATAGCCCGGCGCGATGGCGTTCACCCGGATCTTGAACGGGGCGAGCTTTACGGCGAGATTCATGGTGAGGACGTTGACAGCCGCCTTCGTGGAGTTGTAGGGCACGGCCGGGTGCAGGAACTCGTCGGAGCCCCGGAACCCCATGATGGATGAGATGTTGATGATGTTGCCCCCGCCCTGGGCCTTCATCACGTTGGCTGCCTTCTGCGTCAGGATCCAGACACCGCGGACGTTGATGTTGAACATCTGATCCCAGCGCTCCAGGGGGAACTTCAGCGTCGCGGCGCCCCAGGTGGCCCCGGCGTTGTTAACCAGGATGTCGATTCGGCCGAATTGATCCAGGGTCGCCTTAACGAGCCCGTCGATGTCCTCTTCCTTCGCCACGTCGCAGGCCACGGACAGGACCTCCACGCCGCAGGACTTCCTGATTTCCGCGGCCGCGGCCTCAAGGTTCTTCATCTTGCGCGAGGTGATGACGAGGTTCGCGCCCGCTTCCGCCAGCCCCGTGGCGATGAACTTGCCGATGCCGCGCCCCCCGCCCGTCACCAAAGCCACCTTGCCGTCGAGCCTGAATAGATCCGCTGTTTTCATCATATGCCCCCCCGAAGTAGTCTATTTGGTCTGTCCGGTCTGTTTGGTCTATCTCGTCCGGGAAAACGCCGGGACAAGAGAACCGATTGTCCGTTTCCCTATGCGTCATGCCACAATCAGGGTCTGGACGCAAGCGCGGTCCAGCAGGACGGCAATAAAAAAGGCGCAGCGGGGATAGCTGCGCCTTTCGG
>DASRZY010000142.1:0-10634 GCA_035685905.1 Syntrophales bacterium
TGCAGCGGTTTCGCGACGAGCGGTTCACGAAGACTTACCTGAACGTTCAGCAGGTCCGTGCCGACTGCGTCAAGGCCCATCACGACGCGGGCGTGGAGGTTACGGGAGCGGCGGCGGTCCTGGCCGTGCGGTCATCGACGGGCGGCCCGCTTGCCCCGGATCCCCGCGCCGACGAGTTCTGGAGAAGCGCAAGGAATATGTCGCCCAGGCCCGGGCAGCCGTGCGACGAAGAACGGATCAAGAAAGATGTCGATTACGCGCTGAAGCAATACACGGACCTGATGGCTTACATGACGCCACACCGGGCCCGTGCGGCGGCGTTGAAGGCGGCCTGTGCGACCACCGCCGAGGACCGGGACCTCTCCGACCGACTGATGAAATCCTACAAGAGCCTCTCCGATTACAACGACCGAAGGAACAAGCTTCTCAAGGTGATCGCCGACTGCAGGACCGCCCTGTCGAAAACGCCTGCGGCAACCAAGGCGACCCCGAAACCGTCTCCCCCGGCAAGCCATGTCAACCTGCGGATCGACGGCCCGCTCGAGAAGAAACCCGGAGAGGATATTGTCTTTGTGAGCGAAAAGATCACCTTCAAAGCAGTGATCCTGGACAAGGGATACGCCTCGGATATCCTCAGGCCCGACGGCGCCTACGCCATGTACTGGTCCGTCGACGGGAAGCGGCGGGGCGACACGCAGTACTACAGCGACACCGTGAATTTCGTGGCCGCAACCGAAGGCACCCACACGCTCCGGGTCGATTTCGTCTGGGGCGACCCGAAGACGGGAAACGTCACGCCGATCGGCTGGGCGACAAAGCAGGTGACCATCAGGAAAAAGGAAAACGTGGACTACGCCAACGTCAGCGTGCCGCACGGGGAATGGGTCTCAACGGGATTGTCGGTCAAGAAAGGCGACACCTTTGAAGTCGAGGCCAAAGGGGCCTACACGACGAAGGACGGCGGGAAGATCGGCCCGGAGGGAGGGGGAACCTTCGGGTGGTGGACCCTGGCTGTACGGTATGGGAAAAAAGTTCATCTCCCCGGTCGGTGGAATTCGTATGTGGCCGAAGATGACGGGGTGCTCGAGCTCGGGACCCCGAGAGGGGCCGGTAGTGACAAGTTCTTACCGGGAGACATCGAGAACCTGCAAGGCTCTCTGACCGTCCGTGTTACCGTGAAGCGAAAGACCCCGTAGGGCCGCGGTGCAGCTCTCGGTCTATCCCGTCTATTCGGTCTGTTCCGTCTGTTCCGTCCGAAAATCAAGGAATGGGGGATGAACAGGTCCGAAGGTTCAGAGGTCCAGGCCGCTGCGCGGTCGGGGATAGTGAAGATGTGTTATGTGTTACGTGTTATGTGAAGAAAGGAAGGGAGTCGCGATTCGGGCCTGTTGAGCACTTCATCCCGCATCCAGCGGCGAAGCACCGGCACGAGGATCTCCCTGAACTCGTCGCGCCAGCGCACCCAACGCCCCGGATAGGGAACCACAATGCGCACCCCGCTCCATGCAGCGGCCTCCTCCGCCCGTGCGCAGTTCTCATTGATCGAACGGAGCAGCACGACGATCGCGAGCGGGTGCAGCCGGCGTATTGCTTCCGCGAGCCCCACCTCACCCATCCGGCGCGCCCCTCTGCGCTCCCGGGGCCCGAGACGATCCACCGGTCGCCCACACAGGTCCACCAGATAGCACCCGAGGCCGCGAAAAGCTGCCAGGAAATCTTGGCCCCGGAGCCGGGGAAAGGCCTTCTCGAATATGCTCGAGAGCGCCCGGTAGAGCCCTGAATCTCTTCGATAGAAAAACGCCCCCGATGCAGGCGGGGCCTCCCCTACGAAGAGGACACGTACCCTTTCCGGCCGATATGACTCACGCAGGCGTTCCCGGTTGTTCTTCACCTGGCCCTTCCATCCCCCGGCGTTCCTTGACCGATGAGCCGACCCCCGACCCATGAGGCCCGGACTCGATGCCATCGGCCAGTTCGACCGGATCACCGACCTTTACCCGTCCGCCTGTGACCGCCCAGCTGCGGCCGTCACTTCCTCTTGCTGAAGACGTCCAATACCAATGGAATGGTGCTCAGCGCCCCGATCAGAAACAAGGTCCATCCAATCGTCTTTCGTTCATCCTTACTTAACTTATCTGCTAGCAGCAGCGCGGCTCCCGCGCCAGCCATTACTCGAGTACCGGCGATCAGCATGATTTCCGGCAATGTCAATTCTGCTTTCTTCATAATGCCTCCAACTGCCATGCTGCTCTTAACGTGATAACCCCAAAAGGGCGCCCGCGCTGACTCTGCATATATTCTCCTGTGGCTCGTGAATCGTTGTCCGGATCATGCCACGTGAACGACAATCTTCTTTTCATCATTATTATATCAGAGCAAAGGGCTCACGCAAGCGGCTGAAAATCTGTGATGAACCCTCGTCACAGGGTTGATCCTGGATTGTAAATCGGCGTATACTGATTGCAGGAGGAGAGGTTCCATGACCAGGCAGAGATTGACCATTCCCCTGTCGGCAGGCGAGTCCGTATCGGCCATTCTGACCCTGCCGCCACATAAAAAACAGGTGCCCGGAGCGGGAGTGATCACGGCCCACGGCGCCGGCAATGACATGGAGAATCCCCTCCTGGCCGCGTTCACGGACGGTCTGGCCAAGGCGGGTTATCCGGCGCTGCGCTTCAATTTCCCATATAAGGAGAAGGGGCTGAAGGCACCGGATCGGCCTGAAAAATTGGAAGCCGCCTGGGTTGCGGCCTGCCGATATTTCCGGGAGGATTCAGGAGTTGATGTCAGACGCATCATCGCTGCCGGCAAGTCCATGGGCGGACGGATAGCCTCTCAAATGGCCGCCGAGAAAAAACTGCCGGCAGAGGGCCTGGTCTTCCTGGGCTATCCCCTTCATCCGGCAGGCGATCAGTCCAGGATCCGGGATGCCCACTTATACCGGATCGAGATCCCCATGCTCTTTTTCGCCGGGACGAGGGACCGCCTGTGCGATCTGGGAAAACTGCAGGCCGTCCTGGGCAGGATGCCGGCCCCCTGGAAACTGGACGTCATCGAAGGCGGTGACCATTCCTTCCACCTTCCCAAGGCCATGGGCATTACGGAGTCCGACGTCTTTGCCCGCATTGTGAGAACGACGACGCAATGGCTGGAGACAACCTTCACCCGAAAATGATTTCAGAAACAAGATACTCCGGCAGAAGCCGTCATGCCCCGCCGGGATCGCCGGCCTTTTGAACTGGCAGCAACCCGAGCCGGGGATGAAGGCTCTGTCGCGTGAAAGGGACAGATCATTCACCCCGTCATTCATCTGGAGGAGCAATGAAGAAAAGCAAGCCCGTGCTCTACCTTGCCGGTCCCCTGTTCACGGAGGCCGAGCGGTCCTTCAACGAGACGCTGAGAGACGTCCTCAGCGAGTTCTTCGATGTATTTCTGCCCCAGGAGGCTGGCCTGATCGGCGAGATGATGAAGCACGGCATCGGGCCCACCGAATCCTCGGAACGGATCTACGAGGCCTGCATGAAGGCCCTGCGGAAATGCGATGCTGTCCTGATCGTCCTGGATGGCGTTATGGTAGATGACGGATCGGCTTTCGAGCTCGGAATAGCCCATATGCGCAAGATACCGAGGTACGGGTATTTGAGTGACGATCGGAAGAATCCGGAGCCGCCCAGCGTCAACCCGATGATCTATTTTTCACTGGACGGGATTTTTACCGATCTGGACAGCCTGGCGAAATGGGCGGAGCGACATACGTCCTTCGGCGGGGACAAAAGAAGCGTATAGAGGGTAGCCAGGAAGAAGTAAAGACGTGTTAAGTGTTATGCAAAGAAAGGGACAAGGGACCAGGGGGTAGGGACGAGAGAAGAAGTGGCTAGTGGTCAGTGGACAGTGGAGAGAAAGAAGGGACCAGGGACAAGGGGGTAGGGACGGGCCGCTGCGCGGCAGTGGTCAGTGACCAGTGACCGGTGGAAAGAAGGAATCCGTTGACGAGTTGATAAGGCGATATTCCTAATCAACCCATTACCCAGTCAACCAGTTACTGCAGCAAAGCTGCCAGGGGATTCAGGATCAGCAGTCGGGCGATTGGCCGATTCAGAGATGGTCGAACAGTGCTCGACTGGCGAGCCGCCAACCGATGGCCGGCTCAGATACGGCCGAACAGTGCTCCAGAGCGAGCTGCCAGCCGACCTCACGATGCACGAAGACCGATGTACACCGGTGGTCGTCCTGAAACGGATGACCCTGGTAACTCCCCTCCCCCTGCCACCGACTCATCACCGCGGCTGTATCCTCACCCAGTGGCATGACCCAGACCTCGGAACGGGTGCCGCTTGCCAGACGGTATTCCGGTGAACGAATGATACCCAAGATCGTCTGCCGGTCGATAACCTGACCGCTGGGAGTAACGTAGACGTACTCCGGCGCCATGAGCCTGTCGACGGTTGCGGCGTCACGCTCCAGCCATGCCTTTGTCCAATCCTGATTCAGTTGTTCGAGTTCAGCCGTCAAGAGCCGGTCTCCTCGAGCCCTGGGATGCACGCCGTTTCCAGTTGACATACACACGATTCCCGGGGTTTTTGAACCTGCGGACCCTCCGGGCGATCATCCGATCCGTACAGCGAGCATGGAGACGGAGCCGCCATCGACCCCCTCTACCGGGAAACTGACCTGTTCGCCTTTTCCGCGCAGACCAAGAACATACAGCAGCGGCAAATAGTGGTCAGGCGTCGGAATCGACAGCATGGCATCCCGCCCCAACTTCTCATAATCAATCAGCAGAGTATCATCGCCTTTGAGCATCAACTCCCGGGCCTGTTTCTCAAATCGCACAGCCCAATCGAAAGGGTGGGTCTTCTGATTGCCCCATGCATAGGTATGCAAATTATGAACGATGTTACCGCTGCCGATGACCAAGACGCCTTCTTTGCGCAGCGGCGCGAGATGTCTCCCCAATTCATAGTGGAACCGAGGGGGTTGTCTTTCATCTATGCTGAGCTGCACGATGGGAACATCCGCATCCGGAAAGACGTGTCGCAGTACCGCCCACGTGCCGTGATCCAGCCCCCAACTGTCATCGGGCGCCACGGATAAAGGGGCCGCCAGATCCTGGACATGCCGGGCAAGTTCAGGACTGCCGGCCGCGGGATATTGCACCCGGTAAAGCTCTTTCGGGAAGCCTCCAAAATCATGGAGGGTTCGCGGCGCGAGATTATCCGTTACCGCGCTGGCCGGAATGTACCAGTGGGCCGACACGGAAAGCACGGCTTTCGGACGCGGGATCGATGTGCCGATGGAAGCCCAGCCTTCCGTGTAGGCATTTTTCAGCAAGGCATTCATCGGGTTGCCATGTCCAAAGAAAATAGCCGGCGTCAGATTGGCCATGAACGTCTCTCCTTTATCTTGCCGTCCTGAACGCAGAAGCCCTGATCGGGAACCAATCCGAGAAATAATCAGCCCTGCAAGAAAGCAAACGGCAGAGTCAAGGTGGCTCCGCCGTTTGCTTCTTAACGATTGGCAATTTTCATTTTATCTTTTGTTCAAAACTCTCCCGCGTATCAGGGTTACTTGAGCTTCAGCGAGATGCCGCTGGGGGCAAGCTTCAGATTGAGGCCTTTGGTCGTTGTGAACAGGTCGATCACCACCCCGTTCTGGTTTTTCATCGTCGTGGCGCCTGCGCCTCCGCCCAGGGTGCCTTCAGCGGTGGCGGCGGTGTAGGTGCCGTTGAAGTCTTCGAGCTTTTTGAGACCATACACCTTGCCGAATGCCGATACCTTGGTGACGCCGACATCAATCACGGAGAGTCCATCGACTGACACGGGGTACTTTTTGCCCTGGAACGTCAGGGTGCCCTCGCCCCAGCTGTACCCGATTCCAATGGCGACCGACCCTTCGCTCAGTTCGAGGTAGGCGTCAGGCTCTTTGTCCTGGGCTACTGCCATGCCCGGGAGACAGAGAAAAAGAGACAGAATCACAACAGTTAATAAAACGAATCGTTTCATGTGACAACCTCCTTTATGCGAGTCAAACAGAATGTTCACCATCACAGAGACCTTGATTCCGAATCGCGGGCAGGCCCCCTCCTTCTATCCTCTGTCGCACTGATCTTTGATAGTGGACAGACCGGAACTTCATCTTCGCCGGTATGCTTGCAGAAGTATAACAGTTATGAGACGACAGATCAATGCAGATGATCGAATGCAGCCTCCCCCAGGTCTGAAGCCCTCGGTTTATCGGCTACACCCGCTCGCCTTGCGCCTTTGCAGTGTTATGAATTGACGATGCGCCCGGGAATCAATAAATAAGCAGGGCCATTTCTGATGCGCCATCGCATTTTCTGTTCTTGTCTATTCCCTCCGGTGTAAATATTGGAAGTTTCTCTCATCAATAAATCAATACGCTGTCATCGCCTCCGCCCGCCACACTCCCCATCGTGGAAAGACGGCTGATCGCATCCGGGTCGCCGCGAACCTCCGCGTCGAGGAACGTAAGCAACCACGTGTAGATGTCGTTTGTCGAGGCCTTGTCGAACCCGTGCGTCACGCCGGAGAGTGAAACCAGCCTACGGAACCCGGTGAGGCGCGATATGCCGATCTGCGCTTCGCTAATCGGAGCTGTCGTATCCGCCGTCCCGCTCATGCCGAGAAACGGCAGATCGATGCCGTCGAGCCCGTGCTGGTCGCGTCCGAATGCGGGCAGGATCGGCTGCCCGAAATACGGCACGTAGCCGAAGGCCGCCTTGATCCGCGGATCGCGGGTGATCTGTTTCCACGTCGACCCGATGTCGAAGTATGAGGTCGTCAGGCCGGCGCCGCCCAGCAGCAGCATTGTCTCGCCGCCCATGCTCGCCCCGAAACCGCCGATCTGTGTCTCGTCGATGTGATCTTTCCACTGCGGATTCGCGAGAACAAGGTCGAGCGCCGCGGATATCGAAAGCGCACGCAGCGCCTGCAGCGCCGTGAAGTTCTCCAGATGCGTCGCCACGGCAATGGCGTCGGCGAGGTTGTCGATCCTGAGGTTGGAAAAGCGCGCATCGCCGTGAAACGGGGCGATGACGACGTAGCCGTAACTCGCCAAAGCGGTCAGCGCCAGCATGTAGTCGTCTGAGTCGATCGGGCTGCCCAGGTAGCCATGCGAAAACGCGACCATCGGATAACGAACCGAGGCGTCCGCAAACAGAGGCGCGTCCGATCCGGTCTGCATGTGCGGCACGACCCTGTCGGTCTGCGGCGGATTGAGCGGATAGTCCGGACGGGGGTTGTCGGCCGCAGTGGGGTAGCACGCGAGCACAACGAACTTGACCTGTTGTCCGGCAAAATCACCGTAGAGATTCGAATCCGACGGCGCGGTCACCGTGGCGATCAGCGTATTGCCCGGGTCCGCCAGCAGATCGGTCACATAACGCGGCACGCCGGCGTCGGACGGCAGGCCTTCCCAATAGCTCGTCACGTCCTCGCCGGGACCCAGTCGAGTGAAATCCTGGACGATGTTGCTGCACGCAACCGCATGGGGGCCCGGCAACGGCAAAGGCTGCACGACGGCGGTCGGCGGATTGCCGCTGCCGCCACCGTCGCCACCGCCACCACCGCCGCATCCGGGGAGTGCGAGAGCGATTCCCAACAAGGCCGCCAGCAGCGATCCCCGAATGAATCTGTTCATGACTGCACCGTTTCGTCTATGAGTCTGTAGAACTCGGTGTTGCGACGGATTGGAGATTTGAAAATTGAAAAAATAAAAGGGGGGCTGTGGCCGTCACTTCCTCTTGCTGAATACGTCTATTGCCAATGGAATTGTGCTCAGTGCCCCAATCAGAAACAGGGTCCATCCAATCATCTTTCGCTTGTCGTCCTTTAATTTATCCGCCAGCAACAGCGCACCTCCCGCCCCGGCCATTACTCGAGTACCGGCTATCAGCATGATTTCCGGCAATGCCAATTCTGCTTTCTTCATAATGCCTCCATCTGCCATGTCGTTTGAGAATCAGGGGCAATCATGACGCGCCGCCGATTACGGACACAAAGATCCACGTCCTCCTACTTTCTGTGTTCTTCACCCTTTCCTTCGTGTCCGTGAGGCTGTTGATGAGCTTCACCCTGGTGCTGATGCTGCTGCATCTGATGCTGTCTTTGCTGTTCTTCTCTCTGCTGTTTTTGATATTGCTGATGCTGCTGCACCTCAGGTCTTTGTTGGTACATCTGCTGCCGTTGCTGTCTTATCACCTGTTTCTGTTGCTGCGGCTTGCGCGAATAACCCTGAACGTCCCAATGTTTTTTTGTTTCCCAATACCGGTTGCTCTGCCAGCTCTTCCAGTTGTGTTGAAGCTGCGAATGGGGAATCGGCTGATAATTCCAAATGTAACCGTGCCAACTGTGATTGTGGTAGTATCCTCTCCAGTAGGGGTCCACGTCGTAATAAAATCTTGGAACACTGCTGTAATAAACCCAGCCATGATCGTAATACGGTGAGCGATACCAGCGTCCTTCCCACGGACGCCACCAGAAACCATTCCAGAAAAACAGGTCCACGCTGATGCCGGGAACAACGTAAACAGCATCCGTATCCGGCAATACCACAACGGCCGGCGGTGCTTCGAATACGATAGCCGGCGGCAGCGGGATGGAAACCCCGACGCTGACACCAACCTGTGCCAGCGCCATGACAGGAAAGACACCGAGAAAAGCCAGAAAGATTGTCCCAGAGAGTACCTTTTTCATCTTGTCAGCTCCTTTATCCGATCCCGATGCCGCCCAGGTTGAAGGTCATGTCGCCCCCAGGACCGCCCATGACGGTTTACTGTATTTCCGGATCATCATCTTCTTCTTAGCCTCTCGATGAATGAACGACTGAAGTGCTTCCATCACCTCTTCAACTGGCTGAATTTTGCCCCTTCTATGTTGGCGCCGACCATCAGCCCCCTCTGCCCGACCACGAACCCGATAATGGGCTGGTTCGTCTTCGTCGTGTCGATGGAGCCCTCTGTGCCCTGATCAATGGCTGCCACGGTCCCATTGATCCCGGCCTGCCATCCGTCGCTGGACCGGAACTTTTTCAGGGCCTCCTCGTCCATGAAGGCTATGATGATGTCCTTCTCCTGCGCTCCCAGCTGCAGCCCGAAGGTGGCGGCTGCAATGCTGTAATAGTCGACGGTCTTCCCGCCGATTCTCAGCGCTCCCTCTCCGTACTCGCCCCCAGCGATCAACCCTGCCTGGGTGACCCTCGGGATGATCAGGATGCCCTTGGCCATTTTGAGGACTTCGGCGGCCCCCTTTACGCTCTTGCTGAATTTTTCCAGCGCAGCATCGACGCTGACGTCAATCTCCTTGGCCGTTGCGGCGTACAGAATGCGGGGGGGGACAATGACAATGATGCATGCCATGATCCCGGCAAGAAGGATGGTCCACATGGCTCTTCTTTTCATTTCCTTACCTCCTGTGCAAAAAAAGAGGTTCCGTGCCCGCGCGGTTACGCCGGAAAAAGAATCGGCGCCATCGACGCGCGACGGCCTCGAGGAATTGCACACAATCCCGGTTCCATCTTGCCCTGCATTTTATGGCGGAACAATCAGACCCAGGCGCAATGTCAGGGTGGAATAATCTGAAAAGCGGCTGAGCGGATGGATGAGAGAGATGACCCCCCAGGCACGCGAACAGGATATCCGGGAGGAGTGTTCCATGAAGATCCCGAGCGGGGAAGGAATGACAATCCACTTGACGGCCGGACAGACAATCACCTCATCCGCGGGGGGGCAAAGACAGCAGATGAGGTGATCAGGGGAGGGGCTCATTGAAACTGAAATTTTATTACATGCTATCCGTTCTCGAAAAGGTTTCCATCGGGAAAAGGCGGATTCAGGGCCGCTAAATATCTCAGACGAGATGAACATATTCATGAATCGCTCGTGCGTTCTCTTACCGGGCAGTCCAGCCGGGTTCGCAGCCGCCCGGGCCTCGCTTCGAATCTGTCGATTCCCGATCATTGTGCCGGGCACATCCGCCGACCTGCCGGCGGCTGTGTACAGCGGGGGGTCAGGCGGCAATCCGACTCGAAGACACTCAGGTCTTGCTGGCACAATTGAACATCCATGGGATCCCGAACGGGTCGATGAGGCTGCCGAAGCAGGCGCCCCAAAACATATCCTGGAGGGGCATCCCGCTCTTCCCGTGACCGAGAGGGCTTTGAAGAGCCGTTCCGTCTCTGCGCGGGGATCTCGGGGCTCTTGCCTCTGTGCACAAGTCAACTTTTATCCAGGACAGATCATCACTCTTCAAGCGGCCCTCGGAGACGATGGCTCCGTTTGCAATGCAGGCATGCCGGATTCGACCAGCTTGAGTTTCGGTTCCCGGTCGATGGCCGCGTAGATCTCATGTACAACCCGATCGTCGATCTCCGCGGCATTCTGCGCCCCCACCGGAAAGCGCACCGTGACCTCGGTCCCCGACGCTGTGATGTGCAAACGCGTCCTTGGACTCAGTTCAATCGACGAGATTGAATCGAGTGTCCGTTCCATTTGACGCATCTGCCGCTCCATCTCCTCGCGATAATCTTTCAGGGCACCATCGACTGCCGTTGCGATCCGTTCCTGGATCAGCCGGTAATTACCCTCGGGCGAAAACGTGAGGCTGACTTCATGCCAG